>PUON01000113.1 GCA_003552125.1 Dehalococcoidia bacterium | reverse complement strand
TATGTCGTCCGCCCCTACTCGTAGAGTCTCCACGACTCCTGACATCGGCAGAACGCAGACAACGTCGGCTGATCGGATGAGCAGCCCCTGAATAATGGCGACGGTTAGCGGCAGGCGAATGAAGAAGGATGTGCCCTTGCCAAGCTCCGTTTCAATCCTGATTGAACCGCCCAGATTCTCTATGTTGGCGCGGACGATGTCCATGCCAACGCCGCGACCGGAGACATCGGTCACCTTCTCAGCTGTCGACACCCCGGGCAGAAAGACCAGTTGCACACACTCGGCCTCTGACAGACCATTCACGGACGCTTCTGTAACAAGTCCCTTAGCGATTGCCGTGTCCCTGACCTTGGTGCCGTCGATGCCTCTACCGTCGTCCGACAGTGTTATGAGAATGTGTTCCTGGTCCTGGCGCGCACTCAAACGAACCTTCGACAGTGCTGGCTTGCCGGCGAGCCGACGATCCTCCGGGACCTCGACACCGTGATCTATGCAGTTTCTCAGAAGGTGTATCAGAGGGTCGCGGATCTGTTCGATTATGGAACGGTCCAGTTCGGTTTCACTCCCCGAAACTGCGAAATCGACCTCTTTGTGCTGCATCTGGGCGAGATCACGTACCAGCCGGGGAAAGCGGCTGAAGACGGTGCCTATCGGAATCATTCTGACCTGCATGATGTTGTCCTGGAGTTGATTGATGACCTTTATGATGTGGTCAGAAGTCTCCCCCAGGTTATTGACCAGATCGTCTCCGCTGTAGCGCTCCGCCAACAGCTTTCCGAGTCTGCCAATCCTGGAGCGGTCAATTACCAGTTCCTCGACGATGTTCATAAGGTTATCCAGTACCTGTACATCTATGCGTACGCTCTGGATAGAATGATGATCGCTCTTCTCTCCGTTTCCGCCTTCGCGTTGTTGTCCTTGCGTGCCAGCTGTCCTTGTGCCGTGGTATCCCGCCGATTGCGGTAATTCGTCTGTGGTCTCAGTTTCGTGGTCCGTGAACAGCACAACGTTCACATTGATGATTTCCGCAATCGATGCAAGATCTCCGTGAAGCATGTCCGCGTCGATCGCTCCCGCAAACAGCGCTTCAAGTTCATGTCCCGCCTGGTCCTTCTCTATGGCCTCGGCGGAAGGCGTGGACGCAAGTACGCTTCCGAGCCTTTCCAACTGTTGCACGACCTGCATCAGTCGCACCTGGGCCCAATCGCTTTCCTGACTGACGGTTACGCTGATGCGATATACGCTGTGGCCGGCTGTCTCGGCAGCCCTGATGGCAGCCAAAGTGTGGTTGTCAATTGTGCTGGTGATGACGTAATTCTCGGCTGGACCGGCATCGCTCCTCTCAACGCACAGTGTTGACTGGTGACGCAACTCTTCAACGAGTGGTCCGATGTCGAACGGGGTATCTTCTCCGTCAACAAACCGGTTCTTAAGGTCTTTCAGTGCATCCAGACTGTGGAGCAGCGCGTTAGTGACCTCGGTTGTCGCGGAGAGTCGGTGGTTCCTGAGGTCGTCGAGAAGACTCTCCATCGCATGAGTGAGTTCAGCCATGGGTGTAAATCCAACCATGGCTGAAGACCCTTTGATGGTGTGAGCGGCCCGGAATACGTCATGCAGCAACTCTGAATTGCCGTTGTCTTTCTCGATGCAGATGATGCCGGTGTCCATGATCTCGATGAGCTCTTCAGTCTCTTCGAGGAAGATCTTCAGTTCTTCTGGGCCTATATCTGCATTCAGTTTCACAGGAATCCCCTCCGCTTGAGTGAAGGTAGTCACTCTCTGTCGTCAGGACCGGTAGCAGTGCGGGATCCGCTATGTGCTGCTCTATGGGATGAACGTTGACCGCAGCATCATATGCGGATCCGCCACATGATCACCCTATTTGGCGGCGGCTCCGGACTTCTTTCGGTGATTGCCGCCTGTGCTTGTGGCCTTTACGTCGGACGTATCTTCCGTCCCGGCAACGACCGTATCCGTGGTCGTCTGGGCAATACTGTCGAGCCGAGCGCGCATGCCACCCAGCGCCTTGTTCAGGTCCAAAAGGATAATCAGCTTGGTGTCGAGTTTGGCTATGCCCCGCAGGTAATCTGATTCAACATCCGTGATCATGCTGGAGGGTGGTTCGATCGAAGACATCGCAACACTGAGCACTTCGGTTACTGCGTCGACGATCACTCCAACCTCACTGCTGCCGATGTTTACCACAACAATACGGCTCTCTTTCGTTATCTCCTTCACATGGCGGTTGAGGCGCTTCCTGAGGTCGAGCACCGGCACAACCTTCCCACGCAGGTTAATGACACCCTCTACGTATTGTGGGGCACCGGGAATCTGCGTGATTGCCTGCATGCGGATAATCTCGCTGACATCGCCTATATCAACGCCATAGTATTCGGCCGCAAGGTCGAAGACGACCAGTTGAAGCTCCTGCGTGCTGCTCTTGGCATCCTCGGGAGTTCGGTTATCTCGTTCCATTGAGTTCCTCCTTAGCGATTCTGAACAGTGAGCTGCGGGTGTGAGTCAACACACCCGCAGCTCGTGAGGCTAGTTGCGATGAACTGCTGCGGTGTCGCGGAGCGACAATCCAACCCCGGAACCATTTGTTCCGTTGAGCTTGAACGAGGCGACAGCCCGGTTCAGTTCCTCAGACATCGCCGCCAGTTGTTGCGATGACGCAACTACCTGCTCGACCTGGGCGCTCATCTCCTGAGCTGAGGCGGATACCTGTTCGGTTGCTGCGCTGTTCTCTTCGGATACGCCGGCAACGCTTTCTATTGACTTGGATACCTGGTCGGAGCTCGCAGCCATCTGCTCGGTAGAGGCGGTATTCTCCTCGACGATGCTGGAGAAGTCCTCATTCAGTTTGACCATCTCCTTGCTGAGCTCCGACATCTGAGCGCCTGCTGCGGCGATCTCTTCCACCTGGCGGCCGACCGCTTCAGCCTGGCTGAGAATCTCATCCAGTGCGTTACCTGCGTCCACCGCGAGTGAGTACCCGGACTCTATCTCCTTGTTGCCGTCCTCCATTGCGGTGATAGTGTCGTTCACACCTTTCTGGATGCCGTCGATAAGCTCAGCGATCTCCTTGGTTGCTCCGAGAGAGCGCTCGGCCAGCTTCCTGACTTCGTCGGCTACCACGGCGAATCCGCGTCCCTGCTCTCCAGCCCTTGCTGCCTCTATCGCTGCATTTAGCGCGAGCAGGTTTGTCTGTGCCGATATGTCGTCGATCGTGGCGACGATCTTGCCGATCTCGTCGGATCTCTGCCCGAGGTCGGTGATCCGTTTTGAGGCAACTCCGATCGAGTCTTTGATGCGCCCCATGCCGTCCACAGTCTCCTTGGCCATTCCACTGCCCTTTCGGGCTGACTCGGCGGCCTGCTTTGCGCCATCAGCTGCCGATTTCGCACTATCGGTTGTCGAGTCAGCAGACAGCGATACCTTCCTGACGCTGGCCAGGCTCTGCTCGATGCCACGGGCCTGCTCCTGCGCTCCCTTCGCGATCTGCTCGATGGCCTTGGAAAGCTGCTCGACGCCTTGGGTGGTCTGTTGCAACGACGTTGATTGCTCGTTAGCGCCACGTGCGACCTGCTGGCTGGTGGCAGCGATCTGCTGCGTTGCCTGGCCGGCCTGTTCCGATGCGCGTGACAGTTGCTGGCTCGCCTCCGCCATTGTCTCGGCGTTCTTCTTGATGTCCTGCACGAGGCTCGTCAGACTGTCGATGGCGGTGTTCAGGGAATTCTTGATCTTGGCATGGTCGCCCCTGTAATCACCAACTACCCTGGCCGTCAGATCATTGTTGGCCATCCTGTCCAGCACTGCGGCCGCTTCGTTCACGGGCAGTATCACCGCATCCAGTGTATCGTTCACACCCTTGACGATCTCTCTAAACGAACCCTTGTGCTGGGCGGCGTCCGCACGTACAGCGAGATCGCCATCACCCGCTGCCTTAGTAAGCATCTGCATGTCTTGGTTCAGCGTTCTCAGTGTGTCTCGCAACGCCATGCCGCTCTTCGCCAGTGTGTCCTTCTCGGACATGATCTGAATGTCCACGTCGAGATTGCCCTTCGACATCTCCTCCAGATACTCGGCGTCGTGCCTGATATTCTCTATCGCCTTCTGCAGGCTCTCAACCATCACGTCTGCCGCTGAACGCTTCTCCATCCAGATACTACTGTCCCCAACGGAAAGCCTTTCGCAGACTGTCGAGACTTGATTCAGTGCATTGATAGAATCCTGCAGTGCCCCTGCGAGCAACAGGAACTTATCTCTCACTTCCTTGGTATCGGTATCCGCCTCCGCCACATTGAGATCGCAATCGAGGTCACCCAGACTTACTTTCTTCAGGTTGCCGGCCAGGCGATTGACCTCTGTCTCCTGGTAATCAGCGACCTTCTGGGCAGTCTTGGCGGCCTGCTTGATTGCGGTGAGGTCCTGCACCACTTCAACGGCGCCGATAACCTTGCCCTCTTCGTTCTGAAGCGGCACGCCACTGTAGCCGATGTCCAGATTCAGTCCCCCTGGGTGGGCGTCGGTCTCTGAAGTCGCCTCTCGATTCCCCTGCATCGCCTGGGCGCAGGCGCACTTCGCCGTGCGGCAATCACTTGTCTTGAAGAAGTCATGACATCGGGTCTTGCTTCGCGCCAGTTGGTCTCCGGTTGCGTTGCCAAGTGATGCGCCAGCCTTGTTCATGTACTGGATCTCGAAATCGGTGTTGATAATCATGGCCGGTGCGGGCATCGCGTCGATGATTCCGACCAAGGAATCGAGCGTGCGGTTTACACCCTCCACGATCTCTCTGTAGCCACCCTTGAATCTATTCACTTCGCCTCTTGTGTAGAGGCGGCCTTCCATGGCTGCTTTGGCCAAACTCTTCGCTTCAGCAACGAGGTTGCGAAGGGCATCAATGGTGTCACGCAACGCCGGTGCAATCTCATCCTGCGAATCTTTGGCCACGACCTCGGTGCTGAGGTCGCCCGCGGCGATCTTCTGCATAACGCCCACTACCTCGTGCTGCAGGTCGTTCGCGAACTGATCCATTGTTGCAGCCAGTTGCCCGATCTCGTCCTTGCGATTGAGGTTCAGGCGTCTGCCCAGCCGACCCTTCGCCATCTCCTGGATCATCTCGACGCCGGCCGCAAGAGGCTTGCTGATACTGCGACTCAGCACCAGGGCCACTGTAAGGCCAGCCGCGATCGCGATGACTGCCAGAAGGACTGTCATCAGGGTTGCGGACTGGAACTCGCTTTCGTTCATCGTATCCAGCGCTGCAGCCTCGGTTACATTGAGTTCTGTCAGCGAATCCAGGGCGTTAACCATCTCGCCACGTGCCTGAACCACTACAGATCCGGCCTCAAGCATCGCCATCGCTTCGGCCTGCTGTCCGGCTTTGTGGGCATCGATTATGCGTCTCACCTCTGGCATGTAGACGCTCCATGACCGTTCAAACGTCGCCAGAAGAGATGCTTCCTCGGTAGTAAGCTCCGTCTGTCTGTACAGTGCGAGGTCGTCGTTTATGTGCCGCTCCAGGACCCCAATCCGCGCCTCGAGCTGGGCCGTCAGGTCCGGTACCACCATCATGTTGTAGACCGAGCCGCGAATTTCCTGTAAGTCTGCCTCCATCTCGACGAGGAGGCTCAACGGCACCACGCGATCGTCGTACATCTCGTGCATGCGATCATTGGCGGCACTCAGGTTGGTGAAACCAACGACCGATGAGACAACCAGCAGTGCGAGTACCACGAGGAAACCACCTATCAGCTTGGTCCCTATCTTTAGATTGCCTAGCATAGTTCACTCTTCTCCTTAGTAGATTCTGTCACGTGCTGTGTAGTGCGGTGAAGCATGGTCTTCGCCGTGTTACTGATGCGTCAGAACGTCAAATTCCATATTCACCTCCATGATCCACATATGCATAGTTGGGCGTGCGAGCGAATTATGCGGAGACTGAGGTTTTGTCATAAGACGTTAGTGGGTCGTTCATATGACCTCATGAGTTCGACCATGTGGACCCTTTTGGTCCGTGCAGATCAGCGCTTTCCGTCCCCGCGCCTCATAGTTCATTCCTTTATGCCTTCTGCCTCATGTGCCGGTGAATAGGCGCTCAAGGTGGTCGGTGGATAGGTGCGGGTTTCGCCTGCATGATTCAAGCACGATTATTGATGGGAAGGGACTCCTCACACTGCGACACCCGCGTGCAGAGTATGTGCTGTCGAGTATGCTTCTGCCCGGCAGGACTTTGCTCGGCCGGGTGATCGTGCTACTGCATCTTGTAGATGCATCCTCTGGGCTTTGCGTGCGGTGACTCTGGAAGACGGTGAGTGGGGCTAGATTGATGAGCCGGCTGGTACCAGGTGATGTGACCGTCTGACTGCGGACAATGGACCGGCAGTGTCTCATGATGGCGAGAGGTGTCTGAGATAATGCAGTTGTAAGCTGATAGATTCAGCTGGCGAGGAAGACTGGCTTGGAAGGGCGGTTTCGATGGCCGGCCAACATAAGGGGGCTTTATTAATTCATGGTGGGGTAGGGATATGTGGGAATGGACAGAATCGAGATCGACACCAGGGCATTGGTCTTTCAACGGAAAAGACATCATCCTGGCCAGAACGGATGATTGCACAGAAGGCGTAGAGAGACTGGTGGATTGTCCTCAGGACAGTTATGGGTGAGGCATCGATACACGATCCGGACTGAGGCCCTGTAAAGAGATAGAGACAGACGCTATGAACCACGAGTTCGTAGGCCACGTACGCTCTACTCTTCTTGGGATTGGGGAGTCGCCTTAAGGCGACTCCCCAATGGCTTCCCCGTGAGCCACCACTGTCAACGGGAGTAAGAGGATCAATCGAATGAATCCGTAGTTCAGGAACTGTAACGGCTGGTCCACTTCGCGACCTGAGTGGGTCTTGTACTGCTCATGAATCTGGTCAACGTCTGCTACGGAGGGCATGACTTTGATACATGACTTCGGTACCATGCACGATGAAGTACTTGCACCTTTGAGGCTGTGGCCTGGTGCATGCAGCCGCGCAGCCGGTGCCGTGTTTCGAGTTATTGCTGAAGTAGTCAGGCATCAGAAGCTGCCATACTATTAGAGGTTAGCAATGTCGCAAGAACGTAAGCCTGCCACTCCGAACGAAGACTTCGGAGATTCTCGGTTCGTTTTCGAACAGTCTACTGATGCCCTGTTCATCTGTACTCCGGATGGGAGCATCATCAACGTTAACCAGGCGTGGCTCGACCTGTTTGGCTATACGAGAGAGGATCTGCCCTCGCTAAACGCTGTCGACTGCTATGCCTACCCGGCGGAGCGTGATGACTTCGTGCGCCGGATGTGGCTCCACGGAGTTGTGCATGACGAGATTCTGTATCGACGTAAGGATGGCTCTACCTTCCTGTGCCAGCGCGCGCTCACCGCGGTGAGGAATGAAGCCGGCCAAATCGTCGCCTACCAGGGAATCAACCGCGATATCAGCTGTGAGCGTGAGGTGGAGGAGCGCCTACGTAGAAGCGAGAGGCTGCTGGCTCGTTCTCAGCAGATTGGCCACGTTGGAAGCTGGCAGGTCGACCTTCGCACTAACCACTTGACCTGGTCAGATGAGACCTACCGCATCTTCGGGGTTGAGCCGCAGGAGTTCGCGGCTACGTATGAGTCGTTTCTCGAATTGGTACATCCTGAGGACCGTGCGAGAGTGGATGAAGCCTATACCACATCGGTGCGGG
>PUON01000115.1 GCA_003552125.1 Dehalococcoidia bacterium | reverse complement strand
TTCGGTGTAGGGACGGCACATGTGCCGTCCGTTGTACCGTGGTGAATCACGATGGTGATGTCTTGTGCACACGTGGGCCTGTTACGTGGCGGTGGCGGGCCGGTGTGGGAACAGGAACACCCTGCGGGGCAATCGGGGCGCTGCGCGGGTTTGGTACCCAGGAGGGCACGCTGCCGCGTGCCCTTACGCAGCACCACTCCACCCCTCCGGGCGCATCGCGATGCGCCCCTACGAACGGGTTCACGTGCGGGGTTCACATGGTAATTGTGGGCGTGTCATTGGAACGATGGCGGGTCGATGTGGGAATCGACCCCTACATTCCGAGATGATTCACACGCATTACGTACATCACAACCGTGGGCGTGTCATTGGAACGATGGCGGGCGACACAGGTGTCGCCCCTACCGATGCCCTGCCGATCCACCCGGGCCGTTCGCGAACCGCCCCTACCAGGGACAAGACGCATGGCGGGACGGATGTATCCGTCCCCTGCATATACCCCGCCACCCCACCCGCGGGCACGAGGCATCGTGCCCCTACGAACGGGTTCGCGTGCGGTGTTCACATGGCAATCGCGGGCGGGTGATCCGAACGATGGCGGGTCGATGTGGGAATCCGTTCCTGGCTGCGCCCCGTGCTTACAGGTCAACAAACGGGAGTGCCGTCACTTCAGGAACGACCGGCAGGCGAACGTCGCCGGGATGTACCACGTAGCCCGGTAAGACCGACCCACCAAGTGCGGTGCGTAGCTTTACGATTCCTGCCGCCATACTCGGGCGGGGGGTGGCGGACAGCTTCACTTCAAGAGGAACCAGCGTCTGTCCGACCTCCACGACAATGTCCACCTCTTCTCCTGCAGACGTGCGCCAGAAGTAGACCCTGGGTTCCTGGCCTCGATGAACGAATGTCTTCACCACCTCCATCAGGACCGCAGTCTCGAAGATCGGGCCTCCCATCGGACCGGCTGCTGCATGCGAAGGATCTCGCAGTCCAACCAGGTGCGACAACGTGCCCGTATCGGTGAAGTACACCTTGGGACTTCGGACGAGTCTCTTGTTCATGTTAGCGTAGTACGGACGAAGCACCAGTACCTGGTAGCTTGCCTCCAGTACCGACAACCATGCTTTCACCGTGTTGACCGCCACGCCCAGATCCCGTGCCAATTCGGAGAGCTTGAGCAGTTGACCGTTGCGGGCGGCGAGGGCCCGGAGGAAGGATTGGAACGAAGTCAGGTCCCCCACCTGGCGAAGCGATCTCACATCCCGTTCCAGGTACGTCTGCACATAGCTGGCGTGCCACAGCGACAAGTCCCGATCCGGCTGTGCCACCAACTCTGGATAGCCACCTCGTACGAGTGATTGCCACAAGCCGAAAGGCGAAACCTCACTGGCCTCGTCTTCAACTGGACGTTCTTCCCATGGCAGAGGCCGCGAGGGGCGCCCCGTTGACTCACGCGTCGACAGTGGAAGCAGCCGAAGTGTGGCCGCACGACCCGCCAGCGACTCGGTGACGCGTTCCATCAGGAGCAGGTTCTGAGATCCCGTAAGGAGAAAGTGTCCGCGGATGGACCTGTGGGCGTCTATTCGCTCCTTAATGTAGGGGAGCAATTCGGGAGCGTACTGCACCTCATCCATGATGATGGGTGGAGGATGAAGAGAGAAGAATCCGCGAGGGTCGGCAATCGCCGCTTCGCGTACATCCGGCAACTCCATTGTGACGTAACGATGACTGCCACCAAACAGGTGCTTGAGCAGGGTCGTCTTACCGGATTGCCTTGGCCCGGTAAGCAGCACGGCAGGGAACTCTGAAGTCGCCTTCAGGAGCACCGGTTCAAGGGAACGACGGATGTATCCGCTTGTATCCATGTTTACATTATGTGCCATATTGCATTTCAAATGCAAATATGCACACTTGTCCTGGATGCACGCGAATGGATATCAACGTGTGACATGTACGGGACAGAGGATGGGCCATGGCCCATCCCTACGGAGCATCGTGCGTATGTGGGTGGGCGGGCGACACAGGTGTCCCGGCATTCACACGGCTGGCGGAACGGATGTATCCGTCCCCTGCGTATAACCACCGCACATGCCCCCGCATTTGTAGGGGCCGTTCGCGAACGGTCCGCCAGGGGTTGGTTGGTGGTTTCGGTGCAGGGACGGCACATGTGCCGTCCGTGGTCCCGTGGTGAATCACGATGGTGATGTTTTGTGCACACGTGGGCGTATTACCTGGCGGTGGTGGGCCGGTGTGGGAACAGGAACACCCCTGCGGGGGCAATCGGGGCGCTGCGCGCGTTTGGTACCCGGGAGGGCACGCGGCAGCGTGCCCTTGCGCAGACCCGACTCCACCCGCGGGCACGAGGCATCGTGCCCCTACGTGCGGGTCCACGTGCGGGGTTCAAATTACTATCGTGGGCGTGTGATCTGAACGATGGCGGGACGGATATATCCGTCCCCCGCGTATACCCCGCCACCGCTCCCACGGGCACGAGGCATCGTGCCCCTACGAACGGGTTTGCGTGCGGTTGTCACATGACAATCGTGGGTGTGTGATCTGAACGATGGCGGGCCGTTCGCGAACGGCCCGCCAAGGGTTGGTTGGTGGTTTCGGTGTAGGGACGGCACAAGTGCCGTCCGTTGTCCTGTGGTGAATCACGATGGTGATGACTTGTGCACACGTGGGCGTATTACCTGGCGGTGGTGGGCCGGTGTGGGAACCGGGACCCTACAACGGACCACACCCTCGCACGACACCCGGCGGGACGGATGTATCCGTCCCCTGCGTATAACCACCGCACTCCGCGAACGTAGGGGCGGGTCTCAGACCCGCCCGCAACGACAGTGAACAGGCGGTAATAGTGCATGCATATGTGGGCGGGTGATCTGAACGATGGCGGGCGACACAGGTGTCGCCCCTACCGATGCCCTGCCGCCCGGCCCGGGCCGTTCCCGAATGGCCCTTGAGATGGAAGATGCAGATGGGTGCTCTCTCAAGGTCAAGCGTCTGAGGCACGAGCCCGAAAGACGTCGCTGCTATCCCAGCAACGTGAGGAAACGTTCTCTGTCGATACCAGTATCACGCAGGATCTTGGAGAGAAGTCCAGGCCCGATTGTCTCCCCTGAGTGCAGGGGAACCACAGTGGCTCGACCGTCAACGTGCCTGAGATACGCATGGCTACCCTTGCGGCGCGCGATGGCAAAGCCATCCCGTTCCAGCGCCCGGATCACCTCAGGACCGGTGACACGCGGAAGCCGTGTCATACAATCACCGATTGAAAGCCGACGAGTTCCAGACCGGTATTGGCGTCTTCTCCCTGCATCTCGAGACACAGTGAGATCGCCTCACGCATGCGCTCCATCAAATCGTCAACGGATGCAGCCTGACTGTGACACCCATGCAGAGCAGGGACCGTCCCGACAAGTATGCCATCCTCGTCCCGTTCAATTACCACGGTGAATCTGCGAACTGTCATATGTCCTTCCGTACCGGTAGCAAGAATGATCGTATGACCCTATTCTAGCCCCGCAGACACTAACGAGCAAGACACAGGCGTCGTGATCAAAGATACCGGGCCACGCCACCCGCGTGGGTCGATGGGGGAAATCGACCCCTGCACCGGACGACACAGAGGGCGGGACGGATGTATCCGTCCCCTACGTATACCCTGCCACCCACCCGCGGGCACAAGGCATCGTGCCCCTACGTGCGGGTTCATGCGCGGGGTTCACACCACAGTAGTGGGCGCGCGATTGGGACGATGGCGGGTCGATGTGGGAATCGACCCCTACGCCGGACCGCCGGGAGACTCACCGGCAGGGGCGGTTCGCGAACCGGGGTCTCACTGAGCAAAGGAAGTGCCCGAAGGCAGAGGCGATTACAGCTTCAGGAAGTCATCCGGATCGAGGCCGGCCTGGCGCAGTACTGCACGCAACGTGCCCTCAGGAAGGTCGCCAGGATGGCGCGGGACGGTCGTCCGCGCGCGGGTTGAGGGATTCCACCAGATCTCGTGGCTTCCCTTGGCGTGGCGGTCGAACACGAAGCCAGCACGCCTGAGTTTGCCGATCACCTGATCCGAACTGAACCCGGACAGCCTGCCCATCAGGACACGCTCACAGGTATGCGGACATCACCACTCGGAGGCATCGCGTTGCGCAAGCCGGGCGGCAGTTCATCTCCATGTTCAAGGAAGGATTCGATCAACTTGCGAGCGACGTCCTGAGCGATCTCCACAGTCTCAGCCACCGTTCTTCCCTGGGCCACCAGGCCGGGCAGCTCGTCGCTGGTGGCAAGGAATCCGCCCTCCGGTAAGGCCTCGATGTGGACAGACAGTAGCACTTCCTTCATGAGAGTTCCCTCAGTGCGGCAATTGTAGTCCGCGAGGCAGCCCGTGGCAAGGACGAACGCGCGCGGAGATCACGTGACACATGGGGTTCATCGCGGACCGAGGCGGGATGGTTTGAGAACAGGGACACCCTGCGGGGCGATGGGGGCACGCGTGGTCATCACGTGACACACGGGGTACACCGCAGGCAGAAGCGGGTCGGTGTGAGAACCGGCACCCTACAACGGACCACACCCTCGCACGACACCCGGCGGGACGGATGTATCCGTCCCCTGCATGTACCCTACTCCACCCGTGGGCACGATGCCTCTCGACAGAGTCACCTTCATTATCCCTGTTCGGGTGCTATAGTATGGCTGCATGGGCAGGGGATCAGGAGCGGTGTCCTGGAGACTACGTCACCGTGGGCCGTTCCAGGCAGCATCGTGCTGACTGTCCCCGATCCACTGTAGCGGAGGACTGAAATGCCAAAGGAGATACTGTTCCTGGTGGAGGAATCTGTCGATGGGGGCTATGAGGCCCGGGTCCCGGGATACTCTATCCACACGCAGGCCGATACACTGGAAGAAGTCAGGCGCATGGCTGTAGATGCCGTACGTTGCCACTTCGACGAGCAGGACCTGCCCAGGGATATCCGTCTCCATCTCGTTCGCGAAGGCTGAAGATCTCCTTCGCGTCATTTCCTCAGCGCTTGCCCGTGGCAGCCCCTAGCGTGCCTCGCCGATTGCCTTCTCCAGTGCATGGCTGTGCACTTCGAGGTCTTCGGTGCTGAAGAGCACGAACCGGATAAGCTTGACACTTGTCAACCCCGGCAACTCCTCAAGCACCGTGCGCAGCGCAATGCGGGCTGCGGCTTCGACCGGGTAGCCGAAGGCCCCGGTGGAGATCGAGGGGAAGGCGATCGACCCGATGTCGTGCTCCTCTGCGAGCCGCAGCGCGTTGCGGTAGCACGCGGCGAGGAGCTGGTCCGAGGGCTTGTCCTTTCCGAATACGGGGCCGAGGCAGTGGATCACGTGCCGGTTCGGCAGATTGTGCGCACCGGTGATTACCGCCTCTCCCGGTCGGATTGGCGCCAGCGGCCGGCATTCCTCCTCGAGCCCCGGTCCTGCCGCCCGATGGATAGCCCCCGCCACCCCTCCGCCGATGCGAAGCTGTGCGTTGGCCGCATTGACGATTGCGTCGACATCGGGCTGGTCCGCGATGTTGCCCTGCAGGCACTCGATCGTTACGCCGTGGTAGTCCCTTCGCGTCGTCATCATGCACCTCCCTGGTCGGGATTCCACTTACATGATACAACGGGCATGCGGTGGATGCTCCTGCGAAGTGAGGAACGCCAGATTCTGAGCTGCCGACAGCTCTTCAGCTACGGCAGTTCCGTCCCGCGGCTGAGGATGTCCATATAGTCCCGGTAACTGAACACCCGGTTGCGTCGCCTCCCTGTCATCTCCCTGACGATTCCGGCCTGTTCCAGCAGCCTCAGGCTCCTGTTGACCGTAAGCGGGGTGAGCCGTGTTTGTTGCCCCAGCCAGCCAGAGGTGGCAATAGGCCTCTCCTGCAGCGCGCGATGAACCTCGGCTGTGGATACCGCCGCTCTTCCGAACGCGCTGATCCTGCCGCGATCCTTCTCCACAAGCTCTGTAAGCTGGAGTACTGTTTCGACTGCCTGCGAGGCGGTGGTAATCACCGCGTCTGCGAAGAAGCTCAGCCATGCCTCCCAGTCGCCGTGCAGCCGAACGCGGTCGAGCAACTCGTAATACGACTGCCGATGCGTCTTGAAGTACAGGCTAAGGTAGAGCATGGGCTGGCGCAGGACGTTCTGCTCGCACAGCAGCAGAGTGATCAGCAAGCGTCCCAGTCGCCCGTTTCCGTCGAGGAACGGATGAATCGTCTCGAACTGTACATGAGCGAGTGCGGCCTTAAGCAGCACGGGCGTGGGCTCCGGCTCATCATGCAGAAAGAGTTCGAGCTTCGCCATGCAGTCGTGCACGTTCGTAGGTGGTGGTGGCACGAAGGCGGCATTTCCCGGACGTGTGCCCCCGATCCAGTTCTGACTTCTACGAAACTCACCCGGGGTCTGTGCGCTGCCGCGTCCCGTGGCCAGGAGCACACCGTGGATCTCGCGGAGAAGTCGCAGCGACAGTGGGAATCCCTTATCGAGGCGCTCAAGACCGTGTGTAAGTGCAACGACATAGTTACTGACCTCGCCGACATCGGCCAGAGGTACCCCCGGCACCTGTTCCATCTCGTACAGAAGCAGATCCGACAGCGATGACTGCGTCCCCTCGATCATGGATGACAGCACCGCCTCCTTGCGGATATATGAGTAGAGGAAGATGGATGTGTCGGATATGCGCATCGCGACACCGTCGAGGCGACCGATAGCCACGAGCGCCTGGTCAAACCTGCCGCGAAGATCCGGCGTCCATTCGATTGGTGGATGAGGGGGCAGCGGGGCAGGCACAAATGCCCGGACACGCTCCCCGGAGGCGGCTGTCTGTACGTAACGTCCCTGAAGTCCCCGGTTCATCTTCACACTTTCCTATAATAACGACCGACGTTATTATAGCATGTGTCGCTAATCTATAATACCGTAGCGAAATGTGGATGGTTGAAGGTGTTCCTGCGGCACATGACATAGGTTTGCAGTGTGTGGAGGACCTGGACAGGTTCCCCATAGCCGGCCCTGACCGACACAATCTCTCGTCGGGCAACAATCCGGGGCGATGTGGATCGGCGCGCTGTTCCCTGTTCTGAGCGTGGCAACCAGGATGGTGTTCCGCAAAGAATTCTCCCGGGCAACCTGAAGTGAGACGCCGAACGGCCTGTCTGCGATTGGTAATGCGCGATTGGGGGTGCGATGGGGTGGTGGGGGAGGAACGCCAACCATCGCGATTTCTCGACCTCCAAACGTGAGTCGGTGGGCCGAGTCCCGAATCCGCGGGATGCAGCCCGCATTGACGGATGAGGTACAATGATTATGGAGTATCAATTCAAGCGTAGAGATTCGCATGGATATACAGCAGGCGAGGAACATACTGCGGTCCTCAGGCGACCTGAAGCAGGAGTTCTCCGTTAGATCGTTTCGCCTGTTCGGATCCATCACACGTGGCGAGCTCGGCGCTGAGAGCGACATAGACATCCTCGTCGAGTTCGAGCCCGATGCCCGTATCGGACTGATCGAGTTCGTTCGGCTGCAGCGGCGGCTGTCGGACCTGCTTGGCCGGAACGTGGATCTTGCGACCCCAGACGCACTGCACAAGCGAATGAGGCAGCGCATACTCTCCGAGGCGATTCATGCCAGCTAGAGACTGGCAGGTTCGCGTTCAGGACATACTCGACGCCATCGGATCGATACAGACCTACGTGGCAGGCATGGATTTGGCGGCGTTCTGTGCCGATCAGCGCACAGTCGATGCGGTCGTACGCAACCTCACCATCATCGGC
>PUON01000145.1 GCA_003552125.1 Dehalococcoidia bacterium | reverse complement strand
TGCTGAACGCTTGATTATGCCGCCACCGGCAACGGATGCTGCCTGTGCCTCTCATGGCGTCCTTCTCTCCGATGCGCAGAAGCACCGTCATGCGGACTAGCTCCTTCGGTGCACGAGTAATCAATCGTGTCTGCTCTTTGTGGTATTGGAAGACCGATTAGCTCTTTGCGGTGGTGCTGATTAGCCACATGAGTGATGTGCGGTCCGCAACCGATACCGCATACTTCTCTCATGGTCGGGCCGGAAGGTAGAGGAGGATGATGAGATGATGAATCACGGGGTGGCCGGCCCGACCGTTACGCAGGGCAGAGCGGACGGTCGCGGGCGTGGGGTGATGATGCACACCACGGGATTCGTGGTGAGAGGGCGACCTTGTGCCGCGCAGCAACCGGCTCTGTGTGAATAGGGTGGAGGGCTGCGGATGTGTGGACTGGAGAAGAGGGGCCTCATGAGCAGCCTTCCACCGCCATTCTGTTCCGGCGGAGGGCAGGATCGGAGCGCATTCCGGTAAGGAAATCAGATGCATTACCGGAGCTTGAGGAGACTGGAATGAAGGTTACTGACCTGGTAGATGTCACGATATTGCGCGAGATCAATGCATCGCTTGCAGATACGCTGGGCGTCAGCGTCATACTGGTGGATGCCGATGATATGCCTGTGAATGAGGACAGAGCATCACTGAAGCGTGATTCTGCGGGAGTGGCACACGCTCCTTCGGGCGAGTCCCGGTATGCAGACGGCGCAGAGGCTGATCATGACGGGCAGCCCCGTGTGGCCATCCCCCTGCACATAGGAGAGACGCCCATCGGAGCGTTGCGCATCGAGCGCATTCTCACTGAAGACAGGCCGGGCAGGCCTTCGCGCTCGCGGGGAGGGAGATGCAGGGACGCCGTTGACGGCCGGGCCAGGGCGCCCCGTACTCATGAACTCACCGCCAGGCTCGCGTCACTGCTCGCAAGTGCGATGGCCGATGCAGAATCTGTAGACCCCGGCGTGCTCGATCAGGCAGGCGAGTCGGCCGCAGCCGTGCTGAACGAAGCGGCAGAGCATCGTACGCTCAGGCAGATCGTCGACGGCGTGCCGATTGGTCTTCTCTCGGTCGATCGCCACGGCGAGATCACCTGGTCGAACAGACCGGCGAAGGAGCTGCTCGGGCTGAGCCCCGATGCGATGGACGAGACCGAGGACCGTGCGATGGTCTGTACGGTTGCCAGTGTGGATGGAGCCGACCCGCTGGACTCCTACGTCCGTATCAGCCGTGAGCTGGCGGGAGGACGGACGGTAAGAAACATACGCTGCCTTCTGTGCAGGCAGGATGGATCCGCACTTGGATTGCAGGTCGATGCTGCACCGGTGCTGTCCGCAAACCATCGCATTGACCGTGTTCTCCTGACGCTGCAGCCTGTGGATGATGAAGTGGAGCGGACACAGGACGGCTCGCACCCTTCGTGGAGTGATGTGCGGGCGATCCTCAACGTGGTGAACACGAGGGCTGCCACGAAGCGGGCGCATGTCGCCCATGAGCTTCAGAGCGGCGTGGTGGAAGAACTGCAGTGTGCGTGGCTTGAGCTGGACTCGCTGCGACAGGAGGCGCGGGAGGCGGGACTGACGGGCTGTCTCGACTCGATTGCCTCTTATCTGCAGCGCGCTGCGGCACACGCAGTGATGCTGAGATCTGAGTGCTGGCCCCAGGTGTGGGATGAGCTGGGACTTGCCTCTGCGCTTGAGTCGAGACTTGCCGACCTGAAGTCGCGCTATGGTGTCGACTACAGCTTCGACAACAGAAGCCATAATCGCCACCCGCTCGACGCCACCAGGTGCACCGTGCTGTACAGAGCCGCAGAGGAGATACTGGGCGAATCACTCGACTGCGAGGGGCGGATGGATGTGGTGCTGGATGCGAACGAGCACTACTGGCTGTTGACGGTCAGCGCAGACGGTAGTTGCCACGAAGAGTCGAGTAGCTGCCACTCATCAGCGGTGGCACGTGCTCAGGAGCACCTGCGGACCGTGGGCGGCGCTCTGGAAACCACTGCGGGTAACGGTGGCAGGCTGATTCACTGCGTGATACTGCCGGTAACCGGATAGCTGCTGTCCTGTGACAGTGCGCGGGACACGGTATGAGGATGCCGGGCACCGGGCACCGGGCAAGACGACTCCTGTCCGATACAGGAATACGAGATTAGTGAAGGAGGTAGTGGAATGCTTGACAACAACACGTACAACCTGATGATGCAACTGGTGGAGGAGAGCAAGTCTGTGTGGCGGATCAAGACTGACTACGAGCAGCAGTCAGGCGACTGCGACGAGTGTCTTACCTTCTGGAAGCAGTTGCTCGTGCAGAAAGAACACAACATCGACGAGCTTGAGAAGCTCATCAGGAAGCACTTCCAGTAGAGCAGCGGCCCGAGACGACAGTGGTAATTCGACGAAGAGAGCGTGAGGCCATTCAGCGTTCCGGCGGGACGACCTCTCATCGGCCGGTCCTCCCGCCGGAATGCACGTCACTCATGCACCGACAACGGTTGATGCGGTGGTGTGCAGTGGTCGCGGTCCGGGAAGACTTCAGGCTTCGGTCCAATTTTCATAGGGATGAGCCTAGCCTGAGCTTAATCCCGAACAAGCCCCCTGATGAGCGGATGCACCAACTCTACATCACCCACCGTACCAGGGCCCTAATGAGCGTATTCGGTCCCGGTGCAGTGACATCAAGAGACCCGGTCCAAACACATTTTCGAGCCAGCCACCTGTTGTCACCGGCGAAGCTGATTCTGAGCCGATCATCCTGCAACAAAAGCGTACATCGCTACCGCTGGAGGATGCTTTCAAACCAAAGAGACACGCATTTAAGAAAGCGATGAACACGGGTATAGGGCCCATGAGAGGCATGATCCTCCTCCTGGCTGCAACTCTGGTGCTGCTGGCTACCCCGCTCACCGCTTGCGTACCTCCGGAGCGGGCGCCAATAATGTTTGGAGACCTCCCATGGGATAGCGCGCTGGTGAATAACCGGATTGCAGCCTTCATACTGATGCATGGATACGGCTACGAAGACATTGAGTTTGTCCCTGGTGATACGGCAACCATCTTTCAAGGTCTTCGCAGAGGATATGTGCACATAAACATGGAGGTCTGGGTTGAAAGGCAGCAGGAGGAATATGATGACGCTGTTGCAGTTGGCGACATCATCGATCTCGGTACCAACTTCGATGATAATTGGCAGGGATGGTTGATACCTCTCTACGTAGTTGAGGGGGATCCTGAGCGCGGTATTGAGCCGTTGGCTCCCGAAATCGAGACCGTCTTTGACATGAACGACCACTGGCAACTGTTCCGGGACCCTGAACAGCCAACCAAGGGGCGTTTCGTCAATGGAGCACCGGGGTGGGAGGCTACGGAAATCAATTCCCTCAAGCTGAACACCTACGGACTTGATGAGTATTACACTGACCTCGTTGCGCGTTCCGAAGAGGCGCTGGTGGGTTCCATGACAGGGGCCTACGAGAGAGGTGAACCCTGGTTTGGCTACCACTGGGCGCCTTCAGCGGCACTCGGCAAGTTCGACATGTACCGTCTTGAAGAACCAGAGTTCGATGAAAACATCTGGGGAACCACCTACGCGTGTGCCTACCCGTCAAACAACGTGAACATCGCGGTCAATGCCGAGTTCGCCGCACGTTATGGCGAACCGGTCGAGTTCCTGCAGAACTACACTACGAAAGCTGAACAGCACAGCACTGTGCTCGCGTACCTTGATGAGCAGAATGCTTCACACGAGGAGGCTGCAATCTATTATCTCAGAGAATATGAGGACTGGTGGATCAGGTGGGTACCGGCGGACGTATTCCAGGCGGTACAGAACGCGCTTCAGCATTCACGAAGCTAGCCATGCTCGTTACTCCCAATAATGTCAGATACCACTTGATTGACGGTAATGGAGAGAGTCAATTCAGGAACTGCGCTTTCCTTACATTTGCGGCGCATCGTAATGCTCGCTACCATGCCGGAGTCGTGCGTGGGGCGAGGAAACCAGGGTTGAGGACAGCCAGGAAGCGGTAACCGGCGGATGAGGGCGAACAGAATGAAATTGAGAAGGAGGCTGCTATGCAGAATACAGGTATACCAGCACTCGACACCACCGTCCAGAAGACAAACGTATGGTTGAAGGAGGTCATGGACGAGATAGGCTCCAGTGAGCGGCGTCACGCATACCTGGCATTGCGACATGTGCTCCACGCATTGCGGGATCGACTGACAGTACAGGAAGCTACCGATCTCGGAGCCCAATTGCCCATGCTTCTCCGTGGGTTGTACTACGAAGGCTGGAATCCCGCTGATAAGCCTCTGAAGTTCCACAGAGATGAGTTCTTCTCCAGTCTTCGCGAGCAGTTCGCCAGCGCGCCGGTCAGAGCCAGAGAAGCGGAGAAGATGGCACAGGCAGTGTTCAAAGTGTTGGACAGGCACATCACCAGCGGCGAGATCGAAGACATCAAGGCAGGCTTGCCTCAGGACCTGAGAGAGTTCTGGGAAAGCCTGCAGGCTTAATCAGGAACCCGGCATAAGCCGGGACGTGGCACACACAGGCTTCATGTTACACGTAGGCAATAGGGTGACCCCGGCGGAAGCCCCGCCGGCGGTTACCTCACGAAGGGAGACGATGCCTTGCGGTACCCCGAATACGGACATCCAACGCATCGATTACGAGTCGACCTTGTGTGCTTCCCGCTGGCCACCAGCCGCTGGGCCTTTTCTGGAAGCGGTGTCCGTTGAACGCATAATCAGCAGTCGATGGAAACCCAAAGGGAGATGATGCCGCAATGATCTATGGAGAGAGACCTCGTTTTCGAGACAGGACTGATGCCGGAACAAAGCTCGCCAACAAACTGAAGCCATATCAGTCTGAGCAGACTGTCGTCCTGGCAGTGCCGGGTGGCGGCGTGCCCGTCGCAATTGAGATTGCGAAGTCCTTCAATGCTCCGTTCGATGTCGTCGTCACCCGCAAGATTACTGTTCCCGAAAATCCTGAGGCCGGTTATGGTGCAGTCGCCGAGGATGGCGCAATGTTTTTGAATGAACAACTGCTGGCTCGTCTCGGCTTGAGCCCGCAGCAGGTAGAGTTGCAGGCGGCACAGGTCCTGGCGGAGATTGAACGAAGAACCACTCTTTACCGGAAGAGCCTGTCGCGAGTTTCATCAGAAGGTAAGACGGCAATCATCGTGGACGATGGGCTCGCTTCGGGCTTCACCATGGTTGCCGCGGTAGAATCAGTGAAGCGACAGAAGCCTGATCGTATCGTGGTAGCCAGCCCGGTGGCTTCGAGAAGTGCCTATGACACAATTAAGCCAGTATGTGATGCCATCGTCTGCCTTGTAGTAAGCAGTGTCTATCCTTTCGCCGTCGCGAGTTTCTATCATCATTGGCACGACCTTACGGATGACGAAGTGACGCAGTACCTCCACACCTGGCAGATGCAGAAAGCCAAAGGCGGAGGCAATGAGCGGCTCTCTTGATAAGTGCGGAATCCGTTGGCTCGATGCAGGTTCTGCGAAGGACCGGTCATCCGCATGAAACATTCTCACCGGCAACTGTCTTCGGCGAAACAAGGTAGATTCACTCATGGAAATGCGGGCAGAGTACTTCGCCTTCAGACCAATGAGCAGTTGCTGTATCCCGTATCCTGGCGGAAACCTTCAGGACCGCTTGCAGCGACAGACTACAACACCGATTGGCATTGCACATTAGCGCACCTTTGTCTGCGCCCAACTCGCGATACTCGGCCGTGTAATCGGTGTTCGACCGCGATTCCGTATCCACCAACAGGGTCTCTCATCTCCCAATAGGCGCAGACATTGGACGAAGACCTGTGCCAGCGGGGGAAGGTCATCACGACAGTACCTCAGTGCTCGCATCAGATTCCCCGGGCCGAGCGAACTCCCTTTCGTCAGCTCGGTTACTGTTCCGGCCCGTGCGAACTGAAGCACCGTTGAGCCCTGTACGATACCTGAATCGACCCGCAGTCATATCTGCGTTCCTTCCACTCGCCACCTGATTGAACGAACTCATAGCCGCAGGGCGTGCCAGAGCCAAACTCTCGTCTACCGTGTAGGAGGCGAGACGTACCAGAGTGTTCAGGACGGGCTGGCCCCACGCAGGCGTCAGTGTAGGGTGGCAGGGGCAATCGCCAAAGCCACTCCACCCACGGTCGAAAAGATACGCGGGACGCCGTGGCCTGTCCGCGCATGACAGCCTGCTCCACCCGTTGCTGAAGACCAGCGCAGGATCACAAACCGCATTCTGGACAAGCTACAAGTCGGCCAGGAATTCTTTCCAGGGAGTTGCTATCAATGTCTCCGTAGCTTCATGTCCTGATGTGCGGAGAATCATGACGGCTCTCGCTAGCTGCTTCATGTCGTCTGTTTCCACGATGTCGACGACATCAAAACGCCCGAACGTACCGTAGCTCTCTTTCCATACGACCTTCGGACATTCTGCCTTGATTTTTTCTGAGACCTTTTGGGCAAGTTTTCTGAATTCCTCAGGTTTCTCAAGGGCTTGAGGGGAGACTCTACTCAGAATCACATAAGTTGCCACCGCCGCACCTCCATTTCGCTCTCGTGCTCATGCCGATATGGCAGACTGCTCATTGTTGCTGGAAATGTCCGGCAAACCAGTCTGCTGCCAATGCAGCGACCTTCTCCAACGCGCCTGGTTCCTCAAACAGGTGGGTTGCACCCGGGATAGCCACCATCTTCTTCTGTGAGTTAAGCACCATCAGGGCTTCCTCATTGACCTTCACGACCGGTGCATCATCGCCCCCGACTATGAGAAGAGTCGGTGCCGTGACGCGTGTCAGCATCTTACCCGCAAGGTCGGGACGCCCCCCACGTGATACTATAGCGGCAACGGCACCAGGCCTTTCGGCATCGGCCAAGAGCGCGCCGGCGGCGCCGGTGCTCGCGCCAAAATATCCAATGCTAAGTTCCTTGCTACTGATGTTCTGACGTAACCAGTCGGTAGCCACAATAAGGCGATCCGCAAGCAGATTGACATCGAACCTTAATGTCGCCGTCCTCATGTCTTCTGCTTCTTCCTGCGAAGTGAGCAGGTCCAACAGCAGTGTCCCAAGCCCTTCGTTTCTCAATTGCTGGGCCACATAGAAATTCCGCGGGCTATGCCTTCCGCTGCCGCTCCCGTGAGCAAATACGACGACTCCCCGAGCTTCATCTGGTATGCGCAGGTCACCTTCCAGGGCGACCTCACCTGCTGGAATCTGTACCAGAAATTCCTGATCTTGAGTCATTGTCCCCTTCCTCGCCAGTTCTTCAATTTCTCGCCATCGGTGTGAGGGGCGTGTTTGAAGTCGAGAATCCTGTCAATATGCACCAGGAGCTGTCGCTCCACCTGTGGGATTGGCGAGTCACTCTCGACCGGCGGCGCATAACCATTCAATACACCGAGATCCTTTGTTTCCTCCAGTTCACCAATCAACTGATAGCCAACATCCGAGGCAGAGTCCCACACCACGACCGAAAGCTTGGGATTCGCGCGCAGATTGGCCATTGTGACAGGACAGAACCAATCGGTCACCACGAGGTGTTCTTCAGGCGTAACCGCCAATCTGCCGGCGACAGCCACATGCGGCCATCCGTTGGCATCCACAGTGACCACAAATGCGTGCCCGGCTTTGGCCGCGAGCTGCGGCACGCCTGTCAGAACTTCTGAATTCATCTCCCTCCTCCTCGTCCCTGCTTCGCCTTAAGAATCCTGAGAACCTCCTCATCCTCAACGGCTTCGAAACTCCTGTAGAATTGCCCCACAGCGGAGAACAAGGGCGGCGTACGCAGGCAAATCATCTCATCAACATCTTCGGCGAGTCGCCTTACTGTATTGTCGGGAGCTACAGGCAGAGCCGCGATCAGTCTTTCCGGATCCTCGAGCCGTACCGCCCAGAATGCCGCCTGAGTGGTAGCGCCGGTGGCTACGCCGTCGTCGGTGACGATAACTGTCCTGCC
>PUON01000045.1 GCA_003552125.1 Dehalococcoidia bacterium | reverse complement strand
CTTGGGGGACTCAACGTGTTCCTCCTGACGCTTGCGTGGCGCCGGGCGCTGCGGACGAGAGGGTAGCAATCCGTAGTATGTGCGCCGGCTGTCTGGAAGGGTCCAATGCCACGTAGTTACGACTGCCCGACCATTCGTACGTCTGGCCCGTGAGCAGATCCTCTACCACAAAGGTGCGCTCGTGTGAAACGCCAAGCGCATTCAGGTCCAGGGTTATCCATCCCGCCTGTCGAAATCTCGGGTCCATGTTGACCACGATCAGTAATTGCTCGGACGTCTCCTCGTCCCACTTTCGGTATGCTATCAGCATATCATTGTCTGTGTGCTCAATTGCGACGTTGTTGGTCTGGCGGAGTGCCACGCTCTCGCGACGAATCTGGTTCACCCGTGTAATGAGCGGCCTCAAACTGGTGGGCGAATCCACGTTCCAGTGCTTGATTTCGTACTTTTCCGAATCAAGATACTCCTCACTCCCGTGCTCGCGAGGCGTATTGACGCATAGCTCGAAGGCGGGGCCGTAGATGCCGTAATTCGAACTGAGTGTCGCCGCCAACACAAGTCGTGCTTCGAATGCAGCGCGCCCTCCCTCCTGCAGGTAGTCCATCAATATGTCAGGGGTATTCGGCCAGAAGTTGGGCCTGAAGTACTCGGCCAGATCGGTTCGCGTGAGTTCGGTTATGTACTCCAGAAGTTCCCACTTACTGCGTCTCCAGGTGAAGTACGTGTAGGATTGGGTAAAACCGAGTTTGGCCAGCCGTGCCATGACTCTCGGCCGCGTAAACGCCTCCGAAAGGAAGATCAAATCGGGGTACTCCTGCTTTAACGTGGTGATAACCCACTCCCAGAAAGCGAACGGTTTCGTGTGTGGATTGTCGACGCGGAAGATACGCACCCCATGGTCTATCCAGAACTGGAAGACGTCGCGAAGCTCCTGCCACAAACTCTCCCACTCGTCATTCATGAACTCAATCGGATAGATGTCCTGATACTTCTTTGGTGGGTTTTCGGCGTACTGCACAGTGCCATCGGGACGCCACCGGAACCACTTCGGGTGCTGTTGCACGTATGGATGATCTGGGGAACACTGGAAGGCGATATCCAGTGCCACCTCCAGACCGTGGTTCCGGGCGGAATCTACCAGCGATTGGAAATCCTCCAGTGACCCCAGTTCTGGATGGATAGACTTGTGTCCGCCCTCGGGGGAGCCGATGGCCCACGGAGTGCCGGGATCTCCCTTCTCAAATGTCACCGAGTTGTTGCGACCTTTCCTAGCGGTCATGCCGATGGGGTGAATCGGAGGCAGGTAGAGTACGTCGAAGCCCATCGAGGCCACGTAGGGGAGCCATGCCTCACAGTCCTTGAACGTTCCGTGCTGGCCCGCCTCCGGTGCGCACGAACGGGGGAACATCTCGTACCAGGCGCTGAAGCCGGCTCTTTCACGGTCCACGGTGACCCTGAGCGCTGGAGTGGATGTGGTTATCAGGTTTTCGTCGGGATAGCGACTTTCCAACTCGCGTGGCTCGGCGCTCACCGATACTTCCGGAGGCGTACCGTTCCCGCTCTCCTGCCGGATCCTCCTCGCGTAGTCTTGCAGCTTGAAGGCGTCATGCCTGGGTGCCCTGCGCGATGCTGCCTCAAGCAGTTCCGCGCCGATGAGCAGCTCGACCGTCACATCCTGTCGGGCCTCGAGGCGCTTGAGCAGCCTGGATTGCCATGTGCCGAAGCTGTCGACCCAGGCCGAGATCGTGTACTCGTACTCTCCCACACAGGCCACTTCAAACCAACCCTGCCACTTGTCATTTCCCAGGTGCTTCATGGGCGCAAAAAACCATTTCCCGGTGCCTACTGGCCTGTATTGCAGCACAACGGTTAACTCTTCGTGACCGTCGGCAAACACATCCGCCTGAACTTCTACGTGCTGGCCCACGACCCGCTTGATAGGGAAGCGACCGCAATCGATGCTGGGACTGATGTCCTCGATTACAACTCGTGGTGCCGGGTACTCGTTCATTGAAGGATCCTTTGGCGATACACGAAAGGTGTTGGCGGCGTTTAGACTAACCACGAACTGTGGGGTGTGTCAATTGAGGCGTTCGCGGGGTGGCGCGCTAGTCAGGTGATTGCCTGGACTCGAGGAGAGGGAGGTACATCTCCTCTACATAGTCCTTCATCATGCGACGGGCCGAGAACTGCGGTGATATCGTGATCATTGCACTTCTTACCCGTTCCAGCCAGTGGTGTGGCACGCCGAAGCGATCGCGTTCGTAGTACAGGGGGATGATTTCCTGTTCCAGGAGTTCGTACAGGGCGGCGGAATCCCGCTCGTCTTCCTGTTCGGAGTTCCAGGAGAGCGACTCATCACTGATGGTCCAGCCGTTCGTCCCGTTATATCCCTCCGGCCACCAGCCGTCCGGGACACTCAGGTGCAGCACTCCATTCATGGAAGCCTTCATACCGCTCGTGCCAGAGGCCTCGCGCGGCCTGCGCGGCGTGTTCAGCCAGACGTCGACTCCTCTCACCAGCAGCCGCGCAATATGCATGTCATAGTCTTCCACAAACGCGATTCTGCCGAAGAAGTCGTGATCGAGTGAGGCCCGATAAGCGTCCTGCAGCAACCGCTTCGATGCCTCATCAGCCGGATGCGACTTGCCGGCGAACACGATCTGGACCGGGCTCCAGGGGTCTTTGACGATGCGCTTCAGGCGTTCGATGTCTTCGAACAGCAGAGTGGGCCGTTTGTACTCGGTGAAGCGGCGAACGAAGCCAATGGTAAGTGAGCTTGGTTCGAACAACGCACCCATGGCCAACGCCTGCTGGCCGTTGCATCGGCCGGTTGCCCAGCATTCCTGGGCCCTCAGGGTCATAGCGGTAATGAGCTTCTGTTTTACCTCCCTGCGGGCGGACCATAGTTCTCTGTCGGGGATGTTTCTTATCTTCTCGAAGGTTGACGGTTCATCGCTGTGGGACAACCAGTCCTTGCCGAGGTGCCGGTCATACAGATCTGCAATCTCGAAGGCAAGCCATGTCGGCAGGTGTACTCCGTTGGTAACGTAGGTAATCGGCACGTCTTCCTCGGCATGTTCGGGCCACAGTGAGTGCCACATCTTCTGAGTTACCGCCCTGTGCATTTGGCTGACTGCGTTGCTCTTCGAAGAAGTCCTCAGGGCGAGAGCAGTCATGTTAAACTGCTGTTCTGCACTGTCCTGTTGGCCCAACTTCAGCATTGCATCGCGATCAGCGCCCGGCATCTGCCAGTAGCCGCGCAGGTGTTCGTCCATAAGGTCGAAGGCAAAGACATCGTGTCCGGCCGGAACTGGCGTGTGTGTGGTGAAGACTGTCGCGGCTTGCACCTTCTCCAGCGCATCTTCGAATGTGGCACCCTGCGCGCACTCCCGACGGATTCGTTCCATCATCATGAATGCGGTATGCCCCTCATTTCCATGCCAGAGCTGTGGGGCGATGTTGAGTGCCTCGAGGATCTTCACACCACCGATTCCAAGCACCATCTCCTGTTGCAAGCGTCGAGGCCTGTCTGCTGTGTAGAGTCGCGACGTCAGTTCCCGGTCTTCTGGCGAATTGCCTTCCACATCGGTGCACACAAGGTACAACTCCACTCTCCCCACACGGACCAGGTACGCACCGAGGTAGACATCACGTTCGCCAAGCCTGATTGAAGTGAGGGGAGAACAGAGACTGCCCGGCACCGCCCGCACTGGTATCAGCGGAGTGGCACGGAAATCGAGTTGCCTGTATACCTCCCGCTGCCAGCCGTCGGGACCAATCTGCTGCTGGAAGTATCCCTGGGGATACATCAGACCCACGCCCACGAGCGGCAACGCAAGGTCGGAAGCCTCTTTGAGAAGATCTCCGGCCAGGATGCCCAGTCCTCCTGCGTAGATGGGAAGTGAATTGTGCAGCGCGAACTCTGCGGAAAAGTACGCGATGGTCTTATCTCTGTGTCCACGGTGCGTCCGTGGGAACCAGTGAGAATTGCGCACGATGTCGTCATCCAACTCGGCTATCGCACGGTCATACAGTGCAAGGAAGGCGGGGTCCTGCGCTGCCTTTCGCAACCGGGCAGGCGGTATGTCCTGCAGGATCTTGACGGGATTGTGTCCCGTCAGCGACCATAGCGGGTAGTCAAGCGATGTGAATACGGCTCGTGACGAACGATGCCAACTCCACCACATATTGTGGGCGAGTTCGCTGAGTCGTTCAATGCGGGTCGGAAGAGCGGTCTCTGAAGCCATAAGCGTTATCGTAGCTGAATTCCCATATTACAGCCTTTGACACCAGGCTGTCCAATGGTTCTCATGACCAGCAAGGTGTGGTTACTGGTACTAGTCTATTGTCAAGCGCGCTCGTACGGTGCGATTACTTGTGTGGATATGTCAAGGGCTCGAAGGCAGAACCTATGGCTGACTTCGCCCTCAGTGGGATGTGCCTTCGGAGCCATCGTCCACAGGCGTATGGTGCGGATCCCCCGCCTCTTCTGAATGGCATGTAATCCGATCTTCATTTCCTTCGCCGTCGCCAGGTACGTTCCAGTGCGCTCCGTCGCAGAACGGCTTGTTCTTCGATGCGCCACAACGGCACAGTGTGTAGTGTTCCCTGGACTCGGGTAGGCTCCCCTCAGAATCTACCAGTTCCGGGCCACCGGTGACCTCGTATGGGCCACAGCTGTCGACGCGGATTGCCGCATCTCGTGGCAGATCCTTGTGCAACACCCCGTCTCTTGTGAAACTGAGTGCTCCTGAGGGACACCTCTCGATCGTGCGGGATACAGCATCAGCCGGTGCACCGTCGGGGCGTATCCAGGGGCGAATCTCCCGGTTGAACACGGCGGGAAGATCCCTCACACAATGCTCGGCGTGAGAGCAGACCCCGCGGTTATCGTGGATGATTATCTCCTTGCCGTGGTAGTCATGCATTCGATCCGGGACCCTGCCGTCGAGCTTATGGCTGCGGTAGCCGACACGAGCGTGTGTGCCATCACAGAACGGTTTGCGGGAGGAGTGTCCACAGCGGCAAAGCAGTACGGGATCGTCTATGTCTATCTCGCCTCCGTCTGTATCGGTCACTCTGTCAAGCCCCGACACCTTGAGAGGTCCGTTCTTGAGCGCCTCGATCCTGGGACGTTTGCCATTGGGCCCTTTCATTGAAAGACTCGCCTCCTGTGAAGTGCTTCGTCGCGGCAAAGGGTATCGCCTGCAGCTTGATCGGGCAAGAACGGTTTGATTCGACGTGAATTGGCACGTGGTAGAATGGCCTGCCCGATTTCGGAGTAGCGGGCCAGTTGTCAACCGCAAGGAGACAGTGACTCAGATGAAGAGAACGATTACCGTTGGTGAAAAAGTTACGCTGCGGCTCAGGGTGAGCGAGAAGGATGTGCATTATGCGGGAGGGCTGGTGAACGGTGCGTATGTGCTCGGCCTCTTCGGTGATGTAGGGACCGAGGTTCTCGTCCGGTATGATGGCGATGAGGGCCTGTTGGCTGCTTATCACGGTGTCGAGTTGAAGGCGCCGGTGAAGGCAGGCGACTTTCTGGAGATCACCGGCTGGATCTGCAGTGCAGGCAATACCTCGCGTACTATTGCCCTTGAGGCTCACCGGTACATTCAGGTCACGGGTCATCCTTACGAGTCTTCGGCAGACTGCCTTGAGGCGCCCGAGCTTGTAGCCCGCGCTGAAATGGTGAGCGTAGTTCGAAAAGAACAGCAGCGCTGTGTCGATTGACCTTGGAAGTTCGGTCCGTCTCGCTGATACCCTGCACAGGGTCGTGATCTCGGGTCGGTGACCGCATTCCAGTCACGCCGGAGCTTCCTGTCCAGGAGCAACGGAACTCGAGACTTGTGTGCGCAACAGCTTCCTCGCTGAGAAGTGCTGCGGTGCGCGCACTGCTGCTCCTTTCACGCACAGATAAGATCTGAACAATCCGAAGTAGAGATGTCTGCTGTCTACTATCGTCAGTCCATTCTTAACTGTCTCCATCGCCAGCCTCCGCGCCGAGAATCCGCTGTCAAGAACTTCCGAGTTCCGGGTCAGCAATCGCTCGAACTTGAGGTGGAGAGTTCCCGGTTCCTCCATCAGCAGCAGTCCACCATCTTTCAGAACACGGGCGATCTCCGCCAGACCTGTGCGCCAATCGGAACAGTGGTGCAGTACGCCGCATACGAACGCAGCGTCGAAGCGCTGGCTGGGGAGGTCGAGTGCAGTGATGTCCGCGGTCAACACGGTCGCCTTAGTACCTCGAGACCGCGCAATCTCGACTTGTGATGGCACAATATCGAACCCGACAAGCTCCTCCGGCTCGAACTTATGCAGAATGAGTTGCAGCGAGTATCCTGAACCACACCCGGCATCCAATACGGATGAACCCTTCAGAGCGAGTCCGTGCTTCTTAAGAAGAGATTCGAATAGCGGAAGATCACAGTACTTGAGCAGCATTTCCCGAGCGCGACTATTCATCAGCCGCAACTCGTTGGGGCCGATAGGTGGTGGACATCGTCGATTGTTGTCGTTGGCCGGCCTCTTACCCATGTTTGGATGTCCCACGACGGCTTACTCGCCATTATACAACGTGTACGATTCGTTGGCAGGCATGACGTGCGTAGACCGGGGGGCAATTGAGCGCTTGATCATGGCTCTGTTACAGTCAGCAGTGCAACAGGAGGTGAGGTTCAGTATGAAAGTACTTCTGACCTACAAGAATCTGCCTGGCAAGGGCCTGCTTGAACGTCTCGAGCGACAGTTCGATGTCTGTGTGTACGAGCAAGACGGCTACATGCCAAGAGAGGAACTGCTCAAGTCGCTCGGAGATGTGGATGGACTCATAAGCATGTTGAGCGAACGCGTTGATGCCAAGTTGCTCGACCATGCACCAAAGCTCAAGGTGGTCTCGAACTACGCCGTCGGCTATAACAACATCGATGTGGCAGCCGCGACAGATAGAGGCATTATGGTAACCAATACCCCTGGAGTAGTGACGGATGCGACCGCCGATCTTGCGTGGGCCATCCTCATGGGGATTGCGCGCGACGTCTGCCGGGTGGATCGGTTTGTCAGGACCGGCGAGTGGAAGGAGTGGCGACCCGAGATGTTTGTGGCTGCTGATATCACTGGCACAACCCTGGGCATAATCGGCCTTGGCCGTATCGGTCAGGCCATGGCGAAACGTGCGGCAGGGTTCGACATGCCTGTCCTTTACACGGATGTGTTCCGGGCAGATCCCGAACTGGAGCGGCGACTTGGAGCGCAGTTCCTGCCACTGGATGACCTGCTGCGTAAGGCGGATTTCGTCACCATCCACGTGCCCCTTAACGCGGATACCCACCATCTTATCGATGCGCATGCTCTCTCGCTCATGAAGCCGTCGGCGTATCTCGTCAACACTGCCAGAGGAGCGATCGTTGATGAGCCGGCACTGGTCGAGGCGCTGCGAAACGAAAAAATCGCGGGAGCTGCTCTTGACGTCTACGAGCTGGAACCGAAACTGGCCGACGGACTGGCCGAACTGGACAATGTGATCCTGATACCGCATCTGGGGGCGAACTCACGACGCACCCGCGACCGCATGGCTTCGATGACGGCGGATAACATGATTGCCGCGCTCACAGGTGAACAGCCACCTAACCTGGTGAATCCGGAAGTGATGGCGCACCGACGCGTGCGTGACACCTTCTAGCTCCCTTAGGTGCTTCGCTCTCTCGTCTCGTGTTCGTAGGGAGTTCTTGTCAGCGAGGAGATCAATATCAGGGAGAGCACTGCCACTCCTAAGATGAACTGGAAGGGGAGTTGGTAGCTGCCCATGAGGTCGTATGCACGCCCGGTCAGTATTGGTCCGAGCATGCCGGTGATGCCGCCGCCCGCCATGATGATGCCAAATATGGCTCCATGAGACACCGTACCGAACAATTGTGCCACCACTGGTGCGATCAGAGTGAAGAAGCCCCCGTGACTCAGTCCGTATAAAGCGGCGAAGATGTAGAGCATCCACAAAGAGTCTGCAAGCTGCAGCAATATGAAGGCGGAGAGCAAGGGGACGAAGCAGAGTTGCAGAGCGCGGCGGGAGCCCAGTT
>PUON01000108.1 GCA_003552125.1 Dehalococcoidia bacterium | reverse complement strand
CTAGCGGCACAGATTCTACTGCAACGCGATCGCCTCTATCTCAACAAGGGCGCCTTTCGCCAGTCTGGATACCTCGACAGTGGAGCGAGCAGGAGGCGTCTCCGGAAAGAACTCGGCATACGCCGTGTTCATCATGTCGAATTCGTCCATGTTGGTTATGAACACCGTACACTTGACAACGTTGTCCATGCCGATTCCGGCCGCCGAGAGGATCTGTTTCATGTTCTCCAGGCACTGTTTCGTCTGCGCGCCCATTCCCTCGGCCAGTTGGCCCGTCGACTTCAGCGGCAACTGGCCGGACACAAATACGAATCCCCCTGCACGTATTGCGGGTGAAAGTGGGGCAACTGGTTTCGGAGCGTTAGGTACGAGTATTGCTTCTCTCATTCGGTTTTCCTCCTCAGATAGATTAATGAAGATGCGAGTATCATCGTGTGGTCACACTCCCCTGCCTCAAAGGGAAGCACAGGGCTTCCTTCCTCCATTGAGCCCGCTGAGTGAGCGAATGGAATCTGACCCGGCTTAGGTGAGAGCGTCCCACTGTTCGAGATAGGTCGGGTCTGGTGCCGGTATCGGGTCCTCCGGCGGGGATGCCGAAGGCGACACCAGAGCCCTCCTGGTGGCGAACGTATCAGCGTGTGATGAGTCTGTCAACCGTCTGCCGTGGGCGATAAGTGTGTAATGCTCAGATCTTCCTGAACTTCAAGGTATACGCACCCCAGGATCGAAGCCGGGACGAATGCTGCATTGCGGCTCACGCCTTCGTGCGTGCTGTCGATTCACGGTTCATCGCTGGTGCGCGCCTCCACGGCGATGCCCGTGTATAGATTGCGCTGGGCGAGGTAACGGCGGCGTAGTACGAAGACCAGGATGACTGCAGTCGTCAGCGTGATAACCGTATCGACGTAGGCGACGTGAGTGCCTGTTTCCCACATATGTGGATATCCATTCAGCCACACGAAGACGAAGGCAAGGGGAACACTGCCACTGACGCCGTTGTATATCACCGTTGCGGTGACGCTTAGAGCAATACCTCCCGCGAAGAATCGTACTATGGCAGGAATGCTGTCGCCACTCAGCGACCAATTCATTACGGTGCCCGGCAGAAGCCACGGCATGTACCAGAGACACCAGATGACTCCGATGATGAGGGCTGCCACGAGACCGTTGACGCGGCGTTGCAGCAGTGGCAACGCGAATCCCCGCCAGCCGATCTCCCCAACAGGTACAGCTGCTGCAGTAAGTAGTCCTGCCCACACAAAGCCCGTGTATGGCAGTCCCGCATCGATCATGCCGGGTGGACTCGGATCCTCGGCAAGTCCCCAGGCCAGGAGCTTGAGGATAGGAACGCCGACGAGTACAGCGGTCCACCAGCGCCACTTGAATCGCAACCTGGTGATGTTCAGCAGGTACGCGACCAGCGCGTCACGCCCCTGTGTCGCTGCCACCACGATCAGGGCGGAGAACGCCGGCGCCCAGAAGAACAGATAGTACATCGGGGAGTGTCGGTCCAGTACGGTGTCGAAATTGCCCGTTCTCCAGGACAGCAGCAGAAGTATGCCGCCGATTCCCCACGAGAGGATGAACGTCAGGACGAAGAACGCGATGAGCCGATGTGCCCGCATTATCTTGATGGTAACGGGCATGTGAAGACTGCGCAACATCGGGAAACTCCCGCTAGAGCAGCGAGTAGATGATTCCTGCGGCAACTGAGAGCCCGCTTATGGCGGCGAGATAAGTCGCGAGAATGCGCACACCGAATTCCTTGCGCAAGACAAGCATGGTACTCCAACTGGTGACAGGGCCGACTATCAGTAGAAGCATCCCAGCCCCCGGATTAAGTCCCTGTGACATAAGCGCATGGACAAATGGAACACTTGCAGTGGAGCAGGTGTACATCATGATTCCGAGGGGAAGCGCCACAAGATAGGCCTGACTGCCACTTAAGTGAGCACCAATGAAGTTGCCGATGGGAGTAACCGCCGCGACTACAGCTGCAACCAGAAGTCCAATGAGGATTTCCGGTCCTATGTCCCGTGGCATCGTGACGAAGGCGTGCTGGAGTGCCTGACGGACTCGATTGCCTCCTCCAGGTTTGCAGGAAGATTCCTCGTTTGCACATCGGGCCGGGTATTCGGATGGCCTGCTCGCGAATTTGGCCTTGCACAGATTGCAGCAGAAGTAGATCTGCCTGCCCTCGTGTTCCGTGCTGATGGCGCCTCTCTTCTTCGAGTCCACCTGCATACCGCAGACCGGGTCCGTGGTTCCTGTCAACGCGTTGCGATCGCCTGCAGGTGCGTAACGTAGACGATTGCCAATCACGCCCACAGCGACGCCCAGAACTATGACAGCAGCAAAAATGAATACGGTGAATTGAAGGCCAAGGAGACCGTAACTGACCAGGAGTGCCGGTAGCGATGTGGCGGGTGTGGCGACCAGAAACGCCAGTACCGGTCCCAGGCGAGCTCCCTTGCCGTGCAGACTGACTGCGACCGGCAGAGAGCCCACGCAACAGATCGGTAACGCGACACCGGTAATGGTTGCGTACAGTAGTGGACGAAGTCCTCTCCCGCCGAGATGTCGTGCAACCCAGTCGGATGGAAGAAATACCTGTATGACTCCGCTGAACAGAAATCCCAGCGCCAGATAGGGAAATACTTCGACGACATAGTGCCAGAACTGCCCGGCTATTGTTACGAATATATCCATACTTCCTTTTCGCATCCGCACGGCAATGCCGTGATGAAGCCGAACAATACTGGCTGCATCGGAATCCGTCAAAGCACTTCGCCCAACCTGTCTTGTCAACAGCACTGTCAACATATTTTCGGTATTCTGCTCTTATTCGAACGGAGAGTTATCCACATATCTGTCGACAGAGTTGTGATCCACACGCTGCGACGCGGCGGAAATGAGATCGCCCGCCAGGATAGCGCGTATCCAGTTACGTTGGGCAATACGAGAGCGGCGATCGCCGGGGATGCCGCATATTCGCGGGAATGCGTGATTGCAGTGAGGTTTCGCCTCGCTTAATGCAGCATGTGTGTCTTCTGGCCTGCACACAGTGTGCCGTTATGGTGATTCCCGGCGCGCTCGACTAATATCTGGAGGCGATGATGACTGTGGGAGAGTTCATGCCGGCCGGTCTGGTGGATTTCCATGATTGAGAATGATTCGCCTGCGCAGCGTTGGATCCGGCAGAGCGGGGCTGCCCGTATGCTCTGGGACGCAGTGGGATTACGGTCGTCCCGCTTCAAGGACAGAGATGGCCGCCGGGGCGCTGACGCGGCCACTTCCTGTACCTGTAATGGTAAGTGCATCTGCGGATGATAGAAGCGCACGGCGGACAGTATCGTTTGAGAACCCATCTGCCGAGTCGTCGCAACTCATGCCCAACAATAGAGCGGCAACGCCCGAAACGTGTGCTGCCGCGGGCGAGGTTCCCGTCTCGTAAGTGAGATCTCCCTCGTGGGATCGCGCAACTATCTTCTGGCCCGGTGCAGCAATATCAATCCAGCCACCATGATTGGAGAGGACGGCCATACCGTCGTCACGGTTGGTGCCCGCAACGGCGATCGCATTCTCATATGCGGCTGGGTATGCCGGGTCCGTGGTCCCGTTGTTTCCTGCGGCCGCAACGATCACTGCTCCCCTGGCCCACGCATATGAGACCGCATCTTCCAACTGCGACGAATGGGCGACTTCCAAGCTTATGTTAATGACCTGCGCCCCGCGGTCGGCCGCCCAGCGTATGCCTTGAGCCACCGTTGCAGAATCGCAGCGGCCTCTATGATCGGCGACTTTGACGTTGAGAATCCTGGCGTTGGGGGCTACCGCGGCTATCGTGTCCGCCATGTGAGTGCCGTGACCATGCTCATCGTCCGTCGTTCCACTGAGGGTGAGATCGATTGCTCCAATCAATCGGTCGCTGAACTGCGCGTCCGCAGCTATGCCTGTGTCCAGTACGGCGACCACTGTGGCACTGAAATCGGTGGCGTGCCATATCTCAGGTGCCCCGATGCGCACGACTCCCCATCTGTCACCGTACAGGTCCTGGTGTGAACGGAGTCCTGCGTCGTTTGTGGGGGCGATGACACTCGGGGATACCGCGTCCTCAGCTATCTGGGTGGTGTCCGTGACGTGTGTGATGTTCGTTACCACAGGAACAGAGTCCACTGCATCCTGCGCGCCGAGGTTCGTGGAACTGAACAGCAGAGAACTCGCGAGGAATGTAATTGCGAGCATTGACGCTGCTGATAGCACCGACAGGAGCCTCTTCATCACCTCCACACTGTATGAGTGGGCAGGGCAGGCACACATCGCACATCGGTACTTGTTTGTCGCAGAACATGGTGTGACGGACCAATTCCATGTGTCTTTGGTCATGCATCATTGCCGGTGACCTGAGAGCAGTGAATCAACGTCTGTGATAGAGCCTTTGATCGTGAATCTGAGCAATATGCGCTCTAATGCCAAATGGGGATATGGTCCTGGGACTGTCAGAGCGAAACAGCACGAAACAGGTCGTATCGATTCGTATCAGGTATGGCGCGTCGGGGCTTGACAAACACCCCCGAAGCTGTGTTTCGGGGATGAGCAGCTTCGAAACCGGCCGGAGCATGATCGCACATGTCGCCATAACAGAGGGGCATGGACTGGAGGGAGGCATTATGTGTATGCTTTTGGGGCGCAGTGCGCCAGTCCCCTCTATGGGGCGGAGGAATCATGCAGCTCGATCAAGGGATTTTTCTGGCCGCTTTTGGCGGGGGTGTCGCTGCAGGTGTTATCGTACTCGGCGTCGAGCTCATCCGGCGGTATTGGGAGCGGCCGCTCGTCAAGGTCTCCGTGGGAGTTGGGCTGTCGATGGCGGATGACGCCGAATCACGGGACGCACAGCTCGTGCTGGAAGCGGCCAATGTGCACGGACAGCCGGTGACTCTGGTCAGTTGTGGCCTCATCCTGAGCACAGGGCATCGGGTGGTACTGCCGCGCTCACAAATGAGCGAATTCCCGCTTGAGCTTGGCCTTCAGCGGCCTGTGGTGAAGTCCGTCTCTGTGGAGCAGCTTCTCAACAGACTCGAGGTATGGAGTTGCACCCCGGAGGACGTGCGGTACGCGTATTTCACCTCGTCAACCGGAAGGATGTTCAAGACGAAGCTATCCCGGGATATCATCGCGGCGCTCTCGCGCGAGTGTGACTTCGATGGGCGTACGGAAATGGACCGGCTTCGTACCCGAGGCACATCTGCTCAGCACCATTCGCTAGAGAGAGGGCACCGGGAGGAGACCCCCTCCCTCTCGCGGTCCACGTTCAGGCGTTTGACCCGCAGATAGCATCTCTGGTAGTCTCTGCAGCGTATGGCAATAGTACCCAATCGTGCTGATGGGGTGTTGAAGCCTCTCAATTCAGGTAAGGATCGGCAGCGATCCGTCGGTTGAGCCCTCCCCATATGTGAGGGTGCCCAAGTCCCTTTCACAATCGTCGTTTCTTGTCGTTCTGTTTAACCGCTATTGCAGAGCGCTTCCGGCGTGCTATTGCTGGCCGCATCAATGTCGAGTCGCCGAGTTCTTACTGCAGGAGGTGAGAGAACGGAAGTCGACCAGACACAGATGGGGTGTTTGAGCTAACAGATGGATTGGGTGGATGTTGTTGAGGACTGACTATCAAGGAGGAAACAATGCGAAGCAAGAAGCTACTCACTGTTGTTATCGCGGTTGTAGTAGCTGCCGGCATGATGTTCGGTGGCTGTGCGCCCGATGGTAATGACACGATCGACATGGTTTACGTGCAGTGGGCATGCGCTGAGTCCCAGACGTTCATTATGGAGGCTGTGCTTGAGGATGCGGGTTACAACGTCGAGTTGACCGCTGTGGCGGCAGGGCCGATGTGGACCAGCGTTGGGTCAGGCGATGCGGATGTATTCGTATGCGCCTGGTTGCCCCACACTCACGAGGCGTACATGGATGAGTACGCCGGTCAGATTGAGGATCTTGGACCTAACTACGAGGGAGCCAGGATTGGCCTTGTTGTTCCACACTATGCGGATATCAACTCTATCGATGAGTTGAACGCGCATGGCGATGAGTTCGACTGGACCATCTATGGCATCGAACCCGGTTCCGGCATCATGCACCACACCTACGAGGAAGCCGTTCCGGGCTACGAACTCGATGATTGGACCGTCATGGATGCGAGCGATATGGCTATGACAGTCGCTCTTGACAGCGCTTACCAGGCGGACGAATGGGTCGTGGTGACAGGCTGGGCACCGCACTGGAAGTTCTTTGCGTATGACTTGGAATTCCTTGACGACCCGCAGGAGGCTTATGGAGGAGCGGAGACGATAAACAGTATCGCACGCCAGGGATTCAGTGCAGACATGCCCGGAGCTGCGAGCATACTCAGCAATTTCTACCTCACTGAGGAGCAGCTTGCCGAGGTGATGTATGAGATAAACGTCGAGGGCGTAGCCCCCGCAGTTGCGGCTCGACAGTGGGTAGACGAGAATCAGGACGTTGTCAGTCAGTGGCTTGCATAACTGACCGAGGGATGGCATCCCAATACCGTTGATGCCCATCCCGTTACTACCGGATGGGCTGTCATCTCCTGCACGAGGGAGCGCGGCATATGCCGCGCTCCCTCGCTCTTTATGCACAGTGCCTGATCGGCGATCATGCTGATGCATCGGACATGGTGCCGATCTGGAAGCGACTTACCCGATCCAAGTCAAGTGTGGTAATCGTGGTCCACGGGAATTCCCCGACACAGGGAGATTGCCTCTCGTGCCGAAGAGGGCGGGACACGCCTGCCCTCCACAAGGGTCTGCTATTGCGGCATCTAGGCCCCTTCTTCAAACACGGCACCAGTGGTTGCCGAGCTCACCAGGCGACTGTAACGTGCAAGGAATCCCTTCTTAACCCTGGGTGTAAAGGGCGGTAGCGAATCCAGTCGCTCTTTGATCTCCTGATCGTCCAATCTCACCTCAAGCTTCCTTCCAATCACATCGATACGGATTATGTCTCCGTCGCGGATCGCCGCAATAGGCCCTCTCGCTGCAGCTTCAGGAGATATGTGACCAATGGCGGCACCGCGGGAACCTCCGGAGAACCGTCCGTCGGTGATAAGCGCCACGCTGTTGTCAATTCCCATTCCCGCAAGTAGCGATGTGGGGGTCAACATCTCGCGCATGCCGGGGCCACCCTTGGGGCCTTCGTAGCGAATTACGATTACGTCACCGGGCTCGAAGACCCGGGCAGTAATGGCTTTGGTTGCCTCCTCTTCGCTGTTGAAACAGCGTGCGCGACCTTCGTGTACCATCATCCGATCGTCGACACCAGCGCTCTTGACTACGGCGCCTTCGGGCGCGAGGTTCCCGAACAGTACGGCCACACCTCCGGTCTTATGCAGGGGGGTATCGAATGGATGGATCACTCGTCGATCCCGTACCTGTGCATCACGCCACACATCGCCAATCGTCTTACCGGTTACAGTCATCGCACCGGGTTTCAGGCGCTTCGATATCTCCTTCATCACCGCGGGAATGCCGCCGGCGATGTCGAGATCGGCCAGGCCGAATCTGCCATACGGGCGTAGATTGCAGAGATGTGGCACGGCGTCGCTGATCTCGTTCACACGCTTAAGCGGGAACTCAACCCCCGCCGCGTGCGCGATTGCAGGCAGGTGGAGGACGGTATTGGTGCTCCCTCCGATCGCCATATCGACTGCGAACGCATTGTGGAATGCGTCGGGTGTCAGCAGTGCACTCGGCCGGATGTCCTTCTGGAATACCTGCATCACCTGCTTTCCGGCAAGGAACGCCAGTTGCAGGCGCCTCCCTTCCGGAGCCGGTATCGTTCCATTTCCGGGCAAGCCGAGGCCGAGCACCTCGGTGAGACAGTTCATGGTATTTGCGGTAGCGATGGGAGAGCATGAACCACAACCGGGACAGGCCCGCTCCTCGATCTCTTCCAATTGCTTTTCGGTCATCTGGTGCGAAAGCACCCTGCCGACGCCCTCGAAGCAATTCACGAGGTCAATGTCCTTCGGACCATCTTCCCCCGCGATTCTACCCGGAAGCATCGGGCCGCCGGAGACAAATACGCAGGGGAGGTTGAGGCGGG
>PUON01000030.1 GCA_003552125.1 Dehalococcoidia bacterium | reverse complement strand
GCAATCAGGAGTCCGATGCGGAACCGCCCTCCCGGTCCCCACATGGCGCAACAACAGCACGGTTCCTCACGGGAAGCCTCTCCTGCATTATCGCTATGTTTGTTCATTCCCGTGTCAAATGACTCGCCGGTGCGGCTTGATCGGCCACCTTCTGCGGGTGAGATCTGATCAACGGACTCGCCAACATCACGAATGTTCATTTCTACCTTTCCTGCAGATTCCAATTCGGTGCGCGCTTCTGGAGGAACGCGGAGGAACCCTCCGCCGGCTCACCGGTGGCATAGAGTCGTTCTATAAGCTCTGGCTCGGCAATCGACACATCGCCGAACCATGTAGGAGCCGATGCATTCACAAGCTTCTTGGCCATTCGCATCGCGAGCGGTCCGCCGGAGCGCATCCGCTCAATCATCTCATCGACTACCATAGTAAGTGTCGCTGCGGACACACTCATATTGACAAGATTCATCTCAAATGCTTCTGCGGGTGTAAGTTTCCGTCGCATCAGTATTAGATCCTTTGCGTGTGCAGGGCCGACCAGGCTTACCAATAGCGGCGTACACGCCCAGGAGAAGAAATAGCCAAGACTGGTGTTGGGCAGAGACCAGGTCGAATCATCGGCGGCAACGCGCAAGTCACAAGCTATAGCTACAGCGAGGCCCGCGCCAATACATGCTCCATTCACCGCTGCCACGGTTATCTGTTCCAGATCCCTCAGATGTCTGATGAGATCCTGCCCCATCCGCTGGCGCAATCTCGCAGATGCAGGATCGTTATCAACAGACATCACGTCACTGCTCAGGTCGACACCAGCCATGAACGACGTTCCTTCACCGGTGAAGACGACGAACCGGGTCTGCTCATCTCGATCCAGTTCGCCACACAACTTGACCATCTCCTCCAGCATCTGTCCATCCAGTGCATTGTGCATCTGGGGATTGTTGAACCGGACCCGCATCAAATCGCCACGCTTCTCGACCAGCAGTCTTTCGTACACTTCTCACCATCCTTCGGGGCCATTGCGCAAAGCACTGTCATAGTAGCACACACAAACGCTGATACATCGTTACGTGGCCGTGCATTCTTACTCTAAGTTAAGAACCTCGAGGCCGGGCACGCTGTCGCTGGATGCACCGCTGTCCGGACAAAGAAAAGAGTACAATATCCGGCGATGTTGAGAGACACCGCTACATCAACACAGGCAGGCAAAGAAAGGGTGGCCGGGATCGCGATCGGCGCAATCTCATCAATCTTCGCCGTCAAGGTCGTAGCTGCCATTCTGACCGGCAGCATCGGCATCCTCGCGGATGCGCTGCACAGTCTCGTTGACCTCTCCGCCGCCCTCATCGGATATATCGGGATCCGAGTGGCAGGCAAGCCAGCAGATGAAGACCATCACTTTGGACACGGACGGGCAGAAGACATTGCCGCGGCAATCATCTCACTGCTGATCTTCATCGCCGCAGGAACGATCACGTATCAGGCGATACAGCGGCTCATCGAGGGTGCCGCGATTCAGATGATTGAAACCGGCATCATAGCAACAACCATCGCCATCGTAATCAATGTGATCGCGGGTCGATTCGTCCTGAAAAGGGCGAAGTCGGCAGATTCCGTGGCGCTCGAGGCAACAGGTAAACACTTCATGGCGGACGTGATGGGCTCTGTGGCCGTACTCATCGGCCTGGTACTCGTAAGAACAACCGGAATCCTGGCACTCGATCCGTTGGCAGCATTGATAGTGGTGGTGTTAATCTTTCGGACCGCCTTTGGCATCATGCGCACAACGACCAGTAAGCTGATGGACAGCAAATTGCCGGAGGACGAGGAACAGACATTATGCGAATTGATCGAAGGCCACGAAGCAATTGCCAACTACCATAAGCTTAGAACCCGGAAGGCAGGAGGGCAACGCCACGTTGCTGTGCACATTGTGGTCGCACGTGACTACACAGTAGAACAGGGCCACCGCATTGCGGAGGAGCTCAAAGGCGAGATCCGCACCCGCTTTCCCGATTCCACCATCACCGTTCACGTGGAACCATGCACCCCTGATTGTACCGAGTGTCCAGCCCCCTGCAATGCCAAGCAGGAGGCGATTGACAAGTCTGATGATGCGCCCTCCGCCGCATAAACCGCTGAAGTGATGCGTCGTTATAGAGTTGTATCACCTGGTTCGGGCGGGGCAGAGTGACTACGGAGGAGTGGCATGGATGACACTGCGTTTCACTATTCGCGTACATTACGCATAATCATGGTGCTTGCGATCGTGATTCCTATCCTGGGAATCGGCCTGTTGCTTTGGTACTTCACTTCCGTCGACGTTCCTGAGGCTATATCTCCGGCCGAGGTGGAAGCAGGGGAAACAGCAGTCGCAAATTCGACCGAATCGGGCGACGACCTGGTGTTCGTTACCAACGATGGTGCCGGGGAGGGCTCTTAGTACCGAATCTTCCGTGCCTCCCACCACATATCACCGTTCAACCCGCGAAACCCGGGGCGCGAACATGCCCACCTATTCTTCAGCGCCCTTCCGCGAGTGTTTGACATTCGTATACGAACACCACTAGAATGTGGCGGTACTATGAATTCCGGCGGCAATAGTGCCACTTACCACTAAGGGGCAAGTGCCCTGTTCGCGTCCCGAACAGGGCTTTTTATTTGCGCCGGCCGGCAACTGTGGACGTATTACGCGGTTATGCTCGGGTCGGCCACATCACTGAAAGATACTTAATGCCGGAGCCTGTGAGCTCCGCCGGGAGGACCAATGGCCACTAAGTATGTGTATTCGTTCGGGGATGGTACAGCTGAAGGCAGGGCAGATCTTAAAGACCTACTCGGGGGAAAGGGAGCAAACCTTGCGGAAATGGCACGCATGGGAGTGCCTGTTCCTCCTGGATTCACTATAGTTACTGAGGCCTGCAATCAGTACCTTAAGAACAACAAGACTCTTCCGGAGGGATTGAAGGAACAAGTAGAACAGGCTCTTACGCACCTTGAGGAGATGCGTGGGCTTACGTTCGGTGACAGGAATGACCCTCTCCTGCTGTCCGTCCGGTCGGGATCGCGAGTCTCGATGCCGGGGATGATGGATTCGATTCTTGATCTGGGCATGAATGAGGACGCCGTAAGGGGCCTTGCGAAGAAAACCAACAACCCTCGCTTCGCGTGGGACAGCTTTCGCCGCCTCATCAAGATGTACAGCAACGTGGTTCTTGGAGTGCCGGACGCGGTCCTCACCAACGTCGAGAACAAATTGCGCCATGAACGGAACGTACAGCTTGACATCGAACTGCCGGATGAGGACCTCCCACTCCTCACGGAGATGCTGCGAGAAGAGGTCAAGAGGTTCACGGGTAAGGAATTCCCGCTCGATCCTCGCGACCAGTTGTGGGCCGCCATCGAAGCCGTCTTCAACTCCTGGAACAATCCCCGCGCTGCTGCCTACCGCGAGATGAACGAAATCTCACATGACCTGGGCACCGCGGTGACACTTCAGACGATGGTGTTCGGCAACATGGGTGACGACTGTGGAACCGGTGTGGTGTTTTCGCGAGATCCCTCCACAGGAGCGAAGGTGCTCACGGGAGAATTCTTGATCAACGCACAGGGGGAGGACATCGTTGCCGGTTATGCCACTCCCCGGCCAGTGGAGGAGATGCAGGATCTACTGCCGAAAGCGTACGCAGAACTCGAGGCGATGTCGAGGAAGCTCGAACGCCACTTCAAGGACATCCAGGACATTGAGTTCACAATTGAGAACGGCAAACTGTGGATATTGCAGACTCGCGCCGGAAAACGCGCTGCTCAAGCATCGATCAAAGTAGCAACGGATCTCACAAGGGAGCGGGTCATGGCGGCAACTGATGCATTCCTGCGCATCACGCCGCAACAACTGGAGCAGGTACTTCATCCCATCATCGATCCGGGAGCGAAGAGAGAGGTTGTTGCCCATGGACTGCCCGCCTCCCCAGGTGCAGCATCCGGAAGGGTAGCATTCAATCCCGATGAACTGATCGACATGCAGGCTAAGGACGGTGGCTCCTATATCCTGGTCCGCGCGGAAACTTCCGCGGACGACATTCGAGGCATTAATGCCGCAGTAGGCATCCTCACTACGCGCGGCGGCATCACCTCACATGCGGCGGTCGTCGCGCGTGGCATGGGAAAATGCTGCGTTGTCGGCGCCTCGACTATCGACATCCATGAAGACAAGGATGAGTTCATCGTGGGCAATCGTATCGTGACCAAAGGAGAGTGGATCACGATAGACGGCACTACTGGAGAGGTCATTATCGGCCAATTGCCTACTACCCGACCGGAACTCAGCAATGAGTTTCAGGAACTGATGCTATGGGCGGACCTGGTGAAGCAGATAGGGGTCATGACAAATGCCGACACTGCTGCCGATTCACGCGTTGCCCGCCAGTTCGGTGCGGAAGGTATCGGGCTGTGCCGCACAGAACACATGTTCTTCCAGCAGGATCGCATTGACCATTTTCGCAAAGCGATCCTGGCTCAGGAACATGACGAGCGCATAGGTGCCCTGGAGGAACTCCTCCCGTTCCAGAAGGAAGACTTTCTTGAAATCTTCAAGGTGATGGAAGGCCTGCCGGTCACCGTAAGATTGCTGGATCCACCCCTGCACGAGTTCCTGCCTTTGCCGCACGATGAGGAAGAGCTGACCGCACTTGCCAAGCGTCTACAACTGCCGTACCGGCGAGTGAGAGAACGCGTACACGCGCTTGAACAATTCAATCCAATGCTTGGCCATCGAGGTTGCCGCCTTGGCATAACCTTCCCGGAGATCTACGAGATGCAGGTCAGGGCGATAATCGAGGCAGCATACGAACTCATGAGACAGGGATTCACCATCCTGCCAGAAATAATGCTGCCTTTCGTCAGTGCAGAGGAGGAACTGGCTCTATTGCGCGAACTGGTTTTCAACACCGCAGAAGAAGTCCGCGAACGGATGAGGTTCCCTGAGCCCAGTTTTAAGTTCGGTATTATGATCGAGTTGCCCAGGGCCGCACTTATTGGTGATCGACTTGCACCCTACTGTGACTTCTTCTCTTTCGGCACGAACGACCTGACACAGTCGACTTACGGTTACAGCCGCGATGACATAGGCACCTTCCTGGCTGCATACGTCGAAAAGGGCATCCTCAAGAGGGATCCGTTTGCCACAATCGACAAAGCAGCAGTAGGAGAACTCATGCGTACCTGTGTCGAGCGCGGCAGGAGAACGAACTCAGAGTTGAAGATCGGCGTCTGCGGAGAGCATGGCGGCGATCCTGAGTCGGTCAAATTCTTCCACCAGATAGGCGTCGACTACGTGAGTTGCTCGCCGTACCGCGTGCCCGTTGCGCGATTTGCCGCCTCACAGGCTGCGATCGTGACGAAGCGCGAGAGCAACGGCTCACTCGACACCCGCAGCAAGTTGATGCCTCCCGTGGCTCCCTGAGCAGCTTAAGAAAGGTACCCAAAGGAGGGACTGCCGATCGGCAGTCCCTTCTTCTTATCCTGATACACAGATGACGAACTCCATGGCATTACCGTGCAGTTCGAACAGGGCTGTCAGCAACCAGATGGTCCATCGCGGCGTCCGGCGGGATACGGCAGCACCCTCGTGACCGTATCAGTCCAGACAAATCTCGAGGCTTCATCATCCGAGCGAATTCTGTCCGGATCGTATGTCCCCCAATGCACCACATCGGCAAGAGGGCGCCGTCTCACCCCACGCTCACGTGCAGGTGTGAGGGCAACTGCCCGCTCGACCTCTTCCTCATCCGGGTAACCCACGGGAACGATGTGATCAACCGTGAAACACTCCGGTATACCAAGGATCTGTCGAATCTCCGCCTCCGGTCGACCTCCCTGAATGGTTCCCCACGCACTCGCGAGCCCCAGACTTTCCGCAGCCAACTGCAGACCGTAAATGCACGCCGCGAGACTCTGCCGCAACAGAACACCGCCACGAAGAATACTCGGGTATGCCTCAATCATGCGCCGATCCCCCAGTACGACGATGAGTACAGGAGCCTGCGTGAGGAATGGCTGCACCGATATACTCCAGTTGAAAGATTGATCGCGCTTTCGCAATTCACTGAAGAGTGACGCCGCCGCTCTTGCGACGTCCCGGCGTAATGCCTCATCCTCGACGACCACGAACTCCCACGGCTGGCTGTTGGCCGCCGATGGCGAGAGCCTGGCAATGTCCAGCACCAATCCGATGATTTCACGAGGAACGCAGTCGGACCTGAAGCGCCGTACGCTGCGGCGCTGCGACACGAGATTGCGGAGAGTATCGTAACAGGCTCGATCCGGAATACCGGAAGCATCTGCCCGCATTCCCGGGACCTGTGCTGATTTGTCAGGACGGAACATCTGTCACGACCGTATTACTCAAGCCCACTCTGCCGCAACCAGTTGCCTCGTTCACTGTCGAGTCGTCGTTGCCTCTGCCTGGCCGTATGCTCCTCGACATCACGTCCAATCTGTTCCTGCCAGCGCCACAGCACCTGCTGAGCTTCGCACAAGAGACGGAACTGCGAATCGGTCATTACCTCTCCGCGACACAGCTCGGAGAATATGGCGCCATGTTCCACAGGGTAACGTCGCACAAGCCGGTCATACAAAACACCAGCCGCTGCATTGCGGGGACCACCACGAGAAATGATGCGCTCCATGCCCATCAACCGCTGAACGTACTCGCGTTCTTCCCAGCGCGTCTCTCGCAGTCTGTTCCTTACGAATTGCGTCTGGATCAAGCTGTAATCGGCCACGGTTATCCTTGCTCTCCAGAGAAGCGTCCGATTCCCTTGTGCAATCCTGTCTCGGATGCGAGATACCGCAACTCCAACTTCAGGCGCAAACGAGAGTTCCACACTGCGCGTTCGCCACGCTCCTCAACCAGTTCCCTGGTCCATTCGCGTACGACGTTGCGTTCCTCTGATGAGAGTCCCAGAGGTTCCAGATTTCCAAGATATGCCAGCGGATCAGACGGAGCGTCCGGAAATGTCACCCCTGCGTCAGCACGCTCAAGGGTCTTTGCGAACTCCTGATTGAGAATGCCCTCGTGGCTGGCCGCATTCTGTCGAAGCTGTTCCTGACGAGCACGATCCGCAGGAGTCAGTGGCTGCGTGGGGCGCTGGACTGATTCGGTACGCCCCTGCCGCGAGTCCGGTTTCTTGCCGAAGAGACCACCCAGAAACTCACCAATTCGCACGCGGCACCTCCTTCACAGACAGCTATCGGCAGATGGGCTGTCCGACTCGCTTGATACGCACCCGCCACATGGGTGGCTCGTTGCCGGAATTCCACCTTCATGCAGAAATCTCCAACAGATGCTGCAGCATCGCTGCCTTCGACACCTGCCCACAAGTGGAAGAGGCTGGTTGATTGTACCATACGGGAGTCACAATGAACCTGTCTTCGTTCGCCAGGTATCCCAGTACTATCATCAACCCGCAGCTCGCATTTCGTGCCCGGACCATTCATACAGTTGCGCACTCATCTTCACAGAAGCTTCACGCAAGGGTGGTAGTATCACGGGCAAGCTGAGGAGTACGCTGTGACTTCGCGGTGTTGAACGGAAGCTGAAGGAGGATACGATGATGAGAAGCGGCAGAGTGATCTTTGCGCTGGCAGTATCCATGACCCTATTGCTCGTGGGAGCAGGAGTCGTTGTCGCATCAATGAGTGAGTCACAGTTGGGAGCTACCGCACCCGAAATTGTTGTCGGCGGTTCGACGTTCGCTTCTGACGTTAAAGATGTGGAGGAGATGGAGAGGGTGCAGCAGCGCCAACGGGCATGTAGAGGATTGAGCGTGCAGGACAGGTTCAGGATATGCGAACGGGACTGTTCGATGGAAGGAGAATGTACGTTTGATTGCATACGGGCGGCGGCAGGTGCGGAAGGAGCGTCAGGACAAAGCCGCATGCAGGCAGGACGATCTTGCTTTGCTGGTGGAGTCGCTCCTGTGGAGCAGGAGCAGGAAGATCCGCGTGTCGACATAAGCTGTTTCCGGTGCGATAGAGAACCCCTCAACGAATATCCACCGCAATCGCCATGGTATACGGGCGACTAGAAACGTTGGGCGGGATGATGGTGCCCAGGGATGATTGAGAACAACGTGCGCATGAGTTCACGCTCACGCTACGATGGGGATGCCGGTTCGGGAAATGCTGAGCCGGCATCTTCGTTTACACAGTCGGGGGACTCCATCTGCACAAGCGAGCGGATGGGCTGTGATACCATGGTTTCCATAGCTTCGGACAGCAGGGAGAGCATGGCCACAGGCATCATACTGGTCGTCGATGACGAGCCCAAGGTGTGCGAGTTGCTGCGAG
>PUON01000017.1 GCA_003552125.1 Dehalococcoidia bacterium | reverse complement strand
CTCGATTCCGCGAAATCAGAAGCACCCGGGACACAGGCTCAGTGCAGACTGAAGCCGTTTTGTATCCCCCCATCTGGCAATCGTACAGGTATCGAAGACTGGGAGTTCGGGAAGTCAGCGATTCTGTCCTCGGGAACAGTTCAGTCAGTATTGCTGTTTTCGCAGAAATCGCTATGCACTTACACCGGCTGACCAGCCGTATTCTCAATGGTCCAGCAATTCCTGGTGTGAGCGCCGGAAGCCCGGTGTTCCTCAGCGCTCTTTTTGGAGTATCTGTCGTGCTATGGCATACTCCGGAAACTGAAAAGGTGGAAGGCGTCCCGGAGAGATCCGGACCAGGACAGCCTCCGAGGGTGGGCTAAGACCATGCAAAACGGAAAAGCCTGGTACCAATTGACAGCGGAGCAGGCAATAGATTCTCTCGAGACGAGCACAGATGGACTTAGCACGGAAGCGGCAAAGAAGCGATTATCCGAATATGGTCCCAATGAACTGGAAGCGAGAGGGACCAGCGCCCTGGTGCGATTCCTCCGTCAGTTTCACAATGCATTGTATTACGTACTGTTTGCGGCTGCCGCGGTCGCCTTCTTCCTGGACAAGCACCTCGATATGTATGTGATTTTGGCCGTCATTATGGCCTCTGCGATCATTGGCTTCGTGCAGGAAGGAAAAGCCGAGTCTGCCCTTGAGAGTCTGAGGAAGATGTCAGTGCCTAACAGCACCGTCATCAGGAACGGAAAGAAGGTTACCGTTCCTGTCAAAGAACTGGTCCCTGGTGATGTGGTGGTCCTCGAATCGGGAGATCGAGTGCCGGCCGATCTGCGTCTGTTGTCTGTGCACAATCTCTACGCGGATGAAGCTATGCTCACGGGAGAGTCGTCACCCGTGCAGAAGGACACCGAACCGGATGACGCCCCGAATCTATCTCCCGGTGATCAGCATTGTATGTGCTTCAGCGGCACGTTTGTCACCCGCGGAAACGGGAGGGGGGTTGTCACAGCAACAGGGCAGGAAGCGGAAATGGGCAAGATCGCCGGAATGCTTAAGGAGAGTGGGCGGATTGTTCCTCCGATAATCAGAAAAGTCAACGAATTCGTGAAGTTGATACTCATCGCTATTCTCATCTTTGGGGCGATAACCTTTGGCGCGGGAGTTGCGTTGGGCTATGAATACGAATTCATGTTCCTGGCTACCGTGGGGATGCTTGTGGCGGTGGTGCCGGAGGGACTGCCGGCAGCACTGATAAGTGCTTTTGCCATCGGCGCTATGGCCATGGGACGCCGTAATGCGCTGATTAGAAGACTGCCGGCAGTAGAGACGCTGGGAAGTACCACCGTAATATGCTCTGACAAAACAGGCACACTTACCAGGAACGAGATGACTGTGGTCAGAATCTTCACTGGTGGCAAGGAATACCGCGTATCCGGGGAAGGATATGAACCTCAGGGAGAGTTTTTTCGAGACGAGGAAGCTGTCAGTTCCGTACTGGAGAACGAAGACCTGTCGGAACTCCTTCGGGCAGGATATCTGTGTAATAACGCTGAACTCATAGAGGAGAAGGGCCAGTATCACATTAAGGGCGATCCCACCGAAGGAGCGCTGGTAGTCTCGGCGCTGAAGGCGGGACTTGAGGAAGGCCCGCCCCGACTGGACGAAATACCTTTTGATTCGGAGTACCGGTACATGGCCACCCTCCATCAGGGCGAAGGGCAGAACATCATCTACGTGAAAGGAGCGCCGGAAAAAGTCCTTGAGATGTGCCAGGACCAACTGGTGGAAGGACAGGCCAAGCAACTGGAACGGGAGGAACTATCGGCCAAGGTAGATGAGATGTCACGAGAAGCCCTGCGGTCGCTGGCTATGGCTTACAAAGTTGTCCCTGAGGACTACAAGGAGTTTGGCGAAGATGAACTCGACGGACTAACCCTCCTTGGCGTTCAAGGTATGTTCGATCCACCGCGTGAAGCGGCCATTGAAGCCGTTCAGAAGTGTAAGACCGCGGGAATACGAAGCGTCATGATAACTGGAGACTACCCCCTCACCGCTCAAGCTGTGGCCAGGCAGATTGGAATAGCTGGTGAGGAAGACAGGGTTTTGACGGGCGAAGAATTGGCCCAGATGAGCGACAAGGAACTGTATGATGTCGTTGAAGAGGTCTCGGTGTACGCCAGGGTTGCGCCGGAACACAAGTTCAGGATAACGCAGCAGCTACGAAAGAGAGGACATATTGTAGCCATAACAGGCGATGGCGTGAACGACGCCCCGGCCCTTAAGGCGGCCGACATAGGCGTTGCTATGGGAATTACCGGGACCGAGGTTAGCAAGGATGCGTCGGATATGGTGCTGAGTGACGACAACTTCGCCAGTATAGTTGCGGCGGTAGAGGAAGGGCGCCATATCTTCAGAAACATCTGGAAGATAATCCTATTCTTGCTTCCCACTAACGGTGGGCAGGGACTCATAATGATATCGGCAATGGCTTTATCTCCGTTCATAGTTGTATTTCGTGAGCGCCTTCCTGTAGAGCCGATACAAATCCTGTGGGTGAACCTGTTCATGGCCGTTGCGTGTGCAATACCCCTGGTATGGGAACCGAAGGAGAAGGGATTGTTGGAGGTGCCTCCTCGAGACCCGAACTGGAGCTTCATCAACCGCTTCTTTCTGTGGAGGGTCGGGCTGGTTTCAATCGTATCAGCGGTTGGCGCATCACTTGTGTTTCTCCTGTACTACAATGCAATGAGTGATGGGGCATCAGGAGACATTCTTACCCAGGCACAAACGGCGGCCTTCACGACTATCATTCTGATACAGGTATGTTACTTGTTCACTGCCCGCTCCGTGGAGGACTCAGCATTCACTTTCAGTCCTCTTTCGAACCGGGTAGTGTTACTAGGGGTCGGGGTGACTGTGGCGGTCCAGCTTCTGCTGGTCTATTCGGTTCCATTGTTCGGAATCGCTCCTTTACGGACAGAGCCCTTTGCTTCCCAATGGTGGATACCAATAATCCTGATTGGAACCACGGGGTTCTTCGCAATCGAGGCCGAAAAACTGATCAGACGCCGATTGTCCTCGTCTCGAAAATAGCGGCCTGGTATTGAGTCTCGCCAGCGGTATTTGATGCTGCAGTCCTGCAGCATCGGGTGACCAGTCTTGCTACGAGTCTTCGTGGTTGTCCTGCAGGATGCCTCTGTATTGCGCCATGCGGCGGGTTGCGTTGCCGGGCCCCCTTCGTTCAAAGGGTACTCAATCTGTGAGCGCTGAGAGCTGTTTCGAACGGCATGTCTCGACATGATTGACCTTCGCCGTCACCTGTCTGAAGATATCTCCAGACTTCGTCTGGCTTCTGCCAGCATCTGCCGATCTTCCTTCATCTCTTTGTGCAGGACGTAGCCGATCACCGTCCTGACTGCAACTATGCCGCCCAGCACCGCTATCTCCTGGAGCGTCGGTTGGAGCACGGTGCGGATCACGTCGGCGGCTATCAGGAACTCCAGTCCCAGCAGCAATGAGGATCCCAACTGCTGACGCAGCAGCAAACGTGAAAGAGGCAGGTGGCGTCGACGGAGGTCTCTGATCTCAACGAGTATGATGATAATAGTAGCTCTAGCGATTCCCCACGCGATGATTACCACGCCGATGAGCGCGATGCCCTGTGAGATGCTGTGCAACGTCCCCTGAAGATCCATCGTTAGTCACCTCTCCACACAATCCACTGTTTACAGGCCGAGCCATTCCAGCCCAAGCAGAAGCGCTATCACGAGTATCAGCACCAGGGGTATCGTCTTCCACGTGCTGAGGTGTAGCACCTCTTGCAGCTTCAGTTTGGTGAAAGAGCCCCACTCCAGGAACGACGCAAGCCTTGGATACAGCAGTGCGAATACCCAGGAGCCGAACACCAGTCCAAGGACTCCTCCCACGAGCGCATCCATGGCACCCTGTCCCGCGGCGCCCGCTACGGTCCCGGGGCAGTAGCCGAGCAGTGCGAAACCTGCGCCGAAGATGAGGCCGCCAACGACCGTGGATCCTAATGACCCGCTGCGCACGTTCACGTTGGCCCATCCCCGCCACTGCATGAAGTGCACTCCCACCATACCGACGATCACCGCGGACATCATCACCTTGAGCACGGTGAAGTCCAGAAGCAGCAGTTGTCCCATGATCACTTCGTACCGAGTCACTCCGGCCTTCTGCAGGAAGATCCCAAACATGATGCCGAAAACGAGGCCGAGAACCTTCTGTCTATTTTCGTTGTGTCGAAGGGCTTCTAATCTTGCCATAACGCTATCCTGCCACTCCCATGTAGAGCAGTGTGGCGACTGCGATGCCGCCTGCGAAGAAGAATATGGCTGCTATCCAACTGGCAACGCTGAGCTGCATAGTGCCGCTGATGCCGTGCCCGCTTGTGCAGCCGCCAGCCCAGCGGGCTCCCAGTCCGAGCAGCGTCCCGCCGACGAAAGCTACGATGATACGCACGGTAACCCCGCTTCCGATAGCGGTCGACCATGGTTCGGGTACCCACACGATCTTTGCCTGTCCGGACGCCATTGCGGATATGAACGCGCCGATCACGATGCCGATAACCAGCATCCACTGCCAGTCGATATGTGGAGGAGTCTTCCGAAAGTACTCGCGATCGAACACGCGGCTACCGCGCAGAAGTCGCTCGATCATCCCCGCTGTCCTTGCGTACGAAGTCGACGTGCCCAAAGCCTTATCAGATAAGAGGAACGTCAACCAGCTGAGGACACCTATGCCTGCTCCGGCGATGTACGGAGACCACTGCTCCATCATCATCCAATACATACGTCACTCCTGTCCTTTTCTCTAGAGATCATAGGAGAAGCCAGCGGCGCTGTAGCCGGTGAGTCCTCCGGCGAGATTCATGAGCCTCTTGAATCCACGTTGCAGCAAGAGACTTACCGCCAGTGTCGCCCGGTTCCCTCCAGGGCAGACCACGACCATTGGTGCATCGGGATCGAGTTCTATGTGGCGCGTCCGCAGATCTGCTACAGGGATGTTCACCGCACGCGCGAAGTGACCCTGGCTGAACTCTTGTGCCGATCGGACGTCAAGCACGGTCAGGTCGGCGTCCTTCGTGAGCATCTCGTGAAGCTCGACTGCAGACAGCAGCGACACATGTCTCGTTGGGAGTCCGGCGGATGCCCATGCAGGCATACCTCCGTCCAGATACCCGGTGGTGTAATCCTGCCCAACACGCCGCAGCCATGTGACAGCTTCCTGCACCTGCTCATATAAGTTTGCTACAAGTAGTATGTCCTTTTCCGGGGGAATGACCCATCCGGCGAAGGTGGGGAAGTTGGTGGCGAGATCGATCGCATAGGCGCCCGCTATGTGCTGTGCAGCGAAGGACTCGTATGGCCTTACGTCAAGCACAACGGTGTTCTCCTGCTGAGCGGCGTGTTGGAATTCTCCGGCCGTCATGGCACGAGGGAACGGGAGCGATGCCACAAGCGCAGGCCCGCGAGTGTTGGTTACGGTACAGCGGCCAAAATGGTCAGGGGCGGGGGGCATATCCTTTGCGACCGCGCTAATGAACTCCTCGACGTCGTTCAACTGCAGCGCGCTGTTGTAGCGTCGCTCGTAGCCCATCGTGCTCCGTCTCTTGGCTGCTATCGCCTTACCGCACAGCGACCCTGCGGCATGCAGCGGGTATATCTCGCAGAAATCAGGCAGATTCAGGAGCTTCCCGTACAGGCTCGTATGCAGCTTGTGTCCGAGCTCCTCAGCTCTCCCCGGAAAGAGATCCGGGCGCCCGACATCACCCACGAACAGTGTATCTCCACAGAAGACCCCGGCCGGTTCTTCCCCACGGGACTGATCTATTACCACGAACGATACATGTTCCGGCGTGTGGCCAGGAGTCTCGACGACCTGCAGCAGCATATCCTCGATCTGGATTTCATCCCCTTCGCTGACTGCCACGTGATCGAACGAGCAGTTTCCGATCTTGGGTGCGTAGATTGTAGCTTCAGTCCTATCCGCAAGATCCATGTGTCCGGACACAAAGTCCGCATGCAGATGGGTCTCCAGGATATGTGTGATGGTGAGTCCCATGGAGTGGGCGGTATCCAGGTAGATCTGCACGTCCCGCCGCGGATCGATGACGGCGCAGGTCTTGTTACCTGCCAGTATGTATGAGCTGTGAGCAATCTTTGGTGTGAAGAACTGCAGCAGCAACATGTTAAATCCTCCGCTTCAAGTAGTATCGCACTATGGTAGTGACTCGCTATGTGTAACACAAATTGATAACAGTTATCGCGACAAGGAGAAAGACGATGCTCATCACGCTGCCCGCCTTAAGATAGTCCCTGTTGCGATATCCTCCCGGTCCCATGAGCAGGGCGTTCACCTGGTGGGTAGGCAATATGAACGAATTCGAGGCGCAGATGGCGACCAGCAGGGCAAGTGGGCGAGGATCGAGCCCTGCCGTCGTCGATATGGCTATGGTGAGAGGGACGAGCACCACGGTTGCTGCCACGTTGGACATAAGCAGCGAGAAGACAGTGGCCAGTATGCCGATGATCAGATAGAACACGAACGAATGGCTTCCGGAGGCGAATTCAGCTGCCTCCTGGGCAATGTAAGCGGCTGCCCCTGTCGATTCCATCGCGATGCCTAATGGAATCAGGCCCGCCAGGAGGAATACGGTCCTCCAGTCTATTGCACGATATGCTTCATCGATAGTGATTACGCCCAAGAGAATCATGGCCAGCGCTCCGCTGAACAGTCCCAGCGAGAGGTGAACACCTGAGGCAGCGAGTCCGATACCCAGCACAAAGCAGCCGATGGCAATCACGGGCCGTCGAGTACTCGCTGCACTGCTTTCGACGTTGCTCACCGGAAGGAAGTTGCGGTCGCGTTGCAGAACGGCCAGTGATGCCCACGGCCCGAACACTACGAGTATGTCCCCGGGCGTGAGCGGTATGTCCGAGAAATCGCTCCGCGTATCGGTACCTGAGCGCAGCAACAGAATGGGTTCGACGCCCAGGTTCTTCCTCAGCGCAATCTCACGCAACGTACGGCCTCTGACTTGGGCGCGCGGGCGAACGACCAGTTCTGCGAACCCTGCTTCCTCGCCGTCTTTGAGCAGGCGGCCCAGATGACTCTCTTCGCTCAGTCGCTGCAATCCATTCTGTGAGGCGAAGCTCTCGGCGTCTTCGCGTGTCCCCAACAATGCTATCTGCTGACCTGACACAAACGTGGTATGACGCCACGGTGCGTACAGGATCTCCCCTCCTTCTTCCAAAGCCAGCAGATGCAGTCCATAGGTGTCCCAGAGTCGGGCGCTCTCCACCGTTTCCCCAACCAGCGGACAGGCATTCGGAATGCTGAAGAATGAGATCGTTGTGGGAAGGTCCCACTCATCGATAAGTTCCTGCTGCGTGCTTGTGCCTGTCACCGAATTGTTACCTGGCAGCAATCGTCTCCCGATCAGGAGGAAGTAGGAGATTCCACAAGCAAGCAGGGCGATGCCGATCGGCGTTACCGCGAAGAATCCGTATGACTCGAGTTCTCGCTGCCGCAACAGGTCGTTCAGAATTATGAGGGGCCCGGACGCAATCATGGTGAGACATCCCCCAAGGATCGCTGCAAACCCGACTGGCATGAGCGTCCTGGTGAGTGAGACACCTTCTGTGCGTGAGAGTCGCACGAGAGCCGGCAGGAAGAGCGCTGCAGCGCCTATATTCTGCATGAACCCGGAAAGAACTCCGGTTGTAACGGACAGAAGTGAAATGAGGCGGGACTCGCTGTGTCCGGCCATTCGGACTATTGCAGTTGCAAGGATCCTGGTAATGCCGGACCGGTCAAGCCCGTAGCTTAGTATCATCACTGCGATGACGGCGACAACAGCATTGCTCGCGAATCCTGAGAACGCCTGTGCGGGCGTGACGAATCCGAGCCATGCCACCGAAAGCAGCACGAGGAGGGCTACCACATCTATGCGCAGCCGCTCAGTTACGAGCAGGATAGAGGCGACTGCCACAACCGCCAGCACGAGGGCGATGTCGATCGTCATAGTACTGTCCGATGGTCAGGTGTTGTCGACCGCATGGGTCGCATGCGCGAGTCTATTACAACCCTTTCGCTTCAGTAAAGGCCTTAAGGATCGGTAGACTCACGAGCTGTACCTCCAGTGGCACGTCCGGAGTGTCTGGCGGCTGCGTGGGCTAAAGACCTTCAGCAGGGTTCTGAGATGTCGGAGCATGCTGTGCGAGCGGTGCTGCACACAGCGAACAGAACTTGCTGTCGCTTGGGTTGGCGTGTTGGCATTCTGTACACAGCATGGTTGGGGCTGTCCCTGTCTGCCCGTAGTAGAGCTTCACGTGCGGCCACGGTATCTCT
>PUON01000112.1 GCA_003552125.1 Dehalococcoidia bacterium | reverse complement strand
GGCATCATCGGCAGACTATGCCTGATCATGCGTACATCGCAGAATGACAATGCGAGATGGCCAGACATCACAGAAGCCCGCCCTCATGGGGGTTTCAAGGTGTGAAGCGCCTGCATACCTGTCGACAGGCATACTACCAAGGCAGTTTGACCCATGGACCGTGCTCGGATTCGATGCTAGCATATGACTGCGTTCCAGCTGCACTCGGTGCAATAATGAACAGTGTTAACGTGTACAAGGGATGGTGCAAGAAGTGTGGCATCTGTATTGCATTCTGCCCCCAGAAAGTCCTTGCAACCGGCGCTGATGGTTTCCCTGCACCCGGGAATCTCGAAGCCTGCACGGGGTGTCGCTGGTGTGAACTCCGTTGCCCTGATTTCGCCATAGTAGTGAGCACCGAGGCACGCGAAGAAGGGACCGATGAAGAGTAATCGCGTGCTGTTGCAGGGCAGTGAGGCCTGTGTTCGCGCCGCAATAGCGGCCGGATGCCGATTCTACGCGGGGTACCCCATCACGCCCGCAACCGAGATCATGGAACTGATGTCCCGGGCCATGCCAAAGGCCGGTGGCGTGTTCATACAGATGGAGGACGAGATTGCCAGCCTTGGCGCCGCCGTAGGAGCCTCTCTCGGTGGAGTGAAGGCCATGACTGCCACGAGCGGTCCGGGATTCTCTCTGATGCAGGAACATATTAGCTTCGCTGCCATGGCCGAGGTGCCGTGCGTTATCGTGAATGTCATGCGTGGAGGTCTCAGCACAGGACTGCCCACGCGCCCCGCACAGGGTGACGTAATGCAGGCGCGTTGGGGTGCGCACGGAGACCATCCGATCCTCGTCGTCGCCCCATCATCTACCTACGAGTTCTTCGATCTCACCGTCAAGGCCTTCAACCTCGCCGAGAGGTACCGGAGCCCGGTGATAGTACTGGCCGATGAGGTGGTCGCACACACCCGCGAGAGCGTAGTTCTACCATCTGCGCATGAGGTAGAAGTTGAGGACAGAGTCAGACCATCCGTTCCCCCGGAGTGGTATTCGCCATATCGCGACCCGGGGACTGGCATACCCCCGATGGCTGCCTTCGGCGAGGGCTACCGATTCCACGTGACCGGCCTTATGCACGACATCAACGGCTACCCAACCGAACGACAGGACGAGACCGAGGAGCTCATGGCTCGCCTGTTCAACAAGATTTCGAAGGACTTCCATTTGCTGCAATGGTATGACTCGTATTTCGAGGAGGGAGCCGAGGTCACGGTAATCGCATACGGATCGGTAGCACGCTCCGCCCTGCGTGCCGTGCGCACCGCGCGCGAGAAGGGTATGCCAGTCGGGCTTCTGAAGCTCAAAATGCTGTGGCCATTCATGCGCCGCACTGTCAGCCAGTACCTCCAATCCTCACGCAGCGTCATAGTTGCCGAGATGAATATGGGCCAACTGTCCCGCGAGGTCAAGCGAGTGAACCAGGGCACATGCCCTATCCATACGTTGAACAGGGTTGACGGTCGGATGATCACTCCAGAACAGATACTGACTGCCATCGAGGAGGAACTGAGATGACAGGACAGGAGCACCTTATTCACCGCTACCTCCGTTCCTCAAAACGTTTCCCACACGTATGGTGCCCCGGGTGCGGGATCGGAATACTGCTTGGCGCCCTGGTGAGGGCAATTGACGGTAACGGCTACGGGAAGGACGACATCGTCCTCATATCTGGAATCGGCTGTTCGGGTCGACTGCCTGTCTACCTCGACTTCAACACACTACACACTACACACGGGCGGGCACTCACATTCGCCACCGGTATCAAGCTGGCGAAACCGAAGCTCAAGGTCATCGCCATCATGGGGGATGGAGACGCCTCTTCTATTGGTGGCAACCACCTCATTCATTCGGCAAGAAGGAACATCGACATCACCGCCATCATTATTAACAACCAGATATACGGCATGACTGGCGGACAGTCGTCTCCAACCACACCGTTTGGCCTGCACACCGCGTCATCACCATTCGGGCATCTGGAGCACCCGTTTGACATCGCGAAGCTCGTCGAGGCCGCAGGAGCGCCCTTCGTGGCAAGATCGACCGTGTACCACGCCCGCATTCTGGAGAGGCTGATCGGCACGGCTATCGCGAAGAGTGGGTTCTCCGTTATCGAGGTCATGTCGCCCTGCGTCACCCATTTTGGCAAGTGGAGCGGCATCGGATCAGCCGTACAGATGATGCAGTGGCAGAAAGACAATACGGTGAGCATCGAGAAGGCACGCAACATGACGCCTACAGAACTGCAGGGAAAGGTTGTGACCGGCGTCCTCATTGACGCGCATAAGCCGACGTTCCACGAGGAGCATGCCCGCATTTCCCGGGAGATGAAAGACTAGTCATGCGATACGAATTACGCCTCGCTGGATCAGGAGGTCAGGGACTCGTCCTTGCAGGCATCGTGCTGGCAGAAGCGGCCCTGCTGGACGGTCACGTAGTAGTCCATTCGCAGAACTATGGCCCGGAGGCACGGGGGGGTAACTCAGTCTCAGAGGTCATTATCTCCGGAGAAGAGATCGACTATCCTCGGGCGACCGGCCTCGACATGCTTGTTGCGCTCAACCAGCGCGCATGCAACGACAACCTGCCAGACATGAAAGAAGACGGGTTAGTGATCGTCGATTCCTCTGCGGTGAAGAAGGTGCTCTGGGGTCGGGTGTTACGCCTGCCGCTGCAAAGACAAGCGGACCACGCATTTAAGGACTCTCGCGTCGTGAACATGCTGGCGCTTGGCGTGCTCACCGCCTTCTGTCCGCTTATTCAGGCAGAATCGATGGGTCAAGCCCTGACCAGCCGGATGCCAGCCGGATCCCTCGACCACAATCTCGAGGCTTTCAGGACCGGGCTCTCAATGGGGCATGATCTTGCCAGTCGCACTCACTTCCATGAAGTGGAAGATGCGACGGACGTCTAGCCCTGCCTCTTGCGGAATCACGTGCCAAACCAAATCGCTCCCCACAGCGCATCAAGTGACACCTACACTTGCGCGCAAACGAGCTTCCCCGGCACCTCTCAGGTGGGGCAGAATAGTGAGGCTGTCATACCTTCTGTCCGCATGGACAGAGAATAATCTTGAGACAAGATGTCTCAAGGCGAATGGCCCTGTGAAGATAGCCGAAGTGGAGGCGACAAAAACCCCCAAGCAACCTTACCGAGGGTTTTGGAGCCTATCTCTGCCAACTTTCGCCGTGCCCAGCTTCGCGTATGGGTAATGCGAAACCGTTTCAGCTATTGTTGGCCAGATCGTTGGCCTTTCCCCGAATTCGATCGCTTGGGGTACCTTTCACTCTACCAGAACATCTTCGCTCTGTCAAACGTGGAACGAGATGTCCGATACACTGGCAATTCATATGTAGATCAAGCTTCCTCCTGGCATGGACAGGTTGCGGAGGCTGCCGCAGTCAATGCGGGTAACGCATGGTTGAAAAACGCACCCGCGTGCGCAGTTCGAACTATGCACATGGCAACGTCATACTTAACACTGAAGCAGGCGTGCCACGAGCTTACCCTAAGGCTAAGGCAGTGGTCGATTTCAATGGAGGTGACAGCTGGACGAGTCAGGCTTCATAGATGGAACCGTCTCTCTCGATGATCCAGCCGGCGATTTCCCTGGCCTCATTCGTATCCCAGAACTTGCCGCGATTGCCGCTCGGTTTCCCGGACGCATCCTTTCCATCCTGAAGAACGGTGAACTTTTTTCCCTCTGCGTTGCGAACGATCGTGATGTACGGTTTCACGTATATCTCGCCCAGTCTGTAGGTGATCTCTTTGCCTGGTTGAACCGCATTGATCTGTTCGGCAAGCAGATCCTTGGGGCTCGCTTTCTTCGCTTTCTGCGCCTCGGTTCCGGCCGCGACGGCAGCACCGGGTTTGTCTTTCTTCCAGAACATGTCTCCTCCCTCGATCAAGCTTTCTGCACGGTGCCACCCGGCGGGTTGCGCCGGATGGCACGAGTATCACTACACTACTTCTTCGCGCCGGGCTTGGGTGCGGGCTTCGCTGGCTGTCCTTTCTGTGCCATGCTGTTTCACCCCCTTCTCCATCATTTCAACCGGTCATTCTTTCGTACGCCGGACGGCAGCACCACACGCTTCCTGCCTTGGCACGGGTGCCATTCGCCGACTCACGCAAAGCTTGCTCATTGGGCATGCCGCACAGCGCCACATATCGCAGAAGGTCTCGCCCAGTCGTACCAGAGCAATTTCAAAGTCTGCGTATGTCCTTGCCCCATGATTACTACGCTCCCACAGTGACCGCAGCTCCTCGGCCGCCTCATTCCTACCACACGATCGCACTACTCCCAGCCGCTGTGCGGACAGGATCGCATGTTCGGCTATGCGTGGGCGTGCCTTCTCCCACACGCCGCGCATCTCCCTCAAGAACAGGTCCACTGCACGCCAGGGCACGGTGCGACCCAGTATCCGTATGCGTCGGGCAAGATCATCTGCATCTTCGGCGAAGAAGTGCAGGCGATTGATGTCAGCATCGTATTCGTTCTCCAGAGATTGAGCTGCAAGGCGGAGCGTATCCGCAATCCTCCCCCCATACGCCTTCACACCAGCGAGAAACAGGAGTTCAACCAGTGTGTCATGATCCACTACAGCGAGGTCACGCGTTTCCAGAATGCCCTGCGATTCCATCGCTCGATAGGCCGACAGAGCACTGCCAATGCTTGCCGGAGAACCGAGCAATACGGCGGCAACGAACCACTTGAATGATTCTTCGGATTCCATGCCTGCCAGATTGATACCCAGGAGCCTGGAGTAGGAACCACCCAGCCTCGTGACGAGCACGCTGCATACGGCGGATGCCTCGGTCTCACTCAACTCAGTCACGACCGCCCGAATGTTCGACATCTCCAGCCACCTCGGGTCCCACCACTTCCTGGGATGCATCAGGCTTGGGCAACCCTTGCACAGCGGCAGCATTGCACATGGAAACCGCACGGCGAGTCCCAGAAGGACGGACCATCAACACTAAGTAGACGGACGCTCCAGCCAACGCAGCCCAGGGCATTCCGATCCTGGGCAGGAGCATCATCGTCAGAAGGACGCAACCGACAAACATCGGAAGATAGACCAAGGCTCCACGAGCATAGGACAGACCTGCGGCTATTCCCCCGCTCTGGCACAGCAGGACGACGTTGATCAGGAAGAGAACCGGCAAACCTGCGACGAAGGCAGCCGACATTCCATCACCGTGTTTGCCAACATAGGCGACCGCGCTCACGAGAGTTCCACCGACCACGAAATATGCTGCGTACGGCCACATCTGATTCTCACTCCTGAGAGATTGCTGTCAATAGTCTACGGATGACTCTGTTAGAATTGCCTTTGACGCAACCGTCAGGTTCACAAGAAATACCTTGGATTTTCATTAGATTGGCGGAGCGAGGGGACCCACGAGGATGTGCGCCCAGCGAAAGGTTGAGGTAAGCACGCCGAGCGTGCCGAAGGCCGCTCAAGTGCGACAGCGGCCTCGCTTGCGTGCTGTTGACGCTGTATCTCTCAGCGCCGACGGCATTCTCGGACTGAATAGCGACCGCCGCATACAGGTATTCAATCCGGCACTTGAACAACTCACCGGATTCAAGAGGAAGGACGTGGTTGGGAAAGAATGCCGCAACGTTCTTCGCGTGATCGACAGCCACGGTGATCTTCTCTGCGGGAACGAGTGCCCGCTTGACCATACAGAGAGCAGCCGGGTCAAAATGGAGGGAGAACTCATTGGCGCGCACGGAAAGGGAGTGCCTGTGGAACTGCACTACGCCGTGAAGTGTACGCCAACTGGGGAACTGCTAGGCGCAGTCGTCAACGTCCGCGAGGTGACCGGCGTTCAGCAGGATAGCAGTGTCCGCTCCACACTCCTCGCACTTGTATCGCACGAACTCCAGACTCCAATATCAATCATCAAGGCATACGCGAGCACGCTCGCACGTGCAGATGCCAGTTGGAGCGAAGCGATTGTGCGGGAGAAGCTCAACGCGATCGAGGAGGAAAGTGACCGCCTTTCGCGTCTGGTAAGTCGCCTTCTGTATACATCACGACTCGAGGCCAACTCGATTACCCTCAATCTGATGCTACTTGATCTCCCGTTGGAAACTCAGCGAGTAGCAAGGCGGCTTGCCGAGACCGACAAGGACCATGAGATTCTTGTCAGCTTCCCCGCAGATTTTCCGCCGGTCACTGGAGACCCGGAGAAGATCGATGAGGTACTGACCAATCTCATTGAGAATGCGCTCAAATTCTCGCCCGAGGGCGGGAGTGTCACAATCGAAGGGACATTCATCGACTCGGAGGTTCATATCACGGTGGGCGATCAGGGTATCGGCATACCCGAGGGCGAAGAGGAACGAATATTCGAACGCTTCTACAGGGTGACGAACTCAGGCGGCACCACTCCCGGCACCGGACTCGGTCTTCACATATGCAGACTGCTCATCAATGCGCACGGTGGGCGCGTCTGGGTGGAGAGCCACCCCAGCACGGGTTCCCGTTTCACCTTCACGTTACCCGTCGCCTCAGAGGCATGATATGGAACAGGATCCGAGGATGAATGAAGCACTGTGGAGTCGAAGAACCCGGACTGCACTGGTCGTTGACGACGAACATCGCATCGCAGAAGCCGTTGCAATGAACCTGGAACTCGAGGGCTTCCAGGTGATCACCGCGAGCGGAGGAGAGGAAGCGCTGCAGAAACTGACGCACAACATGCCGGATATCGTCATCCTCGATATCATGTTGCCCGACATGGACGGATTTGAAACGCTGCGACGCATTCGTGAGGTATCCACCACTCCCGTCATCATGCTCACGGTGAGGGGAGATGAAGGTGACAAGGTAAAGGGACTCGACTTGGGAGCCGATGACTATATGACGAAGCCCTTCAGTCCGAGGGAGTTGGTGTCACGCGCCCGAGCTGTGCTGAGGCGCGCAGAGATGCCGAGTCCGGTTCCCAAGTCAGAGATCCGTGTGGATGATGATTTGTCGATCGACTTCAAACTGCGCAAGGCCATCTCGCGTGGCAGGGAGGTACACCTCAGGCCTACAGAGTTCAGACTCCTGTATCACCTGGTCAGCAATGCAGGTCAGGTCCTGACGCACGAGACTCTGTTGCGCAGAGTATGGGGCTATGAGTATCGCGACGAGGATCAGTATCTGTGGCTCTACATCACCTACTTGCGTCGCAAGCTGGAACGCGACCCCAAGCATCCACAATACATCATAGGCGAACGAGGCATTGGCTACCGCTTCAAAGAGTTGGATAGGAAGTAATAAGAAGCCACTGCGCAACACCTGCCACATGGCGCTGTAGTGGCAAGGATGACCGTGGCGACAGGTTGCCGATAGACGCCTGATCCTGCTCTGATACAAATGGTGAGTATTTTGCACTTGTGCGGAATCCGGTGCCACACCGTTCGTTCAATGCAAACGCCATGGCGTCGCTTGCCTCCCGTTTGGCAGCAGCATTTTCCGCCTCAAACTGACACGGCCAGTTCACGACTTCTATGCCGATCATGAGAACCGCACTGTCGAGAAACAGCTTCGTCGCGACTTGAACGACAAACGCAAGCCCCAATGCCATACGGCCGAGCGCAGCAAGCGAACTGGCTATACGATTGCCTCGTCTCGGACCCACCGCCACGATCACGATGTCCTGAGCGCCGAGCACACAGGGAGCAAGCTCCGCTGGGAAGAGCTCGTCAAGCGTCACGTTCATGCTCCTGACCAACAACTTGAGGAACCCGGGAACCTCATGCCATGCAATGACGCCGCAGACATTCCTGTGTCCTGTCGTGTATTGGCCATGTGAAGGCGGACGGTATCTGCCAGGTCACTGTGAAGCTCAGTATGTACCGGGTGTCCACACGTTATCGCAGCAACGATGACTGACTGATACAGGACTCCCGCCCAACCGGTACGCTGATATACTTTCCCGACTCTTCACACGCTGTGCATGAGCCATGACCGGAGGACGGGGATGAAACTTGAGACAAATAGTCTGAGCCTGCTGACTGAAGCACTGGAGAGGATGGAACACGGATTCGCGCACTTGCCCGACTTCCACCCCGCTACGGATACGCATTCGATGAGACGTGTGCTGCTGGAGGTCGCGGAGCGCATGCAGGACAACTATCCCTATTTCCACCCTCTCTATGCCGGCCAGATGCTGAAGCCTCCGCACCCGATAGCACGTCTTGCATACATGCTCTCAATGTGGATCAATCCCAATAATCACGCACTCGATGGCGGCCGTGCTAGCTCACAAATGGAGAAGGAAGCGGTAGCAGAGATTGCTCACATGTTCGGCTGGGAGACACATCTTGGACACCTCGCCGCGGGGGGCACCATGGCCAACCTTGAGGCCCTGTGGGTCTCAGGGAAACTGAATCCAGGAAAGACTATCCTGGCGTCGACACAGGCGCACTACACGCACAGCCGGATATCGGAAGTCCTGCAGCTGCCTTTCGAGGCGATTCCTTGCGACCACCGGGCACGTATGGATATCGCTGCTCTGGAGGAAAGACTCCGAAAGGGAGATGTGGGCACGGTCGTCGCTACCATAGGAACTACAGGCACAGGAGCTGTCGATCCATTGCCCGAGATTCTCGAGTTGCGTGACAAGTACGGGTTTCGTTTGCATGCGGACGCGGCCTACGGCGGATACTTCGTGCTCGTAGACAACCTGGCGGCTAGGACACGCGCGGCGTACAACAGGCTGGGCGAGGTCGATTCGCTGGTGGTCGACCCTCACAAGCACGGATTGCAACCCTATGGCTGTGGTTGCATACTGTTCCGGGATCCCTCGGTCGGCGTGCTGTACAAACATGACTCGCCCTACACTTACTTCAGCTCGTCCAAGCTGCATCTGGGAGAGATAAGCCTCGAGTGCTCCCGTGCAGGAGCGTCTGCCGTGGCCTTGTGGGCCACGCAACGCCTGTTACCGATGACTCGGGAAGGAGAGTTCGCACGGGGGCTTGCGAGCTGTCATGAGGCGGCGTTGAGGCTCTACACGCAACTGCACAATGATAGCCGCTTTCTCACCATGTACCACCCCGAGCTTGATATCGTTATCTTCGCACCCCGTGCTGAGAAGTCGAGCGACATCTCCCGATTAAGCGCAGAACTGTTTGAAGTGGCTGCCAGCCACGATCTGCATCTTGCCCTCTTCTCATACCCATCTGTGCTGCTAAGGGATACATGGCCGCAGATAGCCTTTGACGGCGATGTGGTTGAATGTCTGCGCTCATGCCTGATGAAGCCGGAGCACCTGGAGTGGAACGATCAAATCTGGAAGCTGTTGATGGATTCCGCTGATGCGCTCAACAGATGAGAACCGAAATCCACGCTGGCAGGGGCAGTCCTCTGACTCGGCATCGCAACCCTGACCCCGGTTCCACCACCTGGTCGAGCAGGAAAGCGAATGCCGCCACGGAATAGGCGCAATCGCTACTTCATTTCTATGACGCCGAGCGACGCGGGATCATGCATCGGTTCAGGCAGAAATGCGGCGGGTTATCAGACATATCCGGAATGCATGCGTCTACAACAATATAAAACTCGACCCACATCTTCGACGCACTGGCATATTTGGCGACATTTATCAGGAGCTGCTGAACGAGACGGAACAAGGGGATTTCCTGCGGTCGCTCCAACTCAGCGTCATCACCACTCACTTCATAGATGCACTCAAGGGCAGGCCAGAACGAACTTGATCTGACTGCCGTACGAGAGCGGCCGGGAGACCCGCATCATCCAGTGTGCCGGTATGCAGATCGGACGGGTTACGCCGCAATTCGTTAACGGTATTCTTAAGCAACTCGTCAATCTGCGCTGTCGGCTCAGGCTCCGGGAGTCCACGGCACCGGCCGGGTCAGGAGGTCCGACCAGTCACGTTTGAAGCTCAACAGCGCCAGATACAGCCCGTATTCCGGATAGACCTGGTGTAACTGCGCAAGATTCTCAAACGGTTCATATTTCATATCCACGCTCGGCTCAACACCAACGCATTCCAGCAGCAACTCAACCCGCTTGGACATCCACGCGCCAATGAACACGGGGAGTCCGAAATCCGAAAGCGACGCCACAACGGCGTCCTCTCCAATAACGGGCTGTGTTATGACGAAGCGGGCACCCGCGTCTATTTTCCGCGCAAGCCTCTGCAGCTCATGGTCAGCCGGCTCGAACTGATTGAACGCGACTCCGCATGTGAAAACGCCTGGATACTCCCTCTCGATGAACTGCAGCAGCGCAACCGAAGTGACGGTCTTCGTATCAATGCCAACATCGGACGGCTCAAGTCTGGGAAGCCTCGGGCCACCGTCTCCACTTACGATCAGCAGGTTCTTCACGCCGCGAGATTGAGCGCTGTTGAGGAAATAATCCAGATCGCTCTTGAGATGGAAACTGTTCAGGTGAAGGAGAGTACGCTCAGTATCGACTGGCAGATCGAGGTAGTCGATCACTTCAAGTGCCGTGTAGTGCACCGTGCCCATAGGATTGTCGGGGATCGAGACCACCGCACCGGCATCAAGGATCCGCTGATATCTCTCCGCAAATGTCTCCAGTCGCGTCTCCACATCTTCATCGCTCTGCTTCGGGGTGAGCAGCTCGATTATGTACGGTGTCTCGAACAGACTCTGCATGTACCCTCCCTCGTAATACAGGTGCTCTTCCGGTATCGCACATCGCACCCATCGATTGGCTCTAATACTCAGCCATCATATCATCACAGGATTCATTCGCAGAACCCATGCATTGTACGACCATGGTGGTTACGGATGTCTACACGGCAGGACCGGGGTCATTCGTTCAATCGGCTATAAGGACGATGACTGTCACTCGGGCATCGGAGCACCTGCTGTGCAGCGCCTTCACCCGGAACTGCATCCAACAGTCATCGGGCAAGCGTCTTCCGGACATGTCTCGCAGTGCGGTCTTCGGACGCCCTCCACTACACACTCGTCTTACCAGTCAGGCTTCGTGAAGCACAACGTCGGTAATACACACGTATCGGAATCAGCTCATAGAGCCCGCCCTCTCAAACAGGAACTGTCCATCTCCGGTAGCCCTGCGGCTGTGGGTCAACTTGCTGTAGTCTGTCGCGCCGCGAGAGCGGTAGTCGACAGGTAGACCCGCTGTGACCGGCTTCCCTGTTGACTAGCTGAACACTGCGTACCTTAACCACAGATAATCACCATTGAGTTGCTCACGTGACGTGAGTCGCAGCTCAGGACAATCCCGTGCAGGACTCATCTGAGGGCCACGATAGAATGATTGCGATCGATCATCACCCATCAATACTGGAGCTACAAGCAGGCTGATCTCCGAAACCAGTCCCAACCGTAGCAACAGCCCATTGAGCGTGCCACCGCTGTCAACCCTAATACGTTCAACGCCATATCGGCCGGCCAAGATCGCCAGTGCTTCAACGAGATTGACGTGGTCATCACCGGCGATGATTCGGTCTACTCCCGAACCCTCGACGTACTCCAGATACTCCTCCGGAGTTGTCGCCGAGCACAACGCCACGCCCGCCTTCCAGTAGGGTTGCGAGAGCATCCAACGCCATACGCGAACACGCCCTCTGCTGTCTGGAATGACCAGCAACGGTCTATCGTGGGCGGGAACAGCCCCGGTCGTCACAATCTCGGAAGAATCCGCGGCGACACCTTCGTGGGTAGCCCCGGAGAGCACTGTGTCGGCTCCTGCCAGAGTGGCCTGTTCTTCGAACACACCAACGAGCCCATAGTAGACCGCCATGTCGAACATCCCCCATTCAAGGAGGCGTCCGTCAAGGCTCACTGCGTTGTGCAGTATCAGTCTTGGTGTTGCCACAAGCCTCGTACGCCGGACTGCAACTTGAAGCCTTGGAAGCGCCTACAGTTTCTATGTAGGAGGGTTTCCCGCGTTACCAGCAGGAACCAGAGTGTTGGTGACCGTGGCCAGGAGGCGTCCACTCGCATCCCGCACATCAGTGCGAATCACGAGGGTACGCCTGCCCACATGTACAGGCACCGACTCGGCTACAAGCTTACAGGTCTCGGAATTGCGGATGAAGTTGGCGTTAAGCTGCACCGTAAGCGGAAATCTCTCCGGCGTAAAGGAATCGGGGGACTCCTGAGTATGCAGGTTGGCAAGAGTCGTTGCCGTGGTATCAGCCAGGGTCAGTAGCGCACCGGCGTGGAACTGTCCCGTCAACTGTCGCAACTCTGAGCGGAACGGCATCTCTGCGATCACGAGTTGGCGGCTGGCCGAAATGACCGTGAAGCCAACCAGTTCCATCATTGTACCTTTGCAGGCCTCTTTCCAGCGCGAAATAGTATCAGCGGAGACTTCCATGACCTCATTGTACACGGCATGGATCGATACAAGAAAACCGGTTTGAAGGTTTGGCAACCAAGGGCAAGCCCGAGGATGAGCCCGATCAAAGCAGGAACTTGGATGTTCACGCCACTACAGGTTGGTTTCGGAGAACCCATAACAGGATTCGCCGTCGCTTCAGGGGGTACGGCCCCGTAGCGACGGCGATAGGCGATCGAGAAGAGTGTGTAAATTATGGCCTGAGGTTATTTTACCGACGCCAGTCTTCGGTGTCAACTGTCACGAACAACAGCTTTTACGTAGGTAAACAACACGTTACTTGGCCTGTTTTCTATCCACGGGGGCGCAACAGTAACTCTTAACATGTACAATGGGGAATGTTGCCGGTTCCAACGCAGCATTCCCTTTCGCATGTCGCTGATAAGTAAGCATCGATCACCAAGGGTCGAGAGAAGGAGAAATCAAACGAACATCAAGATGATAGCGCGTGGCGCGGCATTCTTGGGATTGCTGCTGCTGTTGTTCGCCATTGCCTCCGGCCTGAATCTCCACTCTGCAGGTGGAGTCGCCGATCCCGCAGCCTTGCAGCAGCATTCGATCATTGGCATGGTCGGCACCGGCCTCTGCGCAGCGAGCCTGATCCTACTTCTTCGCGTGAAATCCTAGTAGTCGACAGCCTCGCGCAGCATATTTCGGAGCATGTCCATCCGGCCATCTGAGGTCACCATGCCGGTATGCGTAGTGCACAGAAAAGGAGTGGACCTTGAACACAACACACACAGGAACCGCGAAGATCGGGGACGTCAATCTTCACTACGAAACGACGGGTTCAGGGGTTCCGGTATTGCTTATCGGAGGCCTTGGGAGCAGTGCTGATCTCTGGCATCGACAGATACCCGCGCTCTCAACCGAATACCAGGTCATCTGTTTCGATAACCGGGGTGCGGGGAGAAGCGACGTGCCACCCGGGCCATACACCATTAAGGAGATGGCCTCAGAGGCCGTACAGCTGCTGGATGCGCTGAACATCACGGCGGCACACATCGTCGGTTCCTCCATGGGGGGCATGATTGCCCAGGAGGTGGCTATCCAGTACCCGGACAAGGCTTTGAGCCTCGTGCTCATCGCCACGCAGTGTGGCGGGACGCACGCCTTCGGCGCGGCCGCTGAAGATGCTGAGGCATTGGAGCGTCTCGCGACCGATGAGAGGGATCCTGAAGAACGCGCCCGGGGATGGATTCCGTACACCCTGAGCAGGCGTTTTGTGGAATCCCAACCGGATCTCGTGGATGAATACATCAGGATCAACACCGAACACCCGCCCACGACGGCCGGCCTCCAGGCCCAGTGGTCCGCATTGATGGGCTATGACTCATGGGAGCGCCTTGCTTATATCACCGCCCCGACGCTCATACTGCAGGGTGATGACGATGTGCTTGTGCCTCTGGAGAATGCAGACGTCCTCGGCGTACGCATACCAGACGCACGCGTGGCGATTATTCCGGGGGCCGGACACAGCGTCGCGTTCGAAGCAGCCGATGCGGTCAACAAGCTGCTCCTGGACTTCTTCTCCGAAAATGGTGAGGCTGAGCCGGAAGAAGAGTAACAATCCAGACGGGCGCTGCTATCGAAGCCAGAAAGCGGTCGCGGATCACGTACCCAACGCCATTTCGGATCGCGGGATTATCATCGCCGACGAGATCCTCCGAGACAGACAACGACAGGTGAGCAGGCAGGGTTGGCCTCGTGCCTCAAATGGCGAGGAGACCAACATGCCTCGAACGGAATAGAGGAGCGTTAAGCGTGGCAGCATGGTAACGAGACGTCCGTTCTACTACGGCTGGGCGATCCTGGCCATCGGCTTCCTTACTATCATGGGCGGCTTCATCTGTCGGAACACCTTCTCCGTCTTCTACCCCGCCATAGTCGAGGAATTCGGCTGGAGTCGCGGCGATACTGCAATCATCTTCTCCATCAACATTCTCTTCTACGGTCTTTTCGCGCCAATCGCGGGCGCGATGGCTGACCGTTTCCGACCGCGCTATGTGCTCGCCACAGGAGCGCTGCTCATTGGCATTGGCATGGCCGGCTGCAGCCTGGCCACAGAGAAGTGGCAGTTCTACCTGCTGTATGGAGTCGTGGCAGCAATAGGACTCAGCATGGCTGGTTGGGCTCCGGTGGCGACCGTGTTGGCGAACTGGTTTGTTCGCAAACGCGCGCTGGTTTTCGGAATCCTTGGCGCAGGATTTGGAATAAGCCTTGTATCGGCATCCGGTGCTCAATACATCATTTCGTCGTTCGGCTGGCAAACGGCATACGTTGTGATCGGACTGTCCATCTTTCTGTTAATTGCTCCGTTATGCGTCATCGTCGTGCGGCGCACTCCTGCTGATAAGGGACTGTTTCCGGATGGGATGACTTCGGAGGAGGCCACAGCCAATCAGGAGAGGGTCTCCGTGTATCGGGCAGCAAGCGAATGGCGCAGTAGAGACTGGACCGTGCGTAATGCCATACGCACCCGCCAGTTCTGGCTGATACTCCTCACCTGGCTCTGTTCGATGGGAGTGGTCGAGCAGCTCGCAGTATCACACCAGGTCTATTTCTATCTCGATGCGGGTTACACCCCCATCGCCTCTGCCACATTCTACAGTCTCTTCGGTATCGCCTTTGCCATTGGCAATCTACTCGGTGCTTTCTCTGACCGAACCGGACGTGAGCGTCTCTTCATTCCGGCTAGCCTCATCTCCGCCTTGTTCATTGCCCTCTATTTCGTCATGCTCGACACCTCGACTCCATGGCTGCCGCCAATCATAGCGATAGGTTTCGGAACCAGCTTCGGGGCAATACCCTGTGTCCTCAACGCTACGCTGGCCGATCTGTTTCACGGCAAGCATTATGGAAGGATAGCCGGCACGATGCTGGTCGGCTTCGCGGCAGGTGGCATGCTGAGTCCGTGGCTGGCGGGATACCTTCACGACATCACCGGCAGCTACGTTCCGACCTACTTCATGCTCGTTGCCGCCATGATCGCGACGGCCACAATGATGTGGTTCATCGCGCCTCGCAAGCTTAACCCGGTAAAGCGGTAGCCCGCCCACTGCCGTCCACGCAGGATAGCCATAGTTGCCGCAGCATTGGAGAACAGGCACCTATTGTCCAGAATACCTCTGCCGTTCTACAGTATCCCTGTAGACTTAGCAAGGGGGATGCACGATGAGAAGCCACGTCACAACGAAAGGACTTGAGAGGGCCACACACCGCGCACTGTACTACTCAATGGGCATGCTTCCGGAGGAACTCGACCGGCCTCTTGTTGCCATCGTCAACCCACAAAACGAGACTATGCCGGGTCACCTGCATCTGGACATCATAGCCAAGGCAGTAAGAGAAGGAGTGCTCGCAGCCGGTGGCACACCGATTGAATTCGGCACTATCGGCCTTTGCGATGGTATCGCACAGGGAAACCTCGGCATGCACTATCCACTCGCCAGCAGAGAGTTGATCTGCGACTCCATCGAATGCATGGTAAACGGACACTCGTACGATGCGATGGTGCTCGTGACAGAGTGCGACAAGATCACGCCCGGCATGCTCATGGCCGCCGCACGGCTCGACATACCTGCCATTGTGGTGAGTGGCGGCCCAATGTCCACCGGGTGGTGCTTCGGACGCGAGGTTGGCTACACGGACCTGATGGAAGCTCAGGGTCTTGTTCAACGGGGTGAAATGACGTGGGATCAACTCGCAGAGTTCGAGCATGGCGCATTACCCGGTTGCGGCGCCTGCAACTTGATGGGCACGGCCAACACTATGAACTTCCTGACTGAAGCACTGGGTATGTGCCTGCCGGGCAGCACCGCAATGGCAGTCAGCGGACGGCGCGTCGCACTGGCCAAACGAACCGGCATGCAGATTATGGAGCTGTACCGCAGGGGCATCCGGCCAAGAGACATATTGACGGAAGCTGCCTTCCGGAACGCATTCGTGGTGGATATGGCCATCGGCGGCTCCACTAACACGCTCCTGCACCTTCCTGCAATCGCCAATGAGGCAGGCATCAGGATAGACATGGAAATGGTGACCGAAATCGCCAGACTCACACCCAATCTGACACGGATCAAGCCATCAGGGAATCATTTTCCGGCTGACCTCGATCATGCGGGCGGCATTGCCGCACTGATGAAACAGCTCCTGGACGCGGGCTTGCTGCGGGACCACCTGACCGCAACCGCGTCTACGGTGTCGGCGAACATCCAGGATGCGCGCGTCGAGGATCCGGAAGTCATACGGCCTCTGGACAACCCGTACACAGCGACCGGAGGGCTTGCCCTGCTGTACGGCAACCTGGCGCCGGACGGCGCAGCGTGCAAGGCAGCTGGAGTCGTGCCCGAGATGCTTCAGCACCGTGGACCGGCTCGAGTATTCGAGCAGGAAGAGGACGCAGTGAAGGCCATCTATGGTGGCGAGATTCGCAGGGGAGACGTTGTGGTCATTCGTTACGAGGGCCCAAGGGGTGGACCGGGAATGAGGGAGATGCTCGCCCCTACTGCCGCCATCATCGGCATGGGCCTGGGCGATTCAGTGGCGCTCATAACAGACGGGCGCTTCTCGGGGGCGACCCGCGGCGCGGCTATCGGCCATGTCTCTCCAGAAGCCGCCGCTGGCGGCCCTCTGGGACTGGTCCAGGAAGCGGATACCATTAGCATCGATATACCTGCAGGGAGGCTCACTCTTGAGGTGAGCGATGAGGAGCTCACACGTCGTGCCGCATCGTGGTCTCGCCCACCGTCGAAGGCGTTGCCAGGGAGCTACCTGGAAAGGTACGCAAAGCTGGTGACATCTGCGATGACGGGAGCGGTGTTCATACGGGACTAGAACATAGGCATGAGCGCCCCAAGAGGAGGTGAGGAATGGATATAACCTGGCTTGGTCATGCGGCATTCTCCCTTCACGGTAACGGCAGGACAGTTCTTGTCGATCCCGTCCCGATGGAGTACTGCGGATCTGGACTTCGAAGCATCTTCTCTTCCCTCAAATCTGCCGATATTATCCTCCTGACGCACGAGCACATGGACCACTGCAATCCCCAGTCCATCGCGCCACTAAGAACTTCTTCCACCGTCATTATCGGCCCCGAGGCGTGCCGCGAAAAGCTTAAGGGCAGTGTCCAGGTCATCGCCCCGGGGGAGACAATGCGTGTCGGCCCTATCGGCATTCAGGCGGTCCACGCATACAACATTGTGCGGGAGAGGGAACCAGGCAGCCCGTTCCATCCGAGGGGTGCCGGACTCGGTTACGTGCTCACACTGGACGAGCACACGGTATATCATGCCGGCGACACGGAACTCATCCCCGAAATGAAGGAGATCGCCCCAGTAGACATCGCCCTGTTACCGGTAGATGGGCATTACACAATGCCTCCTGATGAAGCCATGCAGTGCGCGGCGTCGATCAAGGCGGGAACAACGGTTCCGATGCACTACTTCGAGACGCCGGTTGAACGGGTGCTTGCCGCCGCAAAAGCTCACCCCGGCACCAACATACAGATTCTCGAAATCGGAGAGCACTGGATACCATTCTGACCGAAGAGGACCCGGAGATGGCCTGTAAGGGGTGCGATCCCTTGCGCCAAACGGCACCGGTCTCGTGTTTTTCGTGGAAATCCCTCGCGTCTATCCGGCTACGGAGCATACACACGTACAATAGCGTTTTGACACGCCCAAGTTGTAGCGTACAATGCAGTTGTTCCTGCTGGCGTCGACCGCGGATACAGGGAGGTGAGGGGGAAGACAGTGGGTGCGAGCCTGGGCGTATTCCATCCGTTGTAAGGCCTGTATGGCCTGTCTACCATATCGCGGGGCACCAGCAATATCAGCGACCGGGGGGCTTACCCACATGAAACCCGAGAGCATGAGGGGTGAAAACACGGTTTTTGTACTGCTTTCCTTTGAAGGCCCTGACCTTTATGCGCTTGCAGGCGGTCTAGGCGTTCGCATTGCCCAGCTTGCCCGGACACTTGCATCAAAGGACTTTCTTACGCACCTTTTCTTCATAGGCGACCCTCATCTTAAGGGGGAGGAATCAACAGAGAACGGCAACCTTATCCTGCACCGCTGGTGCCAGTGGATCAGCCAGAGCTGCCCCAATGGGGTCTACCAGGGCGAGTACGCGAAACACGAGGACTTCAGTCGGTCCATTCCGCCGTGGATCATCGAGCATATCGTCAGGCCGTCGGTCGAAGAGGGCAAGCTCGTCGCAGTTCTCGCAGAAGAATGGCACACCGCCGAGGCGGCTTGCCGCCTGAGCGAGCAACTGAAGGCGGTTGGACTGCGGGATGAAGTAGGCATCTTCTGGAACGCGAATAACACGTTCGGATTCGAGCATATCGACTGGGAGCGTCTGAAGCGCGAGACCACAATCACGGCCGTGAGCCGCTACATGAAGCATATCATGCGCGATATGGGAGTCCCCACACTGGTAATACCCAACGGCATCCCGGAAGAACTCTTACGGCCGGTGAACGAGCAGGCAGCCGAACGCGTGCGCAAACACCTTGCGGGTGACCCGCTGCTGCTCAAGGTTGCGCGCTGGGATCCTGGCAAGGCCTGGATGCAATCAATCGAGGGTACGGCCAGATTGAAGGCAGGCGGGAGACACCCAGTATTCATCGCTCGAGGAGGCATGGAGGGGTATGGAGCCGACGTACTGCGGCGCGCCGTTGCATTGGGACTCGATGTCCGAGACGTAACCACGGCAGGTGAAAGCGTCGACGAAAGACTGGACGCCATCATTGCAGCAGCAGGTGCGGACGTACTCAACATTCGATTCCACTGCCAGCACGAGTTACTTCGGACCCTGTACTACGCCTGTGATGCGGTTCTCGCCAACAGCAGTCACGAGCCTTTCGGCCTCGTTGGACTCGAGGTCATGGCATCTTCCGGCGTGGTGTTCACTGGTGGAACCGGCGAGGACTACGCACAGCACTTCTTCAACAGCATCGTACTGGACACGAATGACGCAGACGAGATAGCGGGATATCTGGACTACCTGGCTGCACATCCAGAAGTGTCGCGACGACTGAGAAATGCCGGCCAGGTGACGGCACGTCAATACACGTGGCCTTTCGTCGTTGACGGACTGATTGAGCGACTCGAGAGCAGGGCGCGTGTTCATGGAGCGCTCGCCCGACCGTTTGAGGTGGTCACCCAGCGCGCACTGGAATCTGTGGCTGAACCTTCACAGCTTGACGCTGCCTCCCTCGGAGTAGCGGCAGCATCGTCCACCGTCCGCCCAGCGCTAATTGAAAGTATTGGCTGAATGCCCCAATCATGTGGCAACAGGGCGCCACTGGCCGTCAACCCCTCCTTGGTGGCGCAGGACACATGTACGACATGTGTTCAGTCCGGCTAATGCGGACCGGGGACGCACGCAATAAGAGAGGTCAGCATGTCACCAAAGCTGCAGCCAGGAAGGCCATATCCTTTGGGCGCCACATGGGATGGCGAAGGAACCAACTTCGCGCTCTACAGCGAGCACGCAGAGAAAGTCGACCTGTGCTTCTACAATCCCGAGAACCCGGCCGAGGAAACAGCACGTCACGCATTGAGGGAGGTGACCGGCTACGTCAGGCACGGCTACGTGGAGGGCGCATGTCCCGGACAGCTGTACGGGTACAGAGTATCAGGTCCTTATAAGCCCGAATCGGGACTGCGTTTTAACCCCGCCAAGCTCCTGGTGGACCCTTATTCAAAGGCATTCAGTGGGGCAGTGGACTGGGACGCGCCGGTGTTCGGCTACATAGCCGGCTCGGACGAGGAGGATCTCAGCTTCGACGACAGGGACAGCGCAGGTGGTGTACCCAGGAGCGTCGTCATCGATCAGTCATTCGACTGGGAGAATGACCATCACCCCCGCACTCCTTGGCACCACAGCGTCATCTACGAGACGCATGTGAAAGGCATTACAAAGAAGCTGGAGACGATTGCTGAGGAGCAACGCGGCACCTACCTGGGTATCGCCTCGGAACCTGTGCTTCGGCATCTGAAGAACCTGGGTGTAACGGCTGTAGAGCTACTCCCTGTACACGAGTTCGTCGATGAGCACCACCTTATTCAGCGAGGTCTGAGCAACTACTGGGGCTACAACTCGCTCTCATTCTTCGCACCCACATCACGGTATTCAGGTACCGGCGATCGCGGACAACAGGTGCAGGAGTTCAAGCAGATGGTCAAGGCACTTCACGCGGCCGGTATCGAGGTCATCCTCGACGTCGTCTACAACCACACGTGCGAGGGTAACGAACTGGGTCCCACGTTGAGTTTCAGGGGAATCGATAACCCTACGTACTATCGACTCGTGCCAGACAACCCACGCTACTACATGGATTACACCGGCACCGGGAACAGTCCGAACATGCGTCATCCCCAGGTGCTGAAGCTGATAATGGACAGCCTGAGGTACTGGGTACAGGAGATGCACGTGGACGGCTTCAGGTTCGACCTGGCTGCCACGCTTGCCCGTGAGTTGCATGACGTCGACCGGCTGTCGGCGTTTTTCGACATCATTCACCAGGACCCGGTCATTTCGCGCGTTAAGCTCATCGCCGAACCATGGGACGTCGGAGAGGGCGGCTACCAGGTGGGCAACTTCCCCGTTCTGTGGACGGAATGGAACGGCGACTACCGGGACACCGTACGCCGCTTCTGGAGAGGCGACGATGGTCACGTCGGAAGCGTTGCCAGTCGAATGGCGGGAAGCAGCGATCTATACGAAGAGACCGGGCGAAGGCCCTACGCCAGCATTAACTTCGTCACCGCACACGACGGGTTCAGTCTCCGGGATCTTGTGAGCTACAACGAGAAGCACAACGAGGCCAACGGAGAGGACAATCGCGATGGAGCGAACGAAAACCTTTCGTGGAACTGCGGCGTTGAGGGTCCAACCAACGGTGATGCCATCAACGAACTGCGCGAACGACAAGCCCGCAATCTGTTCTCACTGCTCTTTCTCTCTCAGGGCGTGCCTATGATTCACGGTGGGGATGAACTCTGGCACACGAAGTTGGGCAATAACAACACGTACTGCCAGGATAACGACCTCAGCTGGTATGACTGGTCGCTCGACGAAGCCGGCGAGAGAATGGTGCAATTCGCCGTCCGCATGGCCGCATTTCGACGGGATAACCCCGTACTAAGACGACGCAAGTTCTTCCTCGGACGTCGCATTAGAGGCACTGACATCAGGGACATAATGTGGTTGAGGGCGGACGGCCAGGAGATGAACGAGGAGGACTGGGAATCATCGTGGCTTCGCTGTATCGGAGTGCTGCTGGCTGGCGACATGCCTGGAGAAACGAACCACAAAGGCGAGAGCGTCACTGGAGCTACTCTCCTCATACTTCTGAACGCATATCACGAACCTATCGATTTCAAGTTAGGAGACGGCTTGGTGCGTGGCAAATGGTCGATGAGACTGGACACCCGCAGAGGGTTCATTGACGATACAAACGAGACGGTAGACGATGGAGGAACGGTTCAGGTAGGCGAGCGCACACTCCTGGTACTTTCGGAATCAGGTGATTGAATAGTCTTCCACGCATCGTGTTTCGCGAGGATTGAATTCACAATACATCATTCAATGCGAGGTTAGAGGAGGGGCGACATGCCGCGAATGCTTGCGAACGAAGCCGAGAGACTCCTGTCGAATGTCCCCGAGCATTTCGTATTCCGCTGTCGTGATGGGAGCCAGTTCTGGAACATGCGCGACCTGGCACGTGCCGTCAGCAGCATGCAGGAGGACGTGTTTCTATTTCACGTCAATAGAGAGAAGAACGATTTCGCAACCTGGGTCGCAGACGTAGTCGGAGACCATGTGCTGGCCCGTCAACTCTGGGATACGAAGAATCAGTCGACCACAGTGCGGAGACTGGCTGAACGGGTTGCGTTTCTCGAATCACGCAGGAGCTGACGACGAGTGGATCCGGAGGTAGCATGCGGCAGCATCTCGTGCCGGAGCATCGGCTGATTACTCGAGAGAAGAGAAATGGCGGCGCGTTCGGCCGCCATTTCTCACACTCGGCCTTTCACCGGATTTATCATCTACGACTCCCCGATCGACTCAGACGTCCGGCCTGATTGCGACTGATTACCGCCTTCATCGCCGTCTCACGAGCGATCTGTTCAGCCCAGAGACGTATCTCATTGAAGTCGCGGTAGTCTCCCTGCAGGCCGGCACGCGCAAGAAACCTTCCCACAGGTCCTCCCTGCATGCCGTCCAGCTTACCTCCAAACGTCGCGGATCCCTTGACACGCAGATACTCCGCCAGTAATGCCACATTCACAGGGAGCGATCGCACTATGTACTGCGCTGAGTGTCCGAGAGGACCGCTCTGGAACACCCATACATCCCGGTTAAACAAATCAATGCCGTAACGCTTCAGGAAGTCCACCGCCTCCTGGCGCCACTTCCCACCGTATACCGCGCTCCCGACAATGACACTGTGATACGCCTTGACATCATGCACTTCTGCAACAGGCAATACGTCCACGTCCATGCCCGTGCGACAGAGCGTGAGAGCAATGGCTCGCGCAATCTCCGCGGTCGAACCATGTACCGTCGAATAGGTTACCAGCACTCTCATATCGTCCATCTCAGTCTCCTTGCCCTGTCCTTCACAGGTATTGTCGCGTCTCACCATTACCTACGCGATTTCCTGCGATGTATCACACTCCTTCTGCAATGAATTCGCGCATCCTCAATCGTTAGCATATTCGTTCCGGTAATGGTTCACGACGGTAGACAGAACATATTACGTCTCAACCGGATGGATGGTTTAGTGGTCATCAGGTCGATGGAATCGCACCAGACCAGCACACCACGATGCGAAGCGCGCACAAATTGCGGATTATCATACGCCCCATTCACGGGAAATTGACAATCAAGTGCTAGCCTGATGGCAAACGCCGGACAGGCTGTCCGGCTGGAGATAAAGCCCGCAGGTGGCAGCGGGCACCTCTCTCTCCTGGGGGTTGTGCGCACAACCCCCGGATTCGTGTAACATCTCGCCGTCTCCCGCCGGTCGCCGCACACGTACTTGCTGATACCGCAACAGGGACACCGGGTTTTCGTGGGTAGCCGGCATTCCTTGACGAGAACTTGATAATCTCCTGCTAGTCTCATCGCATGATAAGCACGGGAACGTGTTCAATGAGGCTGCGCAACCGGTAGGCCGACAGTCGGCCAGCTTCGTAAGTGAGTTGAGGTCAGATGTGCTGTGCCAGATACCCGTGGCTCTGTCAATGAAACTCGGCCGTCACCCAACGTGCGGTTGCCTGACACAAGGCACTGAAGCGCGGCAGCCGTGGACGGGGGGACATGCTGGTGGCTCGAGTGGCAGCGAGTCTCGGCGTTGATTGACGTGAGGCATGCCCATTCAGCAGGGCCTGTAAGAGAAATAGGGGAGGAAGGATCCAGGGAATGGATCCCTATATATGAAACAGTGGGCTGAGGCACCGCCAAGCATAATGAAGCATGGGGCCGGATCTGGCAGGCATCTTTCCTGTTCGTTTTCATGTGCATTCCCTGACGTGCGCTACAATTGAACCTCGGAGAGCACGGATTGGCCGTGATAAGAACGATGGCACACAGGATACTGGTCGTCGACGACGACGCGAACACCGCGAAACTGGTCAAACTCTACCTTCAGAAGGACGGCCATACCGTCATTATAGCTGAGGATGGAGCGAAGGCCATCTCGCTGGCGAGAGAGAAGAAGCCGGATCTCATCGTACTGGACCTCATGCTGCCGCATGTCGATGGAATAGAGGTTTGCAGGACTCTGCGGCAGGAATCAGACGTGCCTGTCATCATGCTGACCGCACGCACGACGGACGCTGACAAGCTTACGGGACTGGACATCGGGGCCGACGACTACGTTACCAAGCCATTCAGTCCTGGTGAACTGGCCGCTCGGGTGAGAGCAGTGCTGCGCCGTCTGCCCGGAGAACGTGGCCCTGATGAGCTGTTAAGAGGTGCACTGCGCCTGGACTTCAGGAAGCGCGAGGGTTTCCTGAACGAACAACCTCTGGGACTGACCAGAGCTGAGTTTCGTCTGCTGGGCGTGCTGGCACTCCAGATCGGTCGCGTATTCAGTCGGGACCAACTAATCGAGAAGGCGCTCGGGGAGGACTTCGACGGTTACGAGCGGACTATCGATGCACACATACGGAATCTGCGACGCAAGCTTGAACCGGATCCTGCGCGGCCGCGCTACGTGAAGACCGTGTATGGTGCGGGTTACGTGTTCTCGGAGGCTTCCGATGAAGAATCGTAGCCTGCTATTCCGCATGATCGCCGCCTTCTCAGTGGTCATCCTGGTGGCCCTGCTCGCCGTGTTCACCTTTATGAGCTGGTCTACCGAAGCCGAGTTCGAGCGGTTCCGGGCCAACGTGGACGCACAGCGTGCGGAGGATGTGCGCTTCGCCCTGGTACGCTACTACATCAACTCGGGCGACTGGACCGGGATTCAGCCTTATGTAAAACATATTGCCGATATGTGGGAATGGCGCATCATCGTCACGGATGCCGACGGGATAGTGGTAGCGGATTCGACCGAGGAACTGCTCGGATCAAGCTACTTTGAAGAGAAGCCTGGCATGCTGGTATCCACTTTTGGTGGGGCACAGTTGCTTGGCACGCTGTACGTAGAAGCACAGACACCACCAGGAACCGAGCGTGCGCTCCTGGCAGTCACGCTGGAACGGATCGGACAATTCCTGCTGCTGGGACTCCTCGTAGCTACCGGCTTCGCGGTAGTCCTGGCGTGGTTTCTCACAAGGCGCATCCTCGCGCCGGTGGCTGATCTGAGAGGCGCCGTGCAACGAGTGGGAGCGGGAGACCTGTCGCAACGCGTCGAGGTAACTGACGAGGGCGAGATCGGGGAATTGGCTGCTGCGTTCAACACCATGGCGGGAGAACTACAGCGCGCGAACCAGGTCCAGAGGCAGATGATCGCCGACATCGCGCATGAGTTGCGCACGCCCTTGTCAAATATACGGGGTTATATCGAAGCGGTTCGAGACAGGGTAATCGAGCCCGATGAGGAGACTGTCGCCACACTGGACGCCGAGGCATTGCTTCTCTCACGGCTCGTGGACGACCTGCAGGAGATCAGTATGGTCGAGGCCGGGCAGATGAAGCTTGATATCCAGCCTGAAGACATCACGGAACTGCTGTCACATACCACCGACGCCATGCGGACAATGGCGAGCGCCCACCTCATCACGCTGGAACTGCGCACACATGATTCGCTGTCACTGGTTGCTATCGACTATCACAGAATCAGTCAGGTGCTCCGGAATCTCCTTGACAATGCAATTGCTCATACGCGCGAGGGCGGACACATTACCGTGGAAGCCGTGCCTCGGAGCGGATATGTTGAAGTGTCGATATCGGATGACGGAGCGGGTATTGCGGAGCATGATCTTCCTTACCTATTCGACCGGTTTTACCGCGCCGACAGATCCCGAACGCGGGCAACTGGCGGACGGGGACTGGGACTGACCATATCCAAGGGACTGGTTGAGGCCCATGGAGGGACTATCAGCGTCACCAGCACCCCGGGGGCGGGAAGCCGATTCTGTTTCACCGTCCCTGTGTTCAGAGATGACGGGCACGAAGCGAAGTCGCGCGCTTAGCGACGTCCGTTACTCAGGACCAGCACAATCAGTGCACTCATCAGGAGCACACCCAGCCCGAACATCGTCCATATCAGCACATCCGGCACCGCCGGAGACGGCCGCAATACTTCAACGAGTCTTGGCGGTGGTAAGACCACCTCCTCGGGGCGGGATTCTGTGGTGAAGACGCCACGGGTCCAAGGACTGTGAAGATTCCCGCTCACCGCTCTGACTTGCCAGAAGTAGTTTGTGCCGTGCGACAGATCGGCATCACTACTCCACCAGCCGACATCCAAAGCGGCATCGCCAGTATGGGACGCGATGACGTGCTCGAAGTCAGGGTCGTTAGCCAGCACGAACTCGTATGCCTCGGCACTCCCTGGCCCCGACCACGTGAGCACGGGCCGAATCGATACATCTGTCGACCCAGGAGCCGGATGGAGATCAGTCACATTCAGCAACAGCGGATGGAACTGCCACATGTTAGACCACGGGCTCAACAATGGATCCGTCGTCCGAACGCGCCACCCATATGTGACGGCGTTGCGAAAGTCGACGCCACCAGCAGAAGCGCTGTATACCTTCCCTTCGTAGTCGGTCAAGTCACTCCATAGCCATGCTGCGACCATCGCATCGTGATAGAAGGAAATCTCGTACTCATTGACGCGCTTGAGCTTCTCCCACTCGAAGAGTAACGTCAGACCCTGCAGGCAATAACAGGGATCCTCATCGAGTTGTGCGCCATCCTGGGGAAGGGCGAGATTAGGTCCACGTTTGCAGAGAGTGTCCCTGAACATGAGTATCTGCCGCTCCTGAGTGTCAATCACAAACACGTCGTTCTTCTGGTCGTCTCCCCAAAGCGTGCCGACCGGATACGAACTCTCAGCGAAAACGGGTAAGTTCGCGAATGTGGTACCGGGAGGAAGGCCATTAGTCACGTGATCGAATACATGATCCGCGCAGGGCTCACATGCGGGGCAAAGCCATCTTGTCATGCCCCCGGTAGCGGCGTTGGCCGATTCCACTCTCAGTGCGTAGAGCGTACCCTCGGGTCCGAGGAGGAGCCCACCAATCTGCTGACCATCGCCGGGCGCCGTTATGTCCCGATCGAGCTGCTGCCATGAAACTGAGAACCCTATCTTCCAGCGCCACACGCCCTCGTCGCTTCCTGCTGAGGCTGCGTAGATCCAGCTATTATGTTCAAAGCCTATGTCCGGAAGCACATGCACATCTCCTACACCGACCGGCTCGTCAATAAGGACGAAGCTTCTACCCCCATCCATGGAATACGCAACATGGCCATCGCGTCCACCAGCGAACAGTGTGCCATCGGCTGCGCGCGCCAGCATGTTGATCTCGTCAAGCCCAGTGTCGACTGCGGAGTCCCAGCTTCTGCCCGTGTTTGTACTTCCCATTACCCTTCCGCCGGGGATCGCCGCAATCAGCGTGTTTTCGTCCACAACTATGAAGTCACGTATAGCTTCCGGCACGCTCCTCCGCCACTGCCACGAATTACCGCGATCGTGTGACACGGCTAACATGTCGCTATCATAGACGGCAATGTACAGAGTCTCGTCCACCTCGTAGTCTGGACTCAGCTTGACCACAACAGCATCCGTATCGGTGTCGACGGTGAGCACGCGCTCCCACCGCCGACCCAGTGGATCGCCGAAGCTATGCCAGACCGACTCCGGCCCCCACTCATTCGAAGTAGTGAGAAACAGCTTCTCACCGCCGGGGGTAACCACCAGATCGGTCATGAGCAGATGAGTATCGATGAGTCCCATCTGCCGCCAGTGGCTGGCGTCGCTACTCGCAGAGAAGGCGCTCTCATCGAGAGGAGCGCCGGGCCGACTGGATGTGCCACAGTAGGCCAGAGATACGCCCGGAGCCCATGCGAGTGCTGCGTGCCCCGGCCCCGTGGGAGGAACCTCGGCTTCCAGCCACAGTGGCGTGAGGGCGAACGGCAACTCACAACGCCATACCTGAGTGTTCATCCCATCAGGAGGAATCGGCTCTCTCTCGCCAGCCAAAAGGATTCCAGCACTACGCGTTCCTCTGTACGCGACGCTCCATATGCCGATATCGTCAGAACCATCGACATTCATGCGTACCGCTTCGTCCTCGGGAATGCCTCCATCCACTCGATACACATCATCGTCATGATCAGGGGTGCGGTCCACGCTGACGAAGAGGTTGCGTCCTGCAGGTATCAGGGTGTTGTAATCTGAAGGCAATGCCAGCGAAGAACGAATGCTCTCCACATCAATGGCGTCACCTGCGTCCACCAGTTCGAGGGGATACCCGTAATCCTCAAAGCTGTCCCAGGAAGTCGTCCCTGTTCCCTTATCACGTTCTCCGAGCACGATCCAGGTTCGTTCCTGGTGCGCAGCGTCCACGTCCGATCCCGTCGAGGCAACGACCACAAGGGTGTGATCAATCGCATAGGAGGGAGAGAACTTCAGCGTGCAGACATCCGCACCAATATGGTCGGGATCAACACGTATATTCTGCTTGCGCCAACCGGACCATATTGCCCCTGCCTGCACAACCAGTAACTCGCCATTGCTTTCGCCATCACCCCATGAGGCGGTGCCGGCCGCAACATCACGGTATTCCCGTCCATCATAGATGTACTTCGAGCTTATGTCTATCGCAAGGAGCTCTCCCTGCACAGCCGGGAGCCGGGTATCCTCCCACTCGTAGCCGCCATCCAGAGACATCCAGACTGACGCGCCGCCGTCGCTCACTACCGCAACGATTGCTGCATTATCGGGTGCAACGGCCACAATAGTAGCCGGAAGTCCGACACCCGCCCGGTTCAAATATCTGGTGATGTCCTCCCAGTCGAGGCCATAGTTCAGTGAACGGTACATGCGGCCATTCTCGCCGTCTATGGCATACACAACTCCATTTCTTCCTGCAGCAATACCGGTCACCTCAGAGGGCGTTACGACCAGAAGATCCTCATCCCCGGGACCACTCACCCGAGTCCACTCGAGTATCGGAATAGAAGCAGCGAAGGCAGATGCACCAGGGAGAAGGATGCACACGAGCGAGAAGACTGCGAAAGCTCGTGAGAACCAGCGTCCCATAACGTTCGATTATACGGGCCGAATGTGAATTTCTGGCGAACGCCTGTGAGCGTAGCACTTGGTGACTCTACGAGGCACTTCACCACTTCTTAACATTCCTCTGTCATACTCGGAAAACGTGGCATATACTGTGTCGATGTGACTCTACTGCAGGTGAATGTACATGACAAGATTCAAGTTGACTGCGCTCTTGTTCTGCGCACTTCTTGTGATCGCAATAGCAGGTTGCAGAACACCATCAGACGATCCTGACGCGACCGGAGCCAGTACTGCCGCAGTCACTCGCAGCTCTCTTGATGTCGAAGTGAGCGCCTCGGGCAACCTCACGTTCTCCCAACAGGAAGAGCTTGCCTTCGAGATGGCGGGTACCGTTGGAGAGCTGTATGTTGAGGTGGGGGATTCCGTAACAGAAGGACAGATTCTGGCAACCCTTGACACTTCCGGATGGGAGAATCAATTGCGGTCATTGAGGATCGCTGTGCTATCTGCCGAGACGAGCGTCAAGCAGGCTGAGCACGCACTTGAACAGGCGAAGAGCAGGACTGCCACCAGCATCACCGGCGATATCGTCATCCGCGATTGTTGCGATGATTCGGAAATTGAGATACGCGAACTGCAACTCGAGGTGGCCCTCAGGCGTCTTGAGGATGCGAGGATGAACCTCGAGGAATCGCTCATGCTCTCTCCTGAGATCGTTGCCCCATTTGACGGTTTCGTCACTCGC
>PUON01000079.1 GCA_003552125.1 Dehalococcoidia bacterium | reverse complement strand
GACGAAGCGTACGGACTGGGCTACGAGGACGGTCGGCACGTCACAGAAGAGCACCGGATAGCCGAGGTCTGCCACAACTGTCATGGAGTCGGATTCAGCGCGGGATAGCAGTACGGTCATGCCGACGGCTCGGCGCGCCGCGAGTCGGCCGCGCCGGACCAGGAATAGCCGCTCTGGCGGTCAGACGCGTGTCTTCGCAGACCATCCGCCCGGACGTACCGGTGCATTGCGGATAGTCACGTGGCTTCCGCGGAAAATGAGTGCTTAATCGTCACAGCCTTACTCAATCGAACTGCAGGGCGAAACGCCGTCTACTTCGGCAAGTGAAACCTCGATGGTCAGTAACATCGTGTCGCTACGACTGTGCACGAGAACTTGATCGGTGTAGTATAGAGACAGTACGTGCATACTAGGACAGGAGGAATCGAGATGACGGAGCCGAATGAGGTACGTGCAACTGAAGAAGAGATGCAGCGTGTGAAGCGATGCTGGGGGCTGCCGCAAGTGCAACTTGGTCCGGGAGCACTGGCGAATCTGTATGGGTCCGAGAATATGACGGTCAGTTTCATCATTCAGCAGCCTCACTGCTCATTCAAGGTGCACAGTCACGAGCCTGAGGAGATCGTTATCGTGCTGGAAGGTGAACGCGATGAAATACTCGACGGAAAGCTGTATCGGATCAAGGCAGGGGACATTATGACGGTGCCTTCCGGTTCCGAACACGGTTCCTATACGTACGAGTCCGGGTGCAAAGTCATCGAGGTGTTCTCACCGCCGAGACTTGACCTAATGGCGCGGGCGGAGATGTCGCAGGGGCAGTAGCGCGCAAGCGCCCTACGCCCCTGCTGTCGCGTGCCCTAGTTTGAGCCGGGCGGAATCTGTTGCGGCTGACCGGGCACCTCGTTGCCGAAGTACACCTTAGTGTGTGGCCAGGGAATCTCTATGCCTTCGGCGTCGAATCGCTCCTTAAGCCTTCGTCGGAGTTCCCCTGCGAGTGCCCATTGCGTGATGGGCTTGGTATCCGCGAGTATCTTGATTTCAATGCCACTTTCCCCGAAGTTATCAACTCTCAGGACCTGTGGAGCAGTCAACAGGTTCGGGCCCCACTCAGCGGTGTTCATCATCTCTTGTCCGACTTCGTTGATCACCTGGAATACGCGGGCAAGGTTCTCCTTGTAGGCCACGCTCACGTTCAGGTTGATGCGTGACCAATCCCTGGTCATGTTACTCGCGGCATCGATCTTGCTGTTGGGAATAATATGCAGTGTTCCATGAAGGTCCCGCAGAAGCGTTCTTCGTAGACTGATGCTTTCGACCAGGCCGCCGGTGCCGGATATCACTGCGACCTCTCCCACTCGATACCAGTCCTCCATGAGAATGAAGAAGCCGTGCAGGTAATCACGGATGATGTTCTGCGCGGCAAGGCCGATTGCGAGTGCCCCCAAACCCAACGTTGCCAGAACGGGACCCGTGCTTATGCCCAACTCGCTGAGTATCATCAATCCTGCGAGCACCCAGACAATAACGGACATGACCTGAATCAGCACTGTGGATACCGTCTTTGATCTGTCGGCAAGTGGTGCTTGCTCGAGCTTCGCTTTCAGTGGAATGTGGATCTTGATGCTCCTCCGAATGATACGGGCAAGCACGAAACGGAGAATCACTGCGAGGAGGACAATGAGGAAGATCCTGGAAGCCACTGCTATGAGAAGGAAGAGATCCGACTGCAGGAAATCTGTTTCTAGCATGGTCAACTCCTTTATCCATACTTCTCAGCGATGTTTCTGGAATGTGTGACTCCGTCTTGTGCCGTCATCTGTGGCATGAAGAGCCTCTCCGGAGTCTTCACCACCAAGATAGCGCAGTGAAAGTGGTTGGCCCAAACTGGAGCGTCGGTTGGGTGGTTAAACTGAAGGAATCGCGGGCAGGTTCCAGTGCCAGGGCCTGACTACGGACACTTGGGGACGATTGAGGGATACACGAGACCACGGGAGGGAGTACGTCCGCTGCCGGTACTCAGCGACACGGCTGCATCTCTTAGATGCAATAACCGGGAGTCCTTCGTCCGGTCATCTCATGGATCGAGAGGCTGCAGACATATATGTCCATCTGTTGCAGTTCTTCATCGGAGGCAGACTGTTCTCCAGCGAGCTGGATGAACTGTCGCTTTGAGTCCACCGTATCGCTCAACTCGGCGTTTCCGTAGCAAATGACCGAACCCCACTCATCTCCGATTAGTTCGTCAACCTGGAAGCACGCCTGTGAATTGGCCTGGAGGTATGTCGTGACCTTTCCCTCTCGGGGGACGTGAAACCAGATCTGGGAACCGTCGTACATGAAGGAGACCGGGACTACATAGGCCTCGTTCTCGAAGGCGAGCGCGATATGGCCATAGCTGACTTTGTGCAGCAGACGGTCCATTTCCTCCGGGGTCATCTCCAGTGGCGTAGCCTGATTGCTCTCCATTTGTATTGCTCCTTTCGATCCCGGGTATGCGGCACGGTACCTTAACCGCTATCCCGGCAGATTGGTTGGTGCGGGACGCTTGAATACATGCTCCTCGACGACGTATGTTCGCGTACGCTGCGTATCCTGAAAGCGATCCTCGTCAAGCCGCAGCTCCGCAGCATCAGAAGTGTCGCGCCAACTCAGATAGTCCTGCAGCGCGTCCATATCCTCAAACCACAGCTCAGAGATACCATCGGGATCTTCGGGATTGGCACCGGCCTCGTTCGGAACGTTCTGCGTGTAATGTAGAAGGCCGGGTGCCATCTGCAGCATCAAGGGGCCGTGCGTATTCATCCAGTAAGAGAGAAACTGATCTCTGTTGATGCCAGCTTTTCGATAGACAAGTGCGACGATCTTGTTCAAGGTCCTTTCTCCCGTATATCCGGAGTCGGCATTCTCCATTCTAGCCTGATAGAGTCGATGAGGGAAGCCCTCATGGTGCTCTGCGATGGTGCTCCGGGTTGACGTTCCGATGTGTTGGTGTCACCTTCGACCGGGCATGAACTGTGCAGTCCGGATACGCTTGCGAGCGGCCAGTCCGGCATCTTAGACGAGGTGGCGGGAGATTCGCCCGAGTGGGGCGGAGTGGCTCGCGATGGTACCACGGTGGCTGTTGCATTGGCTGCCTGTGCAGCCCTCGGGTCGGTGCAGGCACGGCGGATGGCCCCGTGTGTGACGGGATTCGATGCAAATGTGCGTCGGCACTCCGGCCTGGCATATCGAACGGCGTACTGACTTCGGAGACCAGTCCGTCCCATGCAGACTGACTGGTGTCTCTCACCGGTAGTATACTGTCTCAGGAATCTAGATCCCGCTGGGGAAAACCTTCCAGGGAGGCTGCATTGACTGCATTGGGAATACTTGTATTGATTGCATGGATTGTTGCGGGTGTCGCGATTGTCGCCTGCGGCATGTTGTTATTCAGGCGGCGGATGAGTTGGATGGCGCGCAGTCTCGCCCTGCTGCTCGCGGCGCTCGGGGTATGTTACCTCGCCCTGCTCGTATTTGCCTTGGCTATGCGATGGGAACCATGGTCGGCAATGCTGGTGATACTCATCGCGGGAGTCGTGCTGGCGGCATTCATCTTCTGGGTGAGTGTCCTAGCGGACTGCCTTCTGAATGAACCCAGCGACGGCATGGGTAAACTGGTCTGGGTGCTGGCCATCGTGTTGACGTTCGTTGTCGGCGCTGCTATCTACTATTTCGGTAGACGTCCGCGCCGACTCCTCGAAGCAGGAAGCAGCGGCCCGCAATGAACGCGGGCCGCTGCGCCCCAGAATCGGTGATCTGCTAGTCAATCTTCTTGAACATCCGTCCGGGGGTTCCGCATACAGGACAGGTAGATGGAGCCTCCAGTTCCGAGGTGAAGCCACACACAGGGCAGACGTAGTAGACGTACGTCTCGCACTTCTCTCCCAGGGTGCTCAATGCGCTCTCGAACAATTTGCCATGAACTTTCTCCACAGCGTTGGCGTAATTGAACGATTGAAGTGCCTCCTGGTGTCCCTCCCCCTTCGCCGCTTCAATCATCTCCGGGTACATGTGGGTGAATTCATGTGTCTCACCGGCGATGGCCTCCTCCAGGTTCTCCTTCGTGCTGCGGATAGCCTTGAGTGCTCGCAGATGATTGTGCGCATGAACGGTCTCTGCCTCCGCTGCGGCCCGAAACAGGCGGGCAACCTGCGAAAAGCCCTCTTCCTCTGCCGCCTGTGCAAACGCAAGGTACTTCCGGTTTGCCTGTGATTCTCCGGCGAAGGCCTCTTTCATATACTCTTCTGACTTTGACATGCTGTTCTTCCTCCCTCAGTCGATCCGATGCGCTTCGATGCGTGGTGCGGTAGTCTACAGTGCAGCGAGGGGTGATGCCAAAACCCCCGACAGATGGTAGTCTGTCACCGCATATCTCAATGGCGACCGTCTAGTATTGGTGGATATGCAGAGTCAGCCGCATCAGTGTATGGCGTTGTGCCCGGGTCGAATCGAGTCGCTGGAGGCGACGCGCTGACTGTCGCCCCCGGCATTGGTAGACTATGACCGATAGGGGTCACCTAAGAGAGGAGTTGGGTATTATGGCGAGAAAGCTTCGCATCCTCAGGGCGAGCGATCTGAACGACACCTTGGATATGCGCGAAGTGGTGCCGCTGATTGAGCAGGCATTCGTCGAACGGGGCTTGGGAAGAACTGAGATGCCTCCGAAGAGCTATCTCCATTTCCCGTCGCATGATGGAGTGTTGCTCATAATGCCGGGTAATCTGCCACAGATGGACGAAGCTGCCGTGAAGCTGATCAACGTCCATACCAGAAATCCCACCGATCACGGGCTTCCGACGCTCATTTCAACGATAGTGCTCATTAGTCCTGACACCGGTGAGCCGGTGTGTATTATGGATGGAACGTATGTGACCGGGATGCGCACTGGTGCAGTGTCCGGCGTTGCCACGAAGCTGTTGGCGCGAAGTGATTCCCGCGTACTTGGCATAGTGGGTGCTGGATTTCAGGGACCGTTTCAGTTCCATGCTATAAGGCATTGCATGCAGGTGGAACGGCTGCTGGTTACGGACCTGGTGCCCGAACGGGCCCGGCAATTGGCGCATATGGCCGAGACGTTCGGTATTCCCGCACAAGCCTGTGAGACGATCGAGGAGGTGGTGAAGGGTTGTGATGTGCTCGTGACCGCGACCCCCAGCGACCGCCCCATCGTCAGGGATGAGTGGGTGCACGAGGGGATGCACATCAACTGTGTCGGCACGTATGCCAGGGGCAAACAGGAGGTTGATCCTGCGATCCTCAAGCGCTCGATTGTAGTGGTGGATGACTGGACGCAGGCGAGTCACGCCGGCGAGATCAACGTGCCGGTGAGTCGAGGCGAGTTCGATCGTTCCGGGGTCTATGCGGAGCTTCCCGCCATAGCCGCCGGCCTCACACCCGGACGGACCGATGATCGAGACATCACCGTCTTCGATACCACGGGTCTGGCGATACAGGATGTAGTGACGGCGTGGAAGGTATTTGAGGTAGCGGAGAGGGAGAACCTTGGCTCCCTTATCGAGCCCCTCTACACATAGTTCGTCCATGGCGAATGGCAACCCGGAACGTCGGGAGTGTCTCGTAATGGGAGAGCCGCTGATATCATGGCAGGGGAGGACGGATATGGCGCACGTCGGACATCTCCTCGAGAGCCATACCCGCCTGAACAACTTCCAGTTCCCGAAAATGACGACCGACGAGTTGTACGCCAATCGGCAAACGAGTAGAACTCAGCCCGAAGGGCACTGACATGGCAGGAGATCCCGTCAGGTTCCATGGATTCACGGTGATGAGCTTCTGCCTTGCCTTGATAAGATGGCCGTCGATTTGAAGCTCCGTGAGACCGTGCTGATATGCCGGGAGTGGCATCGTGGGGCAGAGCAACAGGTCGTACGTCCTGAAGTACTCCGCCATGCCCCATCGGAGCGTCTCCCAGTCGGCCATACACTTGCAGTACCGGCGCACATCAGGCCATGGAGCTGCCAGTCGCCTCTGCATGACCGGCGACAACTCCGATTCACGTCCACGGATTATCGGTTCGAAGTAGTACCCGGTTTCGAGACTACCCGTGATTGCGGGAATGGCCAGTGCATCGGTCTCCTCCAGGATTGGGAGTGAAACTTGCTCCACATCGCAACCCATGAGCTGGAGGCTTTCGGCCGCCTTTTCTACGACAGTGCGAACCTCCGGGTCTATTGGAGAAATAGGGCCATCCGCCAGCCAGCCAACACGCAGACGGAGAGTCGAGGTTGCAGCGGGAATCGTGGGCGGGTCCATGGGAATGCACCAGGGATCGATGTCATCGACTCCCGACAAGATGTGCAACCCGAGCGCTGCATCACGCACGGTTCTGGCCAGTGGTCCCACGTGCATCGTGCGTAACAGGACGTCGGGATGCAACCCGGTCAGCGGAACGCGGCCGTGGGTGGGCTTGAATCCGACGACCCCACAGTAGTGTGCGGGCATCCGAAGCGAACCGCCAACGTCGCTCCCCAGACCGAGAGGCGTAAGCCCTGTGGCAAGTGCGGCGGCTTCACCCCCGCTCGATCCTCCCGGAATGAGGTTGAGATCCCACGGGTTATTCGTCCTGCCAAACAGACTGTTATCGGTTTCCCACCAGAGGGTGAACTCGGGCGTATTGGTTTTGCCCAGGAAGATGCCGCCCGCTCGCTTGAGGCGGGCTATGCTGGTAGCATCCTCGCGGGCAACCTGATGCTCGAACAATCTTGAGCCGCAGGTTGTGGGGAAACGGACAACATCGAAGGAATCCTTGCACGTGAACGGCACGCCATGGAGAGGTCCCCAGATCTCGCCGCGCGCCAGCGCCCCTTCGGATTCCCGGGCTCGGTCGAGAGCATCTTCCGCAACTCTGATGAATGCGTTCAGTTTGGGATTCAGCGCTGAGATTCGTTCCAGGTGGGCACTGACCACTTCGACTGGCGAAAGCTCTCTCTTTCGAATGAGGCTGGCCAGTCCGGTGGCGTCCGTGAAGCAGATGTCCTCGTGCATATCCTTCTCCCCAGAAGCGGTGCTGAACTCTCACAGCGACGAGCGATGCACCGGTTAATTGTTGGTCTGCTACAGAGACCTGATCGTCCATGGCAGCATGGCCAGAAGCGCGAACAATCCTGCGGTTGACGCGTATTTCAGGATTATGAATGGCGCCGGATTGAGCGTTCCGGGAGATGTGGCTGCCGCCATCATAGTGCCGTCGATGAGTCCGACTACGAAGCCGAAGATGGCGCCGACAACCAGCCCCTGGGGGATGCGGCGAACCTCGTTCAGTCCCCAGGAACCCCCTCCGGCGAGAAATCCGAATCCGGCATAGAGCCAGAGATGTGCGTTGGAAGGGGTGACAAAATCGATGATGAGGGCGATGATAAGGCCAATAGCACCCCATATCACTGCAGCCCGAGCTATCACGACATCTAATCCTTCACGAAGATTGAGGCAGGCTCGCGTCCCTTCAAGAGTTATCAATACTGGAGCAATTAAGCTGGTGGGTATGGCGACCGGCCGCGGACGGACTGACTATAGACATGGGACCGGTGGGTGTCAAGAGGGACCGCTTGTGATGAGTCGTATCAGCGTTGCTACGAACCCTCGTGGTTTCAGTGCAGGTCGTGTGTCGGAGGCGTCGTCTTCGAAAACGCCGCCGGGCGGCACTCGGAGTACCGCCCGAGGGGGAAGTGAGTAACCCGGCGTGTGTGATCAACCGGCGACAGGTATGCTGTCGTTGTGACGGCGACCGTCCCTTTCATTTACCGGTATGGCTTCGGCCGCAAGCCTATCCTGAACGGACGGAGTTGGTCCCTCGCTCGAATTGTCTCCCTTGGCCGCACAGGCGGACAGGAAGAGCATCATCATCAGACCGCCGACGGTATATAACCCACTCGCGTACATCTCCACCTGGTCCTCCTCTCGTTCGGTTCATGCACGGACGGGATGCGCTTGCTCGTTATGTTGTGGGGCGCATCACGCCGTCTGCCTCTTTCTGCGATGCTAACAGTCAATTGTTAAGACTCCGTGAATGGCAGGGGCATTCAGTGTGAAACAGCCCGGTTTTCTCAACCTGCTCTGAGAGTCTCATTGTGGGCATCAAGCAGATCGGCCAGTGACATTACCAGGGCGCCACCAGTCACTTCGTAGGGAACCGCAGCCTTTGGATAGTCGACGCAGGCTCCTTCGATGCCGCTGCCGTCCGTGGCGTCAAACAGCGTGTGGCAGGCATCGCAGTCCAGGACATTGCCGTCGAGCGTGAATCCGCGCGAGCGGCACGGTGGGCACGCATTCGCCCTGACCTGTATGCGGCCGTCGAGAAGGTATGCCATGAACGCGAGGGAACTCCCCTCGTATTCAATGTCGAAATGCAGGTTATGGTACTCCTCGACCATTGCAACTGGCACTGTTACAGAGTCACCGCCCACCTGCGCGTCCACCCAGGTTCCAGGTATGGGTTCGGCCTGTGGTGCGGTCGATGCGCACGCAGTGAGATACACGGCGAGTGTGGCCATAAGGCCGACAATAATAAGTCTGATGTAGTGATTCATGAGTACTACCTCCGTTACTGCAGAAAACGGTACGGCAAGTGTGAATCGTTGGTGAATCGATCCGTGATGGCCTGGCTTAGGAATCTGGCGGTCGCACTCCGGTGGCTTTGGCGAGAGTTGCTCAGCGATCGTTTGCCACGCAGCGGCAGTGCAGACCGCTTGAGGGCTTCAGGCTTTTCGGCTCCCGGTCGTCAGGGGCACCCGACGCATCGAAGTGGCGAAGGTAGATCCCGCCGCCCCTCGAACAGCCTCTCTTCACCGGCGGCTGTGCGTTGATAGGCGACCTGCAGGTCATCGAGAACCATGATAATTCTCTCTGAGAATAGCGAGGTCATAATCCATCCCACCGGATAGTCTCGGGCCTCATCCTCAGCGATACCAGTTACCTGGTCAAACTTCGTGTCGCAGGAGTCACAGATCAGGACATCCGGACGCCATTGAACGGCTTCCTCGCTGCAGTGGGGACAGACAGCTGCCCGTACAAGGAACGCCCTGTCCGCGAAATGACCGATGAACCGGGCAGTTCCGCCATCATAAGGTATCTCAAAATACACATGATCAGACATCTGTGCCACTGATCGGAGGATTGTTACTGTGGTATCGTCGACCAGGGGTTCTGCCCACACGTGTTTGGAGTTGGTCCGTTCTGATATGCCGGTGAACTCGCTCTCATCGGGTGCGGTAGGGGATGTTGTATCCTCTTCGTTCTTCTCGTTCTCTTCGCCACCGGGAACACCTGCCGGCTCCTCCACTGCGTGTGCAGGGGGACTCTGCTCGATCAGACCCATGATCTCGCTGCATCCGGCCGTGATGGCCATCAGCGGTATGGCGAGCAACAGCGGCAGGTGTCGAATCGTCATAAGTGGTTACCTCCTTGGGGCGGCACGCCCATAATATTATCATTAGCGAGTCCAGGAGCAGCGTCGGCCAGTTCTTTCTCGATGCCTCGCAGAGACGGCAGCCTCCTGTCAGGGACAGTGGAACGTGAAACGACCCGCCCGTCGGTCAACTCCACGATTTCGCGTGCGCACTGTGCAAGCTGCAGGTTGTGCGTGACCATGACTACTGCCCGCCCTTCATCGTTCAGCTCCATGAAGAGACTCATGATCTGTCTGCCCGAGGCCTGATCGAGGTTCCCCGTGGGCTCGTCGGCCAGTATGAGCGCCGGATCATTCACCAGAGCTCTCGCAATAGCCACACGCTGCTGTTCGCCACCGCTCAGCTCTGAAGGGCGATGAGAAGCTCGATGCCTCAGCCCCACGCGTTCGAGCATCTGCCATGCGCGTGTGATGTCGCGTCCGGCTGCTCGAAAGACCATCGGCAGAGCCACATTTTCAATAACGGTCAGTGAGGGCACCAGATGATACTGCTGGAACACGTATGCGAGGCGATTGCGGCGGAATGTGGTCAACTCCTCTTCGGACAGGAGGTCGAAACGTTGATCGTCGAACAGTATCTCTCCTCCGGTGATGCGGTCGACTCCACCCATCACGTTCAGCAACGTGGACTTACCACTACCCGAAGGTCCTACGATGGAGATGAAGTCCCCGGCATTAACTACCAGGGATACCTGGTTCAATGCGACTACTCTGGCATCTCCCTGCCCATACATGCGAGAAACCGATCTCAGTTCAAGCATCTGCAATCTCCTATGATGAAGTCCTCACGGCATCAGCTACTCGCATTCGTGCCGCGCCAAGTGCCGGATGCAGTGCCGCAACCATGGAAATTCCACCGGCGAGGCCTACCGCGAGTGGTATGTAACTGAAGACGGGCGTGACCGCCACTCCGCCAAGTATCAGTGGACCGACTGCCATCGCCAGCAGAAGACCCGCGACATAACCCCCGAGCCCGCCGAGCACTCCCAGCAATATCGCCTCTTGGGCGAACATGGACAATATCTGTCTTCGTGATGCACCCACGGCGCGCATGATGCCGATGTCCTTTCGCCGTTCCGCCACCATCGCGGTCATCGCGTTCATCACACCGAAGAGCCCTACCAGGAGTGTCACCGAGGCTATCATGAGCACTACGGCTCGCATACCGTGCCACATGCCGAGTTCCGCCTCCGCAACCTGCCTGACGGCGATGGCATGAATGCCGGGAATGCCTGCATTGAGCGCATGTGCGATCATCTCCACGGGACAGCCCGTGCAGAGAGCACGCACATCCACGGTGGATACTACGGGGCCCTTGCCGGAGGTCTGCTGCAGAGTTGCCAGTGGCGCGAAGAGCAGGAAATCGTCATTGGAACCGCTCTCGCCCAGCACGCCTGCGACGGTGTACTCGTGGCCGGAGATGTTGACCGTCTGGCCGGATGACAGGCCCAGAGACCGCGCCGCCACTGCTCCGACCACAATGTCATTCTCACCTGAGATGTAGCCGCCTTCTGCGAAGTCCCACCACACGCGTATAGCCCGCTCCTCGCCAGGCGAGACCCCTGCCACCGTGACGTTTCGGTCACCCACCGAAGCGGGCAGATAGAGCCTCGGCGCCACTATAGCGATTGGCCCGGGATCCGATATCCCCATGTCGGCTCTGATGGCATCATCCGCAACTCTCTGGATCTCCGGCAGCACCGAGCTGTCGAGCAGGGTCTCTCCCACGGTAACCGAACCCATGGTCAACCCTCCCAGTTCGACGTCCATCCTCGCTGTATCAGGAACCACGGACAGGTTGGGTCCGTAATTCTCAAGTTCCATCCGGAGCGCCTGTTCGCCGGAGTCGGCTACGGTGAGCATGGCGATCACGGTCATGATTCCAATGGATACTCCAAAGACCGAGTGCAACACACGGCGCTTTCGGCGCAACATGTCCTTGATAACTATGGCAGTCAACCGCATGACGCTTCTCCTCTGTCTCCCGACGCCTCGTTGCCTGACAACGAGACCGGCTTCTGTGATCGTCTGAACGACTGGGGCACGCAGGATCCCTCTAGAACGGTGTCGTTTCTGTCGAGCAGATCCGTGAGCGACTTACGGCTTAGGACCTCGTGCATCGCGTCTGAAATCTCTGCCCAGAGCGACCGTGTGGCGCACTGTTCGGAGCGGGGACATACTTCCGGGTTGAGGACGCAGTCAGTCGTGCTGAGCGACCCTTCCAACAATTGCATAACCTGGACGAGTTGTATGTCCTCCGGTTTTCTGAGCAGGGACACGCCGCCACCCGGTCCCCGGATACTCCTCAAAATGCCACCCGAGATCAACGGACCAACTATGTGCTCGAGGTAGGATAGCGACACATTCTGACGCCGTGCGATTTCCTTGAGCCGAACGGGCTCGTCCTTGCTGTACGTTGCAATATCGACAAGTGCTCTCATTCCGTATCGGGCCCTTGTACCCAGCTTCATTGGCGCTTCCTCCGGCGTGTATTGTTGACAGAAACGCTCAACAATATACTGCTGAACGGCTGCCGATGGCAAACGGGTGAACTAAGCTACAGCTGTACCGCGTATTGTTCTACAGGTGCTCAAGCTTCGGATGCATACACCCGCGCCCACTGTGTACAGTCAAGAGAGACTGACGATCCCCTCCCAGCCGGCCACATCCGCTACCTGTGAATATCAGATTACACGTTACCATGTGATTGTGAAAGAACGATGAACATTGTGGGAGTATCGTGTGGCGTGTATTCCTGTGTTCAAGCCAAGCGACGTTCATGGCCGAAGAATTGATGCACTGGACCAGGGAGCTTCCTGCCCTGAGTGCCAGCGTAACCATAATCGTGTCCGCGAGCACCCGCACTTATTCTGCCGCCACCGACGGCACACCCTACGTAGTGTTCGACACCCTGCGGCAGTGGTATCCTTGCACTGCGAAGGTAGTGAAGAGCGGGAAACAACGTGGCCTCCTGAGCAGTGTCCACCCGAACAGCTTCCAGTAGTGCCTCCTGCCCCTCTCCTTGAGCCCAACGGTCCACATGCACCGTAGCAGCGCACGTATGTAGCGGGGGCTGAAGTTGCCTTTCTGTCGGCCCCGGGGCTGGTACTCGCGGAGAAACGTGTGTATGCGATCGTAATAGTGTTGCGGGGAATAGATCGTGCTTACCACCTGTCGGTAGCCGCAGACCAGCGTCTCGAGACCCATCTTCGGAATGATGTTCGTGGAACCGTCGGTGTTGTTTCCGGTACCGCCAGGCATCAGCCGATTCTCTTCCTGGAGGCGCTTGTAGAGCGCGGTCCCGGGAGGGGCCATGAGCATACCTACCATGGCAGTAACGATCCCACTATTCTGGATGAAACTGATCTGGTTTCGGAAGATGGAAGGCGGATCTCCATCGAATCCCACAATGAATCCGCCCTGCACTTGGAGCCCGTGGCGCTGAATGCACTTCACGGACGCGAGCAGATCACGTCCCTTGTTTGGCATCTTGTTGCATTCCACGAGGCTGTCCTCATTTGGGCTTTCGATGCCGACAAACACGGTGTCGAAGCCGGCTGTCACCATCAGTCGCATCAGTTGCTCGTCGTCGGCGAGATTGATGGAGGCTTCAGTGGTGAATGTGAAAGGGTGTTTTCTGGCGCTGCTCCACTCGATGATGGCGGGAAGAATCTCGTGCTTCAGCTTTCCCTTATTGCCAATGAAGTTATCATCCGTGAAGAATACTCCACCGCGCCATCCATGGTGGTATAGCGCATCAAGCTCGGCCAGGACCTGATCGCTCGACTTCGTGCGCGGCACGTGGCCGTTCATCACGACGATGTCGCAGAACTCGCAATTGTAGGGGCACCCCCGGGAATACTGCAGATTCATCATATGGTAGCGGCGATTATCAACCAGTGACCACTTGGGAACGGGACTCGATGCGATATCCGGCAACTCCGGCGCGGAGTAGATACGCCTTACGCATGAATGCCGCATATCCTCAATCAGCTGGGGCATCATAGTCTCAGCCTCGCCGTATACAAGATGATCGATATCTCCGAATCCCAATTCCTCGTAACCCGGCCTGAATAGCGGCCCTCCGGCGATGACTTCGGTGCCCAGACGCTTGCATCTGTCTACGATCTCCCGTACAGACTCCTGTTGCACAGCCATCGCACTGACGAAGACATAGTCAGCCCAGATTACATCGCCATCCGTCAGCCTTGTCGTGTTAGTGTCGACAAGCCTCTTCTCCCACTCCTCAGGGAGGAGTGAAGCGACTGTCAGCAGGCCGAGAGGCGGGAACGTTGCGGTGCGGGAGACGAAGCGCAAAGCATGCTTGAAACTCCAGAAGGTCTCCGGGATCTGAGGGTATACCAGTAGGATATTCATGTCGCCCTCCATTTGTGCTGAGAGCAGGTTGAGTGCGGTCGGGCGGTGACGGCGGGGTTTGCCGGCGAGACCGGTGCACTTCATGCACCTTATTCCCTATCATAGCTCGATAATCACGACTTGTCACTTATCCTGTGGTCGGGTGTGGCTGATGTGACGGTGCTCACCGAGGCGTTCAGATGCCAGACTGCCTCCGAGGAGCGCGAATATGAGTAGTGTCACCAACTGCCGGTGTTCTGCTCCGCTTCACACGAACAATGGCATGTCATCCAATCGGTCTGTCCAGTGCCTGAATCAAGGCGGAACCCAGGTTCGCCACGATAGCTGAATCGTAGTTCTCGATAGTCCCGCGGTCGCACAGTGCCGCAAGCGACGGATCTATAGGGATGTGGCCGAAGAGTGGTGCATTGGCTATCCGCGCCATCTCTTTTCCCCGGCTGGGACCGAACAGTTCTATCCGCCTGTCGATCTCTGGAACGTAGAGGTAGCTCATGTTTTCCACCACGCCGAGAACGCGCCTCTCCATTATGCCGACCATATTGATAGCTTTGCGCACGATCATGTCCACCAGGTCTTGAGGAGTGAATACGATGACCACTCCGTCGATGGGGAACGACTGCATCACGGTGAGCACCGCGTCGGCCGTGCCGGGGGGGAGGTCAATGAGAAGGTAATCGAGTCGGCCCCACAGGACCTCCTTGCCAAACTGTCGCAGGGCCTTGTCGATGAGAGGCCCGCGCCAGATCACCGGCTGGTCGGTGCTTTCAAGCAGGAGATTCATGGACATCACGGGCTTGCCGGTCTCGGACGGGATCGGGAGGATGCCGTTCGCGCTGCCTATGGGTCTGCCGTTTATGCCGAACATCCTGGGGATGCTGGGGCCGGTGAGGTCCGCATCGAGGATGCCTACACGATAACCTGCTCGGCCGAGCGCGACGGCCAGTAAATCGGTTACGAGAGACTTGCCGACACCCCCTTGGCCGCTCATCACTGCCACTGTGTGAGTGATGTCGTTGCCTCCTCCGGCGTCATGCTGACGAACTGCACGTTGGAAGACTCGCCGGTGGCCTCGGCAACCGCTACGCGCACATGCTCGATGACCGATTGTCTTACGTCGTCCATCAGGGCGGCGTCGCCCAACTCGATCTCCACCCGCCCGTCCTGGCGTGAGTCGCTGCGGACCAACCCCAGTTGTACCAGGCTGCGGTTGGCGCCAGGAACGATGATGGAATCCAGTATGCGCGTTATTTGTTCACTCATAAGTGGCACTATCCTCGTGGTATCGGCAGGCGTCATGCAAGCTAATGGTCGCACACATTGTCGCCCGTGGCGAGCTCTCCCGCCAGGTATGCCTGCACGATCGATTCCGGATGATCCTGTGGTGCCCCGAGCACTACGTGGACCCGGTTCTCCTCGAACAGGCCAACCGCCCGCGGTCCCATTCCGCCAGCGATTATCGCTGATACCCCCTGCTCGGCGAGCCATCCCGGCAGGAATCCGGGCTGATGACCTGGCGATGGCACGATCTCACTGCCGACGATTGTGCCGGTTGCGTCATTCACGTCAAAGATGGCGAACGCCTCGCAATGCCCGAAGTGCGCGGACAGGAGCCCTCCTCTAACCGGTACTGCATATCTCATTTACGTACTCTCCTCCGGTGTTGTGAATGAAACGACGATCTGCAGACTATGGACCCCCGGACGCCTTGCCATCGAGTCGCACACGTACGGCTTCCCACGCCTGCTCGATCGGTGCTGTGATGTAACTGTCGTCAGTGTACTCAAGCAGGGATACTCCCTGCACCTGAGCCTCGGTAACCCTGGGGTCGAACGGTATTCTCGATATCACCTGGATGTGCCTGCTATCGCAGTAGTTCTCGATCTGTTGAGTCCCCTCTTCATTCATATCATGTTTGTTGATGCACACAAGGGCCGGAATTACGAAGTGGCGACAGACCGACAGCACGCGTTCCATGTCGTGGATACCCGACAGCGATGGTTCCGTTACGATGCAGGCGAGGGCGGCGCCGGAGAGCGATGAAATCACCGCACAGCCAATTCCGGGAGGTCCGTCGTTTATCGTGATGTCCGCTCCTTCGTGTAACGCCAACTCCTTCGCCTTCTGTCTCACCAGGTGCACCAGCTTTCCCGAGTTCTCCTGTGCGATACCCAGGCGTGCGTGGACGAGCGTTCCGAACCGGGTGTCCGAGATGAACCAGTGACCGGAGAGGTTGTCCTTCATACGGATCGCTCCAGTGGGGCATAATCGTGCGCACAATCCGCAACCCTCACAGCCGATCCGTCCAACCTGGTAAGCGTGTATGGCGTCGAATCGACACGTCTCTTCACACAGACCGCAACGGGTGCAGCGGTCAGGGTCTATTTCTGCCACCTGTCCGCTCCAGAACTCGTGTTCCTCTCGCATTGAAGGTGACAGCAGCAGGTGCAGGTCGGCTGCGTCGACATCGCAGTCGGCCAACACCTTGTTTCTTGCGAGCGCTGCAAACGCGCCCACGATGCTGGTCTTACCCGTGCCGCCCTTGCCGCTGAGAACGACGACCTCCTTCATGTGACATGCTCCCTGATACGCTTGAAGAGCTCGACAAACTGCTGCCGGTATTCCGGCAGTGCCTCGACGAGCGGAGTGCCGCGGGAATACGACTCAGCGATGCGCCGATCGAATGGGATCGTCATCAGTATGGGTATTCCCTCACTGCGGCAGAATTCCTCGGTACGCGTGTCTCCTATCCCTGCGCGATTGATTATGGCTCCGTGGGGAATCCCGAGTTCACGCATTGTCTCGACCGCAAGGCGGAGATCGTGCAGTCCGAAGGGGGTCGGCTCGGTAACGAGGAGGCAGAAGTCGCTTCCACCTACTGCCTCGACCACAGGACACGAAGTTCCGGGGGAGGCATCGATTATCGTTACGCCGTCACGAACACCGCGTTGCTTGACCTTGCGGATGACGGGTGGCGCCATCGGTTGTCCGATCGTCAACACCCCGTCCACGAACAGAAATCCATCTGCGACGCCCTCTTCCACGACTCCGATCTCGTGTGGCACCTCGGTGATTGCCTCCACGGGACAGAACCGTGTGCACGCGCCACAGCCGTGGCAGAGCTCTTTGAACACGAGTACCGAGGAGCCAAGCACCGCAATTGCGTTGAACGCGCACACGTTCTGACACACACCGCACGACGTGCACATGGACTCATCGACGTGCGGCACCGGGACCGCAACCGAAGAGGTACGTGTGAGCCTGGCCTTCACGTATATGTGATCGTTCGGCTCCTCGACGTCGCAGTCGAGCAGCATCACTGGCATGGTGTCCTTGAGTGCCAGTGCCAGACTCGTTGCTACAAGAGTCTTACCGGTACCTCCCTTGCCGCTGGCTATAGAGATGACCATGTGCTACGCCCTCGTCATCGCGGTGCCACAGCGCGGGCAGTGTAACGTGTTGCACGGAACGCCTGCCGCGTGTGCGGTCTTCTCGCCGCAGATGGGGCATATGCACACGCCGCCCGCACCCGAACCGGGCCTGTCGCCGCCCATTCGTCCTCGCCCTGCTCCGCGACCAGAACCTCTTCCGGTGCGGGAACCCTGTCCTGTTGGACCTGTTCCATCACCCAATGGCATTGCTGCACCTCCACGCTCACACGAAGGACTGCTTCAGTACCTTTGCGTCATTGCTTGAGCTGCGTTTCAATCGTTCTTGTGGAGATCATCGATCCTCGTGTTGAGGTCCTGCACCTGAGTGCGAAGACCCTCAATCTGTCCCTGCAGTTCTTCGAGAAGGCGGTGGAGCGAGAGCTCCTCCTGCGATGGCGCAGTGTCCGGACGTATGGCGTCCATTGCGCCACCCATGCCGCGTGCCTGTGTCTGTGCGCCGGTCGTTCCGAAGTGCGATGCCACGTTTGGCGCGGTGGTCGGCTGGTAACTCCCCTCGCGATAGCCTTGTATCGCCTGTCGCACGGTACCGCTCACTCCGGTGACCACTGCAATGCCGGCCGCGTTCAGGGTCTGGTAGGCATTGGGTCCACAGTTCCCTGTCAGCACGGCCTGCACGCTCTTCTCTGAGATCATCCGGGCGGTCGCGATGCCCGCACCCTGCGCGGATGCGCCGCCCGGATTCTCCATTGCCTCAAACTCCATCGTCGACGTCTCTGCAATGACGAAATAGGCACAGCGGCCGAAACGGGCGTCTACCGCCGCGTCGAGCGAGGGGCTGGACGCCGACACGGCGACTCTCATTCCTCTTCTCCAGCGTCGGCGCCCGACTCTATCTCGCTTACTCGAGCGTTGATGGCATCGAGCTCTTCCTGAAGCGCGCCGGCCTGGCTTCGGAGGTAATCGAGTTCCTCCTCACGGGTCGGCGGTCTGGCTCCCCATGGTGCGGCGTAGGGGGCGTCCACTGGCATCACATTTCCGTACCACGGATTGCCGAAACCTCCGCGGAATCCCCACGCTCTCCATTCGAGGCCGCGACCCCAGCCACGACCAAATCCACGGCCCCATCCGGGGCCGCGGGTCGTGTACCCGGGCACCCCGAATCCGCCGCAGAAACCTGCACCACGTCCTGTCATGGAACCCGCTCCCATCGGTCCAGTCCTGTCTCCTCCTGGCATTTCACTCACCTCCACATAGATATACTCGCTTGTTTTCGGCTACCACCAGCCCCACGGTACGGGCTGATATGGCATGGGCCCCCAATTGGCTTTGCGGCCATAACCGGGGCCGAAGCTCCAGCCGCGGACGCGATAGTCGCGACCACGGCTGAAACCGCGTCCACGGCCGAAGCCGCTTGCCGCGAAAGGATTCATGTACCCGAACAGTCCGAATCCGGCGCAGAAGCCCGCGGCACGACCGGTCATCGGTCCCATACCCATCGGGCCTGTTCCATCACCTCGTGGCATTTCGCACCTCCTTTCTTCCTTCCTATTGGTTGCTGTTATCCCTCGTGGTGTGTGGAATGCGTCTCACGTGGTGCAGTCCCGGTCATCCTTGGGCTTTCCTTAACCTCGTGAGCGGTTGCTGGCGGTTCATCACCGGGCTGAGTTGTTCGTGATAATCGCCTTCGAACACTGCCTGATTGCTGAGCGGGGTTGGGAGGTCCCCACGGGATTTGCCAACCGCGTCCCTTCCTTCCGCGCCCCCCTCCCGGACACGACGGATGGGGAGTCGGCACGGGCTGTACCTCGGTTCCGCGGCACGTTGGGCATGAAACCGAACGCGCGCCCGGAAGTGGTCCTGGCGGAAGATTCCACTCCATCCCGTCCCGTCGGCAACGAAACCTCCCGCCTGGCAGGGCGAATAGCCCACCCTCAACTTGGATGGCCTTGCCGTTCAAAAGGGCGTCGGCGATCTTCTGGTGTGCGGACTTAAGGATCGTGTGGAATGTGGCTCGAGAGATGCCCATTTGCCTGGCGCAATCCTCCTGGTGTCGTCCCTCCATATCCTTTAGGCGTATCGACTCCATTTCCTCAAGAGAGAGGGTCACTACGTCGATAGTCGCCAAAGGTACCCCTGCCGGCTTGAACAGCGTGACTGCAGGAATGGCTGTTACCTGTCTTAGCTTGATTGGTCGTGGCATTATATGTCCTGCCTGTCTATAGTTTCTGACATATGTTAGTAACAATTATGCCATTCTGTCAAGTCCTGACAGTGAAGAAGGATGGTGTAGTTTGCACAAGGATGCTTTGTTGCGGTTTCTGTGCAGTCTTCCCTCGGTCCAGCGCTGCTTCCGGAATCAGTTCGCCGGCGTAATGCGACCGGGCAGCATGGCATACCTGGCGGGAAACCGAAGAGGGTGATCCGAAACGGCCGGCTCGGTAAGAGCCGTTTTACGCATCGGGATGCGCGTTCTCAAAACAGTGCAGCCAGAGCGCGATGTCCAGTTCAGGCACGGTCCATGTAGCGGGCAACCGGCGTACGTATTTGTGAAGAAACTGCTGATGCCATTTAGAAGCAGTGGCCATGTCTTCGCTCACATCAAGCAGCAACGCAACCGCGAGTTGACTCGCACCGGCATCGACGGTTCCCCAGCTGAAGCGGTCGCAGTAATCCTGAACTCCACGGGAAGCATCAGGCAACAGCCTTCGAGGATTGGATTCGCTCTCCGGGAGCGAAGAATCGAACACGTGGATCACCGGTTCTGTGTCTTCGTGCACTCCGGAATACACGCGTGTCGGATGTCGTGCCTGGCGAAAGTCGGGAAGCCCGCGGTTGGCTTGCGTACCCATTGCTATCTAGTGTGACATATCTGATATGGTCGGTCCAACGAAGCTGACATGACTCGTGATTGGCAATTGCAAACCAAGCTGATCGATGTTCGTGATGCGTGTGGATGGTTACACATTCCCCGCTATGCCCGTCGGCAGCAGTGACGGCCGGTAGCGCGGATTGGCTCGCGCGAGGTGTCGCCTCCTGTTCTGTCGGGTAGCGATCTTCGGGTGCTCGTTGTCTGCAGTGCTCGAAATGTGCGGAACGGCGATTCTTGATTCGTGCCGTATCCGGACAGGGTAGTGCAGCGCGTGGCGGATATCGAATCTCAATGCGCTAATGCGTGGATAACCTATCGCACTTGGAAAACCGGTGTGGTATAGTTGACAGTCGTGAACCTCGGAGATACGTTGGCACGCTTCCGCGTTGGCCGCTCTGGCACGAAAGGGCGGTCCCGCGACGATTCGATGCGCGATTATCACAGTGTGGAGGAAGCGGGGCGGTTCATCGATCCTCCTGTAACTCGCCAGGCCGTGCATCAGTGGATCAAGCGAGGAGTTAACGGCACGAAGCTTGAAGCGTTCCGTGTGGGTCGGGCATACCTCATTCATCGTTCCTCCCTTGAATCGTTCTGCAAAGCTACCGGCAAGAAGATGAAGGCCTGAGTGCAACCCGGCGTCAGGTCTTTGCTCACGTTCTTCTTCTCCAGATCTTGAAGGCATCCACGTTGCTTGACAACGGTGACCTCTGCGACTAGCCTTTGCTCATGACGTCTCCAGAATCTACCCGTAAACGGGATGACCAAAACCTCATACCCGGGGTGGTGAAGCAGTTGCTGTCGTCTGGCGAAGATGTCGAAGCACGTTACGAGCTTAGGGCGTCGGAGGCGTATGCAACTCCGAAACGGCTGATTGTGGTCCGCAATGGTGAAACCACGAATATCGGATACGATCGTATTGCGACAATACGAGATACTTCGAAGCCGAATGTATGGCTCATCCTATTCGGTGTAGCTCTCTTCGCCTTTGGTGGGACCAGCCTCATGTTTCCTGCGGCAGGAGCCGCTCTCATCCTTCTCGGAGTACTGCTAAGGCCCCGAAAGATGGAGATATTCGTGACAGGATTGAAGGAACCGGTGGTGCTTGATGGAGCGAGGGAAGTGCTTGGGCCTCTCTCTCGAAAGATTGCCGAAAAACGCGGTCGCCCCTCACTTTGAGGTGACATGGTTCCGGTCTGTCATTGCTGTGCCCCGGGTGACTCGTTGGTCGTCTCCCAGTCGGCCACGTAGTCGTTGAGGAGGGAAGCAGTCAATGATCCTGAGCTACATCGCTCGATCCTCCTCGAGGAAGTCTGGTCCATAGGGGATCCACGAGCATCGCAGGATGAAGCCACACCTCGTCTCGGATGACACTGGAGTGCTGTCAGCGCTGACCCATCGTTTCAACAGCCTTATCGTATTGAACGACGCTGATTATCTGCTTCAAAGCGGGAAGACGGTTGCAGGACTCAGGCTACGTCCTCATGACACGGCTGATCGTTGGCGCCACTCGCAGATCCTGCTTGAACCGCCACGCGAGCAGTATTGCGGCAGGTGGGAACGATCCGCCCCAGATTCCGAGTGGGATCATGGTGGCACCTAAGTACCCGACTAACCCCAGGGTAACGGCTGCGATTCCGCTGAGGCCGTTTATGACGAGCAGCCAGCGTGTCACTCTGCGCCATCTCCCTGGCACCCGCCATGCCAATCCAGCGAACAGTGTCGATAGTCCCGCAAACAGGTGTCCTGCACCCTCGAGGGAGCCAAGGATAGAGTTCGGACTGCCAAGCATGACCCATTCAAGTCCGGTTGAGGTACCCGACTGAAGCGCGCCGCATACAAGGGTTCCCGACACGAAGTATGCAGTCCCGAGTACGGCTCCACCGAGCGTTGCAAACATCAGTGCTACGAGTGCAGGTGCACGGCGATCGGCAGGCAGGTACAGGTACACGGCGGCCATCAGCACGGGTAGAGTGATCGCAAAAAGGAAACGCGGAACGATCCAGAACAGGTAGCCAGCCGGGTCGAACCATGCCGCCCGCGCGTCGAGACCCGGCCATGCGGGCAGGCCGCTTATCCAGATCGCATACGCTATGATGAACCAGAGCATCCAGAATGTGGCCAGCACTGCTGCCCATAAGCCGGTATTCAGTCCGGTCCAGGACCACTGTGAGCGCTCAGGCATAATCAGCTCCTCAACGATTGATCACGTACCGGGACATTCTACACCACGGCAGCCTCGGAGCGGATGGGTCAGCGGCACATCGGGGCAGACAGTTGCTCCAGGCCAGCACCTGCTACGAAGGATGTAGTCAGCGTAGTGCGAGCCGCAAACCGTACCAAGGAAAACCTGACTCCACTTCCGGAGCAGCCCGATACGTTATTATTGGGACACACGATCCACTGATGGATCGCGGCGCTTCCGGCATCGACAGGTGGGACTTGTCATGAGTAGTGTTGCAATTGTGACCGACAGTGTTGCGAGCCTGCCGCACGAGATGCTCTGCCGCTACGGAATCCACGTCATTCCCGTTCGAATCGCTGTTGCGGGCAAGGTGTACCGCGATACCGAACAAGACTTGCCTGTGTCCCTGATTCGTGAGTTGCAGGGGGCGCAATCGATTGATACGACACCGTGGCCTCCCCAGCACTACTGTCACGAATATGAAAGGATTGCTGCGACGGCGAGTGAAATCATCCACATAGTCCCTTTCGCTCGCTTCACATCGACGTTTTCACTTGCGAAGGCAGGAGCAGTGACGGCGCAGGAACGGGTGCCGGGACTGAGAGTAGAGGTAGTCGACTCCATGGCCACTGCCATGGCCCAGGGCCTTGTGGCACTCGAAGCGGCACGTCTCGCTTCTATGGGGCGGGGCATGGATGAGATACTGAGTTCTGTTGAACAGGCCAAGTCTGGCGTGGGTGGCGCGTATACGTTCGATTCTTTGCGGCCTCTCGCGCGTACAGGGCGCATCAATGCATTGGCGTCCTGGGCGGGTTCGGTCCTTTCGGTAGCACCGGTGATCGGGTTGTGGGATGGGAGGGAGCATCGCCTGGGACTCGCCCGTTCCAGGTCACAGGCTATCATGAAGGTGACTGAGGCCGTGTGTCGACGACTGGACGGTAAGGAGTGTTCTCATATTGCCGTCGAGGAAGCAGGTCGGTACTGCGACGCCGAAAAACTGCTTGATGCCATTCAGCGGCGGGTTCATGCCGTCGAATCGATCATTGTGCGGGTCAGTCCGGTCACCCAGATTGTTGCCGGCCCGGACTTGCTGGGAGTCTCTTACTGCCGAAGACAATCGTCCTCATGAGATCCCGTTTTCCTGTGGTGCCGCCACTTGCATACTGCCATCTGTAGTCGCTATGCTGTGTGGTACTGCGTTGTGACCGGATCTGGAATCTGTAAATGCCGGCCACGCCGCTGGAGTTCCGTAAGAAGACCACACTCGGTCTTGCGCGCGGCAACTCCCACTGGAGCAAACTGGACTGCGAGAAATGATGAAGAGAGTGCTACTTCTAGGAGTGCTGCCGGTAGGCCTTGTGATGGGATATCTCTTCTATCTTGGCTGTCTGCTGGGATATTTTGTATGCAAGTATTGCGGTGGAGTTGAGGCCGGCGTTCAGGGGCGTGTCCGGTCAATTGTAATTCCGCTCAGCAGTTATGAGATTCACCTGCATCACTGGTTTCTATCGACAATAGCTGCTACGGTCAGCGCAGTGCAGGGATTCTTCCTGATTGCGCCTGGCTTGTTCTACGGCGTCTTGGGAGGGCTTATTCTCCAGGGCATTCTGTGCTACGGAGACTGGCATCGCATCGTGCGAAGACGGTGTTTGAACCCGGTCTTCGAGCAGGCTGAGTCGACTGTTGCGGACATAGCGTCCGGATGCGATGAGATGATAGCGCTTCTTTCGGCACCGGCTGACCCGGGCATCCATCCTGCGGTGCAGCTAGCGGATGCGCCTTGATGCTGTCAACAGGCGGGCAGACAGTGCGGGATTCATATGTGGCTTGAATCGGTAATTACTGTCTAGACGCTGCTACACAGTCACAGTGAACACGTGAACCCACTGCACGCGCACCAGGTCTCTCCTATCTCGAAGCCTTTCTGCCTGGGCCGGGCAGATTCGGGCGGAATCACCAGGTGCTGTTGACCGCGTATGAGTCGGGGCACTCCTCGCGCGTGTGCTGTTTCATCAGTCTACGAAGATGAGAACCGTGCTGCAGCGTGGTCGCGTCTCTCCCGATGACGTGAAGTCTCTGGCGAAGGTGACTCATTTCCGGGCATGCAGGAGTCGCTTTGTCCTTGCACCGGGTGTTGCCTGCCTCTAGCGAGTCTCGAGGAGTATTGATGAACTACCGTACTGACATTAGAAACATCGCCATCATCGCGCACGTGGACCACGGAAAGACGACCCTTGTCGACGCTCTACTCAAGCAGAGCCACATATTCAGGGACAACCAGAATGTGGGCGAACTGGTCATGGATCAGAACGCGCTTGAACGTGAGAAAGGCATTACCATCATGGCGAAGAACACTGCGGTGATGTACAGAGATGTCAAGATCAACATAATCGATACTCCAGGGCATGCGGACTTTGGCGGGGAGGTTGAACGGGTGATCAGCATGGCGGATGGATGTCTGCTGCTTGTGGATGCTGTCGAGGGGCCGATGCCGCAGACGCGGTTCGTGTTGCGGCACGCGCTCGACAGAGGACTCGTGCCCATCGTGGTGATCAACAAGATAGATCGGCGCAACGCTCGCGTGAACGACGTCTTGCGCTTGACGCAGGACCTGTTTTTGGATCTTGCGACACGCGTGGATCAGTTGGACTTCCCTGTGCTGTACGCAAGCGGCAAAGAGGGCACCGTGAGTGCTGACCCTTCGATCTCCGGTGTGGATGTGGCTCCCCTTTGCGAGGCGATACTGACACGTGTGCCTCCACCACGGGTAGAGGATGGCCCCTTTCAGATGCTGGTATCAAACCTTGACTTTGATAATCACAAGGGAAAGATAGCGATCGGGCGAATCTGGAGGGGTAGTGTCGCACCCCGTCAGCCCGTAGTGTGTATGGGTGCGGACGGAACATTCACCTCGCACGAAATTTCAGGTGTGTTCACCTACCTGGGGCTTGCCCGTCTTAGTACCGAGTGGGTGGAGGCAGGGGATATTGTCGCGGTCACTGGCCTGAAGGAGGTGTCCATAGGGGACACACTCTCCAGCCCGGAGCGTATTGAGGCATTGCCGCGTATCAAGATAAGTGAGCCGACTGTCGAGATGACGGTTTGTGTCAACACCTCTCCGTTCACTGGACGGGAGGGAGATTACTGTACGACCAGACAACTGCGAGCGAGGCTCTTCAGGGAGATGGAGACGAACTTGAGCCTTAGAGTGCAGGAAACACACAGCGCTGATACGTTTCTCCTCAAGGGCAGAGGAGAACTCCACCTTGCGGTGCTCATCGAGTCGATGCGTCGCGAAGGCTACGAATTCGAGGTCTCGAGACCCCAGGCCATCACTAAGATGGTTGAAGGCACTCTTGTGGAGCCCGTCGAGCAGCTCATCATCGATACACGGGAACAACATGTCGGCGTCCTCACGGAGGCACTCAGCAGACGACAGGCGGAACTCACCGATATGCGCAGTGATGGCAATGAGAATGTTCGACTCGAGTTTCGCATACCCACAAAGGGTCTCATCGGCTTTCGGAATACCTTTCTGAATGCAACGAGAGGAGATGGGGTGATGAACACCCTGTTTCTTGGATACGAACCGTGGCGCAAGGACCTGCAGTCTTCCCGTAGCGGCGTTCTTGTGGCATCTGAAGAGGGCAAGGCGACGACGCATGGCATAGGCAATGCGCAGGGCCGTGGGGTCACGTTTATCGATCCCGGGACCGCGGTGTATGAGGGTATGATCGTTGGCCTGAATTCGAGATCACAGGACATCGCGGTGAATGTCTGCAAGGAGAAGAAGAAGACCAACATGCGGGCTTCCACCGCGGATATTGCCCTCAAGCTGCAACCTCCGGTGAAACTCAGCCTGGAGCAGTCCCTCGATTTTATATCCGAGGACGAGTTGGTTGAGGTTACACCGCACAGCGTTCGCCTCAGAAAGAGGCTGCTGACACAGCAGCAGCGGTTGCGCGCGGCAGGCCAGCGCAACGATGTCAAATAGCAAACACGTTCTCCCGTGGCGCGTAAGCTGTTCCTCCCGCAATGCTGCGTATGCTTGCGGTCACTTGGAGTGATTCTGACTGTATCTCTGTGGCCTCATATGACACAATTGAGATTACTGTGAATGACTTCGAGTCTGGAACGTCACCTATCATGCCTCAGGGGCGCAGGCTTCTCCTGACTGTGTTCACCCTGGTTATCGCGGTAACTCTCATCAGCATCGGGGCGTTTGTTATCGGAGGAGATGAAGGTGCCGGGCCTGTGGATTCCGAGCACGAGACAGCGGACGGAGCCTCTGTCGTGCTTGAGGGTACGGTGGAATTGCTGGACTACGAAAGAGTGACGGTGGAGGCGAGGCAGTTCTGGCGTGGTCTGACGCTGGATCAGGTGGTTTCTCTCGGTGTGCCATTTACCCGATACAACCGCCACTATACACGTTTCTTTCTGAAGGAGGGAGAGACCGCAGAGATAGTCCTTGAGGCGAACGTGCCTCTGGGCGCTTCGCTGCACAGTGGACATGAGGGGATCTCGATTGCGCTCATGCCTGGAGGGGCTCCGTATGATACTGCCCGCGTTCACGACTACGTGCCAACCATGGAAACTGACGACGGGGGGTATTTCGATCGCCTGGTAAGAGTGGGTAGCAACTGGCAGGTAGCCTGGGCTATCACAGCGTTGGAGAGCGATTACTACTGGCTTGTGTTGACTAACGTGGCACGGCAGGATGCGTGGTGTCACTTCACGGTGAGCATACCTTCTGACTAGAGGGGGAGGCGAGATCATGGAAGAAGCTAATGAGGAACGCCAGTCTTTTGAAGGTTTTCACGTCCACGAAGATGTGGAAGTGGAGAAGGCACTGGATGAATACAAGGCCGCTGACGAGCGACTCTGGGAGCTGACAAAGAGATACCTCTATCCTCCTGAGGAAGTTCCGCACGTTGGTCAGCGCCAACTGGTATTTCCGAATGTCACTGCACGTGATGAATACGAAGAGGTGCGGCGCCTGGTTAACGAGGCGCACGAACGCTACGAACGAGTTGCGAAGGAACGCCAGCGGCGAGAGCAGACCGAATCCTGAGTTGCGGGTGCGCGATGAGTTCGTTTCATAGATTGTTCGTTGCGCTCGCAAGCCTCATCACGGTGTATACGTGAAGCTACGTTCACGTGCGCACAGGTAGCGGCGGTTGCCTGTACTCATTGCTATGCATCCACGATTATGCGAGGGCAAGATGTGCAGGTATGTACCAATCGTGTCAGTCTTGCCGTGGCGATTCATGGGCACAGGAGTGGAAGCTTATCCCGATGGGAAATGAGGGACTCGTGTTGTTTCAGACTCACACCGCTTTGTGGCGTAATGGGCGCAACCGAACGGGGATGAAATCCGTTATCTGTTTTAGAATTCTCCCATGAGGAGACAGGGAATGGAACGAAGAAATACTCTGTACTACGTCGCAGCCATAGGCACCATGCTCGTGTTTTTCGTGGCACTAATTGCGCTCTCGACCTGTGGGGACGCTGGTGGCACACCGACCGCGTCTCAGGAGCAGGCTATCCTTGATGCATATCGTCAGGGCTACCTTGACGGGTATTCCAAAGGTTATTCTGACGGTTTCTCTTCTGGCAGGGGTTCGAATGTGGCACAACAGTCGGATGTAGCTGCGACTGGAGCACAGAAAGACGCCCCGCCATCATCTCCCGAAGCTTCCGGACAGGGTACGGTGGAACCGAGTACCCAATGACCGGTAGCGCCGGCTGATCTTGGCAGGCTCGCTGGATCTATCCATCGTGCCTGCGGGACGCTGCAGCCGATTCTCAGCTACGGTGTCGAATTATGTGATGAGACCCTGGACAGAAGATGCTCCGCAGCCCGAACCGGCCTGCGGATATCCTGTTTCAAGTGTGTTTTGTCAGCATTTGTGAATCCGGTGAGCCTCGGGAATGTCCCTCAGAAGTGTCCGGTGTTGTGGCCTTTACCGAGTGTCAGTCGCTGCAATTGAATCGAAGAAGGATTGCCGGTCGGTTCCATTTGATGTTGAAGTGGCGGGCTTGTGCAATGGAGGATCAGGCGGTTGCCGGCGAAGTGAGCCAACCTGGAAGCGATCGCCATCCCATGCGAAGCCTTCTACGGTGTTCACGCCAGTTGGGGTCATGGTGTGCGACAAGCTCCCAGAAACCCTGTGTATGGTCCATCTTCTTCGTGTGGCATAGTTCGTGTAGCATGACGTGGCGCACCAGTTCAGGAGGCACGAACAGCAGACGAATGTTGAGACTGATAGCTCTGTTCCTCGAACAGCTTGCCCATCGGGTGCGTTGTGACCTCACCGTGACCCGGGTAACGGTGAAACCCCTGGTAGCAGCCAGCTCTTGAAGCAGGGGCACCAGTGACGCATGACCTTTGCGGCGGAACCACCTGCACAGGGCGTCGCGGCATTGTTCATGTTGTGACGTCTTTCCATAGAGGACCAGCCGGTTGCCGGGTCTTTCCACGACTCTTACACCGGGCGAATTGGTGGGTCGATACTCAACGGCCCATTCACGATCGAGCGCGGGCAGGACTATGCGCTGTGGCAGCGCTACTTGAACTGAATCCTCAAGCGCTTCCCGCCGCGCGTTCACGCGAACGGCGGCTCGCTCGATCCATAGACGGTTGGCATCGACGATGCTCGCAACACGTCCAATATCAAAGCGCTTCGGAACTACAACCACCAGTTCACCACTCTTTGAGAACCTCAGCCATACGTGCCGCGCTCGTGTACTTCGCCGTATTGAGTAGCTGATCACTGAATTGCGAGTCTGCCCCGCAAAATGGCGCTGTGCATTGGCTGCCATTACCGTCCCTCACTATTCCTGCGGTTCAGCTGAGAAGCATCGCTGGATGCCCCACCCTGCAGATAGCCGAAAGAGCCGAGGACGGGAACGCTGACGAAGTAGGCTGCGAGCAGGATTGACGGTTCCATCACGAGATTCAGGCCGCCAGTGACGAAGACGGGAAGCACAGCGCCGATGACACAGCCGATAACTGCCAGCGGAAGCGATCCATGGATGCCACGCTTCTTCCGCAGCAGGAACAGACCCGCGATTGCCCCTATGGGATAGCCCATCATGATCGCGGCAATGACCAGGCCCAGTGCTCCCATGCCGAAATGCCGATCGTTGATGGCATAGCTCGTGATGAGCCCTGCAATGACCGCGCAGGCGATTCCCGTGGCAGCCATCAACGCAGCAACCACTCCGAAGCGGATGGCCTTTCCTGATAAACGGGTAAGGCATGGGTGGGACACAGCGCACACTATATGATTTAAGACCACCCGCACGCAACGACGTCTTGTAGCGAAGGTACAGTCTTTCGCACGAGTGCGCGGTGTGGCTCTGTCCCTCTTGTATGCGAAGCGTTCCTTGACAGTCAATCTCATGAGCGGGTAGCCTTCGGCGGGTGCCTGCGTAGGCGATCGGTCATGGGTTCATGTCACACCTGTGACTCGGCGCTTCGTTGACTGCGAGGCCTCGTAAGGTAGACACAGAGTATGGGTTCTAACTTGGGAAACACTCCGGCCGCACCTCCAGGTCCCGGTCCTCGCAACCTTGGAGGCATCCTTGGCGAGATGTTTCGACTCTTTGGCCGGAATCTTGCCCTTCTGTTGCTTCTGGTCGCGATAATCGTCGTGCCGCTTATTCTGGCAGGCGTTGCCGCATTCGGGCCTCAGTTTGTCGACGCATTGATGGGTGGTGATGTAGAGACGATGCCGGAGGCGCCGCCTGCGGCAGTCGTGCTTGCCATTGCCGCGTATCTTGCACTGTATGCGATCGGAATGGTGGCGGTGACAGGTGCGGTCTCGGAAGCCTCGGCACGCTATATGGCAGGTCTCGAACGCTCGGTTGGGTATGCCTATGGAGCTGCATTCCGCCGTTTGCCGCATATGCTCGGCGCCAGTCTTGTGGCGGCGGTTGTGGTGGCGTTGCCGGTCGGAT
>PUON01000169.1 GCA_003552125.1 Dehalococcoidia bacterium | reverse complement strand
GTCTAATCGCCCTTCCGATGGCCACCGGTTGGAGTCACCCGTAGCCACCGTTCCGGCGTAGGGGCACGCTGCCGCGTGCACGTCGGTGGAATTCGGCGTGATGTAGGGGCGGGTCTGAGATCCGCGCATCCATTCGATACATGGACGGGTACGATCAGCGCTACTTGCCTTCTACCACCTGCGGCATGACGTCCCGCCTGCGGCTGCCTTTCAATTCGGGCAGGTCGTCCACGACCGAAAGTCGCGCCCAGGTAAGCTCAGGATCCTCCTTGAGCGCCACGGTGAACGGTCGCGACACGATCACTGGAGACTCACGCACGATGGGCTTCAACACGAACTGCGTATTGGCCGTTGGAGTGCGAAACACGGCCATGCCCAGATCGAAGCATTCGATTATCACGGTGAATCCCTCCGCCTCCTTGCGCACATCCCAGTCCTCTACACGTGACTGCCTCCGCACGCCCGTCTGGTGCACCACCACCAATGTCGCCCCCGCATCCCGCAACTCGTGACAGAAATCTGCAAGCGGCGTCGAGCCCCCAGCCGGATCGAACTCACGGCCGCCCATGATACGTTCGAGATTGTCGATGATCACCAGCGGGGTGCCGCGCTGCTGCCTGATGAGGTTCCGCAACCACTCACGCCGCTCGTCGTCATACAACAGGAAGTTACAGCGCGAGTAGCACTCGAGCGACGGATGATCAGGATCGACGTTCGATCCCCGCGCCAGGCGCGAAAAACGCCGCTTGAAACTGGCGGTGCCGGAATCCTCGTCGATGAGAATGACATGCTCATGCTCGACCCGGAACATATCGAGGAAGTCATGTCCGCTGGCAACGCTTACCGCGAGCTGTTCGGCCAACCATGCCTTGCCAGAGTGGATTTCGCCCATGAGGACCATCGAACTGCCGGAAGGAATGAGACCATGCACCAGCCACCTTGTCATAGAACACCCCCTCAAACGCGTGATGAATCCATCTCAAGTATGCCACAGGCGGCTGCGCTGTCAAACGCCCTACTGGTGTTAGGGATGGATTCCGACATCCGTCCGCCATGGTTTCAGCGCCGCGACCACATTGGGGCAATGAAGCACCGATTACCCTTACTCGAATGGATGTCCCTCGCGCGAGAAGTCGGGACGGTAGTGGGCTGCCGCGCCAGCCTCCTGGGCCCAGAGGTTCTCGAAGCCAAGATCGTGCGCTGCATCCACCGCCGCCGCGTATTCCTGGCGGCTCACGCGCCTGCCGAGGACCGAAACCTCTCCCGCACGGTGCGCAGGGTAGTACTGCGCCATGATTCCGATGGTAACCCTGTTGGACACCTCGATCGCCAGCCACCTGAGCGATTCCACCGTACCGGCAAGGCCGCCCGGCAGAACGAGGTGACGGAGTATCAGACCGCGCCTGACCGCCTCCTCACTGTCGAGCACGAGTTCCGTCCCCACCTGGCGATGCATCTCGCGGATGGCCGCGCGCGACACCTGAACGTAGTCCGGAGCATCTGACAGCCGGGATGCAACCTTGCTGGATGAGTACTTTATGTCAGGTAAATAGACGTCGACTATCCCATCCAGCAGCTTAAGCGTCTCCACTGAGTCATACGCGTTCGTGTTGTACACGATTGGCAGACGCAATCCGCGTGGCACCGCGAGACACAGGGCCTCCAGTATCTGCGGCACGAAGTGCGACGGCGACACGAGGTTGATGTTGTGGCACCGCAGGCCATCCTGTAACTGCAGCATCACGTCGGCAAGCTGCTCCGCACTCCCCGACTGCCCCGCAAACAGATCTGGGCACTGGCTGATCTCGAAGTTCTGACAATATACGCAACGCAGATTGCAGTTGGCGAAAAAGACCGTGCCGCTGCCCCTTCGGGCAGATATGACCGGTTCCTCGCCACGGTGCGCACACGCGGAGGCAATGAGCACGCGCTGGGGCGACCTGCAGTAGCCCAGCTCGTCCTGCGTACGGTCCACGCCACAGTGCCGTGGACAGATGTCGCACTGCTGCAGCCTGTCGAGCAACAGTCGCGTTCGGCGCTGCAACTCGCCCGATTCGTGGAGTTGTACGTACGACGGGGTGTCTCCATCGCCACCGTGGACATTCATCTCGTTTGCGTGGTCTCTTTCCATTTCAGCAGACTCCGTATCGCCTGGCATCGCACCCGACGCGGTACCCGGACATGATAGCGCGAGAGTACACAATTGCACCATCAACTGATCGCACACGGGTTTCACAGCGTTGTGCGTTGCAGTACGTACAGTGGACACGCTATGCTGAGCGAGACACGAAAGAGTCTACGACCCTACAGTGGCATTCAGCGATGGAAGGTAAACGGGCCTCGACGGAGCGACTCCTCAAGCTACTTGATGAGCTTGAGGCCACGCCGGCTGCATGGACGAGCGTATACCTCCGTGCAGAGAGTCTGCTAAACCGTCCGGAACGGCTGCTCCCACAGAGGACGGAGCAGCGATTGGCCGAGATAGCGGACATCATCGAATCCGATCCGGTGCAGCGTGAGAGCGCGCGCTACGGCACCGGGCTCGCGCTGTTCCATTCCGGCGACTCAGTATCAGCCATGGTACCTCCCTTTCCGGTTGGGGAGGACTCGGTTACAACTGGAGATATCGATACCGCACCGATGCGCGAGCTACTGCAACGTAGCCGACGTACTGTCCTCGTCCTCGTGACCTGGGGCGCCTGGGTGCTGGCGCTGTACGAAGGCAGATCGATCCAGCGCTACAAGAAGGGTACCGGCCACATCCATGCGCCACATAAGAAAGGCGGCAGCAGCCAGGCGCGGTTCGCGCGGCGCACCGAAGAGCAGCGCAAGGAGTTTCTCAAACGCGTAGGGCGGCATATCGACGAGCAACTGCTCGATGTGGATCCCGTGGACCATATCTTTTTCGGCGGCAACCGACTCATCCTTAGGCCGCTGTTGGAGGACTCACGGTTCCTGAGGCAACACTCAGCCCTGATATCTCCACGCACGCTACTGGTAAAACGGGCGACGAGGGACGTACTGGACGGCGCCCTCAAAGAGGCACACAGCGGAGTGGTGTTCGTGTCAACACCGCACTGATTCTCTGCGGAGACCACAAACGACAAAAAAGGCGAGGAGCCGTATGATACGGCTCCTCGCGTCACGTCGGATCGATCTTGTGATTACGCCTTGCCGATGCGGAACACCTTGGTGCCACAATTGGGACAGGATCCCTGCATCGCAGGTCGCCCGTTCTTCAGTGTGATCTGTTTCGCATCCTTGATCTCAACCTTCTTCCGACATTTCATGCAGTAAGCTGTGGCCATAATTAGAAACCCTCCTCTTCGAATTGGGCTCGTACCTAAGCCTGAAGCTATTATTACTAGCGGTTACTCACGTTGTCAATACCTTTGATCGCGTTTCGGCGCAAAAGCACGCGAGCAGTTACGAGTGAGGCGATTCCCATGAACAGAAGAGCCTTTCGAGACATCGGCATCACGTCCCAAAGCCCTTCTTTCGTACTATCGAACCACAGTCTCCACTGAATATCAGGAACCTGGAAGAATCGTTCTCCAGTCTCCGGGTCCTGCTGATAGAACTTCGCCTCGGGGTTCTCGAACTTTGACGGCGCTTTCTGGTCGTATTCGACCCAGATGTGTACGAACGAGCTGTTGAACCGATAGGGGATTCCCAGGTGTTCGAAGACGGATGCCACTACTACCGCCCTCGCCTTGCAGTCGCCCTCCCCCCGCTCTACAACTTTCGCCGTAGTCGGAAAGTACCATGGCATGCCATGCGTCTCCCAGTCGTAGCGATAAGGGATCCGCCGCAGCAGCTCTATCTCGATCTCAAGCGGGTCGGATGGCAATCCATCGAGCAATGGCTCCACCGCCGCAGGATTGATGTCCGGATGGAAGATCCGGTACGCGCTGACACCGAGGCTGAAGGGATTTGGGTACAGCACCAGCAGTATCCACAGTCCGATCAGAGGGCCGGTACGATACGCAAGCTGAAATCTCACGGCAGGACGAGCGGCCACGGCCACGCGTCGCAGCGTAGATCGGAGTCGATCAAGGAAACGTTCGAAGGAGGGCATAGCTACCTTCGGAATTGTAGCACGTACGCGGCGCGAGGCACGCTTCAGATCGACCGAGCTACTGTTCCGACCGTCGCACCAGATCCGAACTGGATTGCACTTTGTCGCCGCCCACGTTGAAGACCATCTCGATGCCGAGTTCGCTGCATATCCGGGCTTCGGGTATCTCCGCCTCCACACGCCGATCGCCTCCGTTAGCGAACACATGGGGCTTCACCAGCAAGAGCGTCTCGGACACTGTCTGATCCCTGTCCACCGCGACTACAACGTCATCCACGTCTCGCAGTGCACGCAGTATCTCGATGCGCTCGTCAAGTGGCATGAACACATATCCCTTCTTGCGCAACAGGAATTCATCTCCGTTCACGATTACCACAAGTCGTGTACCCAGTCTCTTTGCCGCCTGTATCATTCGCAGATGACCTACGTGCAGCGGGTCAAACCCGCCGGACACGGCTACAATCCGTTCTTCCACAGTTTCCTCCCTGAATGTACCCCGCAAACCATACCCACATCCCATATGCTAGCACCTGAGGGATAGTCGATACGAAGCATCGGGGCACTTCATCCAGGGCACGTTATCATCCAGAGTATATGTGTTATAATGTCCCGCCTGTCTTGGAGAACATTTTCTGTATGACGGATACGACGAACGGCACTCCCACTATCGCGGTAGCGGGTCTTGGCTACGTGGGACTGCCTCTAGCCGAGGCATTCGCCGAACACATGCCTGTGGTAGGCGTAGACACCGACGCGTCCAGGGTTGAACGCCTTCGGCTGACGCACGGATCTTCTAATCTCACCATAACAACCGATCCGGCTGCTGTTGCCTTGGCGGAGTACATCATCACAGCCGTACCGACACCCGTCACCCCGTTCAACGAGCCCGATTTGAGCTATGTATGTGCAGCAGCGGAGAGCATCGGCACCCACCTTGTGGAAGGTTCTACGGTGATACTGGAATCTACCGTATACCCCGGAGTCACCGAGGAAGTGATGGTGCCCATCCTGGAAGCCTGCTCAGGACTGCGCTGCGGCCCGGAATTCAAGGTTGCCTACTGCCCCGAAAGAATCAATCCGGGCGACAGTGAACACACGGTCACGAGAAGTACCAAGGTGGTCTCAGGAATTGATGACGAAACTACCGAGCGCGTGGCCGCATTGTACGGACGGATAACAGGCAATGTGTTCAAGGCACAGAGCATCCGCAGCGCCGAAGCCGCCAAAGTCATTGAGAACGTCCAGCGCGACCTCAACATCGCCCTCATCAACGAGATGGCCATCATCTTCGCACGAATGGGAATTGACTCAAAGGCCGTGCTGGAAGCCGCAGCGACCAAATGGAACTTTCATTCCTACACGCCGGGCATGGTTGGTGGCCATTGCATTCCCGTGGATCCCTACTACCTTGTCTACAAGGCGCGGGAGCTCGGCTACCATCCGCAGGTCATCCTCGCAGGGCGCTCTATCAACGATGCCATGCCCCATTACGTCGCCGATATGACAGTGCGTGGACTGAATGAAGCGGGAAAGGTTATTCGGGATTCAATCGTGCTCATCATGGGACTCGCCTACAAGGAAAATGTGCCGGATACTCGAGAATCACCGACTATGGACCTGATCGAAGAGCTTGCCACGTACGGATGCCGCGTAATGGCTTGGGATCCCCTGGTGACTGAAGTCAAGCTTCCGGAGAGGACACAACTGATAGACGTGTTCGATGATGTGCGTGACGCCGATGCAGTTATCATCACCGTGGCGCACGAGGATTTCAAGCGACTTCCGCTGGAGACGATATGCAGACATATGCGCAGCAATCCGGTGCTGGTTGATGTCCGCCGCATCCACTCTCAGGCCCAGGCACGGAAACAGGGCTTCATCTACAAGACACTGTGAGGTGACACATATGCAGAGACACATAGCAGTGGTCGGCGCAGGCAACTGGGGCAGTAACCTCATTCGCAGTTTCGCAGAACTGGGAGTACTGCACACAATCTGCGACAACGACAAGAAGACCCTCGAAGGCTGCGCGCACGTTCAAGGCGTGGAGTTCGAGACCGACTACCAGCGTCTATTGAGCAATCCGGTGGTGAAGGGTGTGGTGCTCTCCACACCCGCCAGGCTGCACTACTCTATGACCAGAGACGCCCTTCTCGCGGGAAAGGATGTCTTCGTGGAGAAGCCGCTCGCCATGACGGTTGCGGAGGGAGTCGAGCTCGTGGAAATGGCGGAGAAGTCGAACCGCGTGCTCCTTGTGGGCCACCTGCTGGAGTACCACCCCGCACTAAGCATCCTGCGCGACATGGTGCATAGGGGCGAACTGGGTAAGATCCTCTATATCTATTCCAACCGGCTCAACCTGGGGAGGTTACGAACCGAGGAGAACGTCCTCTGGAGCTTTGCGCCACACGACATCGCGGCCATATTGGGCCTCATGGGCAACGAATTGCCCGTTGAGGTTGCAGCACACGGCGGATCCTACCTCGATTCCCACATCACAGACGTGACGCTGACCTCACTCACGTTTCAGAACGACGTACGGGCACACGTCTTTGTGAGCTGGTTGCATCCCTTCAAGGAGCAGCGACTGGTCGTCATTGGAGACAAGAAGATGGCCGAGTTCGCAGACACAGACCCAACGGATAAGCTGAAGGTGTACGAACACCAGGTGAACTGGAGTGCACACGCTCCCTATCCGGTGAAGGCAGAGGCACAGTCGATCCCGTTCGATGATGACGAACCGCTGAGGCTCGAGTGCGAGGACTTCCTGCGCTGCATCGAGTCAAGAGCGACGCCCGTCTCAAACGGCGTACGAGCGCTGAAAGTCCTCAGAGTCCTCGCCGTTTGCCAGCAGTCGTTGGAGCGGGGAGGCGAGAAGGTTCCGCTGGACCGACGGCCAAAAACCTACTACGCCCATGAAACGGCGATCGTGGAGGAGCCTACAAACATCGGCACAGGAACGAAGATATGGCACTTCACCCACATCATGCCGGATGTGCATATCGGCAGGGACTGCGTCTTCGGCCAGAACGTCTTCGTGGCAGAGAATGTGCGCATCGGCGACAACGTCAAGGTAGAGAACAACGTGTCGGTGTTTGAGGGCGTCACCCTCGAGGATGACGTCTTCTGCGGGCCATCCTGTGTCTTCACCAACGTCATCAACCCTCGAAGCCACGTGCCGCGAATGCACGAGCACCGAACAACTCTCATCAAGAAGGGAGCCTCCCTAGGCGCCAACTCAGTCATCGTCTGCGGCCACACCGTAGGCCGCTTCTCCTTCGTCGGCGCCGGGGCCATCGTGACACACGACGTTCCGGACCACGCACTGGTGGTCGGCAATCCCGCACGCCGCATCGGTTGGGTCTGTGCATGCGGAGTGAGATTGTCCAACTCGGGCAGACGGCTGACCTGTCCCGAGTGCGGGGCGACCTACGAACAGCAGGCCGCGGATGCCATCAAGCCAACACAGGAAGTGAGTGATGCGGATTCCACTCACTGACCTCACGGCACAGTACCAGTCCCTCAGGGACGAAATCGACGCGGCCATCGACCGCATCACGACCTCAGGTTCGTTCATTCTCGGCCCTGAGGTTGAAGCGTTTGAATGCGAGATAGCCGACTGGTGCCAGGTGTCCCATGGTGTAGGAGTCGCCTCGGGAACGGACGCACTGTATCTTGCGCTCCTCGCCTGCGGTATCGGCGAGGGTGACGAGGTACTCACTACGCCTTTCACCTTCATCGCCACGACCGAGGCGATCAGGAGGTGCGGCGCAACGCCTGTATTCGTCGACATCGCGCCCGACACGTGCAATATGGATCCTGGCCTCCTCGAACGTCACATCACCCGCTCCACCAGGGCAATCCTCCCGGTCCACCTCTACGGGAACCCGATTGATATGACGCGGCTGATGGAGATAGCCCGGAGGCACGAGCTGGTGGTGGTCGAGGACTGCGCACAGTCGCTAGGCGCCACCTGGCAGGGACGCAAGGTCGGCTCGTTCGGCGATGCAGGATGCCTCAGCTTCTTCCCGAGCAAGATGCTGGGCGCCAGCGGCGATGCCGGCATGGTGATAACCAATAACGAGTGTGTCGCGGACATGGTGCGCGCATTGAGGAGCCACGGAACTACGCGGAAGTACTACCACGAGATGCCGGGAATCAACAGCCGCCTTGACACGCTTCAGGCGGCGATGCTGCGAGTGAAACTTCGTCGACTGGACGAATGGATTCGGAGGCGGAGAGAGGTTGCCGCAACCTACGGGGATTACCTGCGCAATGCATCGGGCATCAGCCTGCTCCGGCCAACGGACGGCGGCACTCACGTGTACAACTACTTCACCCTAGGGGTACAGGGCGGCGCAGGAGTGCGCAATGCGCTCGCAGCGCATCTCACTGAGCGTGGTATCGCCACTGCAGTGTACTACCCGTGCTCACTGCACCTTCAGCCAGTGTACCGCGGCCTCGGGTACCAGCCGGGCGACCTGCCGGAGTCGGAGGCAGCTCAGGACTCCGTGCTCTCACTGCCGATGTATCCGGAGATCACGGACAGCCAGATCGAAGAGGTGTCGCAAGCGCTTATGGCATGTCCCGCGTTGCAGTTCCACAGGTAACGTGTCCGGGGCACTCCTCAGCCGGCTTCACGCGCGAGCCGATCGGCAAGCCCCCAGTACGGATC
>PUON01000118.1 GCA_003552125.1 Dehalococcoidia bacterium | reverse complement strand
TACAGGTCCGAGATGGAGACTTACCCAGAGCTTAATGAGTATCTCACGGCATACTTCGAGTTCGCACAGAACTGGGAAGAACTGTACGGATTTGCTTACCCGGTCATGACGAGCGTCGACTAGTGTTCAATCCGGAGGCTCCCCGCCCCAGTGCGATCGGGGAGCCTCCATTTTCCCCGGCGCAAAGACATCCCCTCACCTCACCTCACATCTCTTGACTGCCCGCAGGACGGCTATATGCCGTCGCGTACGCAAGAGGATGATCCCGCCAGAGACTGGCCACATAGGGTCGCAATCAGAAAGCAGTCGAAAACGAGAGCGGGGCACTCCGGGTAGATCAGCACAGCGCGTACCGATCTACCGTCATCAATCTTGGGCATGATCGGCACAGTGCGTCCGTATCGCAGGCCACTAACCCGTGGTTACGCCCGGCCGCGCGGAACGTAACGGCTGATCGCATTGATTTTGCGCCTCTTAGCCAGACATGAGATCCGGAGCCATCGCACGCTATACGTCGGGGGATATGACGACGGGGGCATCCTGTGAAACGGGCTTGCCGAAGCGAAAGCAACGAAGCAAGGAAAGGCATTGGCACGGGTGCGGTTCACTCCTGACGGACGACTGCGTCAACACGAGCAGATGAACAGAAGCCTGGTCAACATCGTACAGGGGCATGCCAGCAGGCTTGTCGGACAGAAAATACAGGACAGCTTCACTCAAGAAGAAGGCACATCAGCCTCTGCGTCGCTCCTGCCCCTACCCCGATTTCCCCCTGGCGCCACAGAGTTGGCCGTCTTCAGTCGGAGCTTTCGCGTTGACTGCTGTGCCTTGCTTTCTTAATGTTGGCATAGCACCTCAACAAAGTCAAACGGGCCGGACACACGCCATTGGGCTGGATTTCTTGTTCGATTCGCAGTAAGGTGACTGAATGTGCATAGAGAGCACTACTGGAGGACAACTGCTCAAACCCACAACACAACGCGCCGACCCATCGCTTCACGAGCGGCTCACAACCGCAGTGCCGATCTTCTGTTCACGTTGTCTGGCAGGAGGATATCGATGAGCTCATGCGCCTCAGAACTCATACGTATACACAGGGGGACGTTCCGAAAGCCGCGACCATGCTCGCGAAAGCGTTCCGCGACTACCCGCTCCTGGCCTATGCCATTCCCGACGTGAATCAACGCGCAGTGGCCGCTTACCATTACTGCAGCTACGTGCTGTACTACGGTATACGATACGGAGAGGCGTATGCGACATCTGCACACATGGAGGCGGTCGCCGTGTGGCTCTCGTCCGAGTATTTTCCGATGAGCATGTGGCGCACAATTCGTGCCGTACCCCTGTCGGTGATCGGCGGTTTCGGCAAAGCCGGCGGTTCCAGGCTCAAGAATCCATCGCAGTACATCGACGCGCGACACGAAGCCCTGACACCGTTCAATCACTGGAACCTGCTCTTCCTCGGGGTGGCTCCCGAACGCCAGGGCCAGGGCTACTCGAGTCTACTCCGGAGGCCAATGCTGGCGAGGTTCGACGATGAACGGTTGCCGTGCTTTCTTGAAACCATGGATGCACGTAACGTGCCGAGGTACCAGCACTTCGGTTTCCAGATCATCGAGAAGTCGCTGGTCCCCGGCACAGAACTTTCTACCTGGGCCATGCTCAGGGATGGAACCACCGCTGATTCACGCACATCATGAGCCGGCACGCCGGTCAGAAATCCACGAACCGGAGAGAATCTCACACGGTGCCCATGAGTTCCGGCCAGATCTGCTCAACATACGGCTTCAATTCCCGCACGGCGTCTTCCACAGCCTGTACCGCCACGGTTACCTCGCGCTCCGTCATGGGGGCGGAAATACAGAACATCGCCCGCTCCGGGGTCAGAATACCGCGGTTAATGAGCGCCAGGTGGAGCAGATGAAGCAGCTGTTTGTTGGTGGTATCTCTTGCAGTGTATCCATCAACCACGGGCACAGGGCCGAAATGAACGTTGGACAGCGAACCCATGCCCGTCACTTGGCCCTTAATCTCTGCCTTCCAAAACACCTCGCGTATGCCGTCCCTCAGTGCATCTCCAAGGCCATTCAGACGAGCGATCAACTCTGGCGTAATCTGCCGCATCATCGCCACTCCCGCTGCCGCCGACAACGGATTAGCATTGAGAGTGCCCGCATGATGCAGTACCTGGTTGTTGGGCGAATAGAGTTGCATCAGCTCGTGTCGACCGCCAAAAGCAGCCATGGCCGTCCCCCCGGCCATGATCTTTCCAAAGGTCGTCAGGTCGGGTTTGATACCCTCAATGCGCTGCAGACCACCGTAGTCCAGCCTGAATGAAATGATTTCGTCCAACAGGAAGATCACGTCGTGCTCGGTAGTTACCTGCCTTGCATACCGCAAGTAGTCTTCCTTGGGCGGAATCATTCCCGCCGCCCCCATCAACCCTTCCAAAACCACAGCGGCAACTTCGCCCTTGTGCTCCTGCAATGTGCGGGCCAATGCCTCTTTGTCATTGTACGGAACTACAATCGTGTCAGCCATTAAGGATTTCGGCAGTCCGCGCGAATCCGGCGGGAATACTACCGCGTCGTAGGCTCCGTGATATCCCGCGTACTCTACCACTACTTTGTCTCTTCCGGTCCATGCTCTCGCCGCGCGAATCGCCATCATAACCGCTTCACTTCCAGTGCACGTGAAGCGCACCTGGTCCAGAGACTCAACCCGCTCGCACAGAATCTGGGCCCATTCAACCACGTTCTTCTTGAACGATCCCAGCGCAAGCGTCCCCTGATCCAACTGCTCCTTAATCGCACTCTTCACTGCTGGATTGCCGTGACCGAGAATCATAGTTGTGTAACAGTTATGGAAGTCGACGTAGTCGTTGCCATCCTCGTCGTAGACATGGCAGCCGTCCGCGTGATCAATCCATACGGGGTACGGAAAGTAGAAGATGGACCTGCGAGTGTCGCCACCGGGCAGGTACTTGCGGGCCTCTGCTGCGATCGCCTCTGATCGAGGCGTACGGCTGCGATACTCCTTCTCAATTCTTGCCGTGATCTCCTCAAGGGCACGGTTACCGGGATGTGAAGCCATCATCTATTATTCCTCCTCGGTTGTGGTGGATGCTGTCTTCCGCTGGTGAGAAGCCCGCAAGCAGCTCCGAACAGGTCTGCACGGGATCCGGGCACTTGCGGCTGAAGCTGCGCGGGACACATCGTGCACCTCGACAGCATCGCCGCTCATATTAGAGACTTTGGATCGCGTTGGCAAACTGCGTGAGATGGACCACCCCAGCATGCGCTGCCCTCATCCTCAAGTGGTGACAAGGTTGCGATCCGGTGCAATTTCAGGAGGCAGCAGCAGGAACAGATCCCGGTATGCCAGGCATACTGATAGCGCCGGTGCGCGTGTGCTACACTCTCGCGGGATTAGTCATGCTCAGCGCCAGTTCGATATCCAAGGTGTTCGGCAATCAGGTATTATTCGACAAGGCCTCTTTCACGATTGGCCCACGAGATCGCATCGCACTGATCGGGCCGAACGGATCCGGAAAGACGACCCTGTTCAACATGCTGGCAGGACGTGCAGATCCCGATCAGGGTGAGCTCAGTATCCGCAAGGGTGCAACCATCGGATTCCTCGAGCAGGAGATCAGCCTCAATTCCAATCGGCAGTTACTCGATCACGTACTCGAGGGAGCCACCCGCGTGTCCGGCCTCGCCCACAGACTGCAGTTCCTCCAGGAGGAAATCGGGGAAGCTGACTCTGAGGATCTCGATTCTCTGCTGCGGCAGTTGGGCGAGCTGCAGGTCCAGTTCGAGGCTGAGGGAGGATACGATCTCGAACACGAGGCACAAATCGTGCTCGGCGGCCTGGGTTTCGCGGATGCAGACTTCTCTCGTCCGGTCGCCGAGTTCAGTGGCGGCTGGCTCATGCGTGCGGAGCTCGCGAAGCTGTTGCTGCTGAACCCGGACATGCTGCTCCTCGATGAACCAACGAACCATCTGGACCTCGAATCGTGCATCTGGTTCGAAGACTACCTCAAGTCCTATCAGGGAGCGGTACTGGTCACATCACACGACCGCGCCTTCCTGAACCGCGTGGTGAACAAGGTCTTTGCATTGGAGCAGGAGTCGCTGCTCATGCACCACGGCAACTACGACAGCTACGTTACCGCGCGACAGCGGGAGATAGAGGTGCTGCACGCCACTGCAGAGCGACAGGAGCGTAAGATTCAGCAGGAGATGCGGTTTATTGAACGCTTCCGCGCCAAGAACACCAAGGCCACTCAGGTACAGAGCCGGATCAGAAAACTCGAGAAGATGGAGCGCGTGTCCGTACCAAGAACGAGCGCGAGGATTCACTTCTCGTTCCCGGCACCTCCGCGTTCCGGAGAGGAGGTCATCAAGCTATCCCACGTACGAAAGGCGTATGGCAATCACGTCATCTATCGTGATCTTAACCTGACACTTCAGAGGGGAGAGCGCGTTGCACTCGTGGGGCCCAACGGAGCGGGCAAGACGACACTGTTACGCATCCTTGCGGGTGTGCTGCCGTTCGAGCGAGGTGAATGCAGTCTGGGACTGAATGTCTCCCGCGCCTACTACGCGCAGCATCAGCTTGAGCTTCTTAATCTGTCCAATACCGTCCTTGAGGAGTTGCGTGGTGCGGCTGTAGACCAGAGCGACACCGAGTTACGTACAATGCTTGGAGGCTTTCTGTTTCGAGGCGACGATGTGTACAAGAAGGTGTCCGTGCTTTCAGGAGGAGAGAAGAGTCGACTGGCCCTGGCGAAGATGCTGACACAACGATCCAATCTGCTCCTGATGGACGAGCCTACGAACCATCTCGACATCCCCTCCCGCGAGATACTGACGGACGCGTTGGAATCCTACACAGGTACCCTTTGCTTCATTACACACGATCGCACGCTCATACGTGAGATCGCGAACATGATAATCGAAGTTCGGGCCGGTCAGCCAATCGTCTACAAGGGAGACTACGACGGCTATCTCAGATGGAGGGAGACAAAATTCGAAGGATCGGGCCAGATGAGCTTAGGAACTGCACATGCTTCCGATTCCGACCGGGCTCCACGATATTCGGACAAAGAACGAAAGCGCCGTGATGGAGAGTTGCGTAACCGGTTCTACCGGCAACGCGCTCCTCTTGAGCGGCGGATTGCAGAGATCGAGACTGAGGCGCCACGGTGTGAGGGGGAACTCCACGAGATAAATCTGATGCTTGCGGATCCGGACCACTACAGTAATGCCACACTGGTTATGGAAACTGTCGAGAAGAAGAAGCGGTTGGAAGAACATATTGAGGCGCTCACCGTAGAATGGGAGCGTCTGCTCCATGATCTGGAAGAGGTAAGGACAGCGTTCGAGAGCCAGCGTGAGCGTGTGCTGTCGCCCGAATCCTGATACCTCGCACGATCATGAATCCCTTTACTGCCAACTCTGATTGGACCATTAGTGAGCGGTCCATGGCGCAGCCTCCTACAGACACCAGACCGGTTGATGCACGGATCGATAACCTATCCGCACCCGACACAGGGCGAGGAAACGCAATCCTCGCACTGCTCAGGCTGGTTCGAATCGAGTACGCTGTGTCCGGTGCGCTGGGAGTCTTCCTGGGCGCCTATCTCAGTGGCGGAAGGCTGACGGCATCTCCCGTACTGCTGTCGGCCGCAGCCGTCTTATTCATTGCAATGGGTTGCTATGCATTCGATGACCTGGCAGATCTGGAATGCGACAGGCATAACCAGCGTGCCGACCGCCCACTTCTTAGCGGAGACATCACCACAAGGACCGCGCAAGGTACCGGCGTCATTTCTTTCGTAATGGCGCTGATTACACTTGCCTCCTCCAGTGCGCTCGCGGGCATGCCCATAGTTCTTGGTGCAGGCGTGGCTCTGGTGTACAACAAATGGCTGCAGGGACTGTGCCCGCTCAAGAATGTGTTATTTGCAGGCGTGTTTCCAACGGTCCTGCTGATCGGGCTCTTGGCGGCGGAAGGATCGCTGCGGCCTGTGTTTCTCTACGTAGTCGCGCTGATGTTTGTCGCCGGATTAGGATTTGAGACAATGATCGACATTGCAGATATCGACGGTGACCGAACGAGAGGTGTCGCCAGCTTCGCCACGCGATACGGAGGGAACGTCTCAGCCCTTACTGCGGCCATATTGTTCGTCGCCGCCGGAATACTCGCCCTGCTGCTCTTCTTTCTGCCGCTGGAGCCAAGACTTTGGGGGGATCTTCTCTACTTCACACTCGCCATACCCCTCGCGGCTTTTCTGGCCCTCACAGGCGTCGAACTTCTGCGTGACTTCTCGCCACACAGAGTATTGGTTCTCAAACGATACGCCTTCCTTGCAATTAACTCGGTAGGATTCGCCATCGCCATAGGAATGATTGCCAACGTTCATTAAGAGCCGAAGGTCAGCACGCAGAGAGCATTAAGGATGAGTGCGATGACACCACCAGATTCTGCATCTATCTCTATTGCACAGTTTCGCACGAAGGTTTACGCCCACTACGAACTGCACGGACGAGACCTGCCCTGGCGCCACACAACGGATCCATACCGCATACTGATCGCTGAGGTGATGTTGCAGCAAACTCAGGTAGCCCGCGTGAAGGACAAGTACGAGGCGTTCATCGAGCGGTTCCCGAACTTCGCCTCACTGTCGCACGCAGGAACCTCAGACGTCCTGCGCATGTGGCAGGGACTTGGATACAACCGACGCGCAATGCATCTGCACATAATCGCGAAGAGGGTCTGTGAAGAATACGCCGGGAGGCTGCCTCAGGTGAAAGAGCAGTTGCTGACGCTGCCAGGAGTAGGCCCTTACACGGCAGCTGCGGTCAGGACCTTCGCATTCAACGAGCCCGAGGTGTTCATCGAGACGAACATACGCGCAGCTTATCTGCACGAATTCTTTCCCGGGGTACACAATGTGCGCGATCGTGACATCCTCTCCCTCGTAGAACAGACTCTGGACAGGTTGGAACCCCGCAGATGGTATCAGGCGCTTATGGACTACGGAGCGACTCTGAAAGATGGTATCAACCCCTCACGCCGCAGCGCTCATCACCGACTGCAAGGGCGGTTTGAGGGATCGCGACGGGAAGCGCGAGGTGCCATCCTCAGGGCACTGCTGGAAGACGGACCGCTCACCAGGCCAGATCTGGCAACCAGGTTGGGAGCCTGGGATACTCGCTTCGCCGATGCGCTTGAATCGCTGCAACGCGACGGCCTAGTGTTGGAACGTGACTCGATCCTGTTAGTCGCCTCATGATACTCCAGCGGATATTGACACCCTTCGAGGGTCCCTCTACCATTCGTTCTTACCCGCGGAGGTGTGTCATATGCCCGAGTATTCAGGCAGTATGTACGTAGACAAGAGGGATCAACTCGAGAAGATCGAGGCGATCTGCCTTCCAGACGAGCTGATACGCGCCGTCTTCGATCTCAAAGGGCGCAGCACCGAATTCCTCGGAATCACGGACAAGCGAATCATCTACTACGACAAGGAGTTCATAAAGAACCGCAAGGCGATGGTGAGCATTCCGTTCAGTCGCATTTCTTCCGTGGCAATCGAGGATAATTCGGGATTCTTGATATCGAAGGGATTCCTGGTGAGTGACACTCTTGCGCTCACCATCACCGGAGAAGGAGTGAAGACATTCGAGTTCAGGGGCGGAGAAAAGGCGCACCTGGCACATATGATAATCGTGGAGCACCTGCTATGACGAAGCGACAGGAATACCCAAGAGTCGGCACCGCTGATGGTTATGAGATAGACGACCTCGCCAAAGAAGACGCATGGCGTATGTTCCGCATCATTGGCGAGATGGTGAACGGGTTCGATCGGCTGTCAGGCATCGAGCCGGCAATAACCATCTATGGATCGGCACGTGTGCGACCGGGCGAGCCACTATACGAGACCACTGCGGACATAGCCCGGGAGTTGGGCAAGCTGGGGTGCGCCATCATCACCGGCGGTGGACCCGGGCTTATGGAAGCTGCAAACAAGGGCGCGCTTGAAGCTGGCGTCGCTTCTGTCGGACTGAACATCGAACTGCCTGAAGAACAGGATCCCAACCCCTATTCGACAGTGTCGATCTCATTCAATCACTTCTTCGCACGTAAGGTGATGCTGGCCAAATATGCCACCGCATTTATCTCAATGCCGGGCGGCATCGGTACAATCGACGAGCTGACCGAGATCCTCTGCCTGATCCAGACACACAAGATGAAACCATTCCCTGTCATGCTGTACGACAGCAGCTACTGGACGGGTATGCTCGAATGGATGACTGATAAGATGCTAAAGGAAGGATTCATTTCTGAAGAAGACCTGGGATTGCTTGTCGTCTGTGACAGCGTGGAGGAAGTGGTGGCTATCGTGCGGGAGTGGTATGATCGCCAGCGGCTAAGCATGAAGCCCGCAATCGACGCCATGAAGAAGACCGGAAGAAGAACCAGTCGGCACAGTTCGTCTCCGCAAGCAGGGTCAAGGGGTAAACAGGGCCCCAAGTAACCTCACCACCACACATGTCTGACTCTCGCCAGACTCTTACCCGGCTCAGCTTGATTACTTGGGACCCGAAGAGACGGTAACATGATCGCATGCGAATGTCAATGAATTCGGGCTGTATGCTGATTTGAGTGGAAAAGCAGGAAGGTGGTAAGACTCCCGGAGCAGAGGAAGCTGAAGGAAGGAGGTCTTACCACCGATGGGGATAGTTCATAGTATCACATTGCTGCTG
>PUON01000056.1 GCA_003552125.1 Dehalococcoidia bacterium | reverse complement strand
GGCCGGCATTATCGCAGATGGACTGGTCTGCGCCCGCGTCAACCTGGGGGAGGGCGTAGACGGTGATATCGACGGACTCGGAGTCCTCGCAGCCGTAAAAGGATGTAATCGTCAGGGTATAGGTGCCCGACATATCGAGGGTGGCGTCATTGATCTCAGGGTTCTGCTCGTTGCTTGTGAAGCCGTCGGGGCCGGTCCATTCGTAGGACAGCATGCCATCGGGGCCGCCATAGAGGTAGATCGTGCCGCCTTCGCACACGTCATCACCGGAGGCATTGGCCACGACAGTCGCGCAGGAGTAGCAATCGAGGACGTCCTTGTTGAAGTTGTTGGATTGCTGAGAAGTACCGAAGTAGAGGCGTAGGCTTCCGTCTTCGACTCTGGCAGCGAGATCGTCTGCATCGTTGACTCCGATTATGTCTCTATCGGCTATGTGGTACAGGAGCGTAGAAGTGGGGATCGCCCATGTGACGAAATAATAGTCACCGGTGTCATCGGGTTCTCCGGAACCATACGTTGCAGCGGGCCAGTTCGCGAGTTCAGTCTCAGCATCGTCAGTATTCGTGGGGCTGAACAAGAAGGGAACCTGGCGTCCTGCGAACTCATTCCAGTAAAAACGTACACGCTCGTTTGGGTCCTGTCCGTCGAGGCTGATGAGAAAATCGTACCCTGGATACTCATCGAAATACAGAAGCACAACCCATGCAGCGTTGCGGAATATGCCTTGGCCGGTCGTCAATAGAGGATTTCCGACAACACGCTCACGAAAGTAAACATAGTCATCGGTGAAGCTGTAGAAAGCTGCGGGATGGTCCTCGGTCCCAACAAGGTCAATGTAGCTCTCGCCGGGGCCTAGGTCGATAGGATCTGTGTAGCAGCCCGGTGGGGGCTGCCAGTCTACTCCGTCCCAGTCAGTGTCAGTAGGCTGCGCGAGGCTCACACCGGGTGGAGCCAGCATGGCTGCTACGACGAAGAACAAGCTTATGACCGACAACAACCGACGCTTCATCACATTCCTCCGCCCGCAAGGATAAGTACTTTCGTCACCCAATTAGTCGCACAGAACAGGAAAATCACCCGTATGACCAGGACGTTTAGGGGAACTGTCGGCTGACAAGTTGCCGCTAATCCCGTGTCTCCCTCTCTTCGCGCCTGATCGTGCGCCACTTCTTCTTCCCCAGTGTGCTGTGCAACGCACTAGGGCTACAGCGAAAATAGCACGCAAATACTCACTCGTCAATTGAGTCCTGGTACGACATGCCCAGGACGAATGGCCACACCCGATGATGGCAGCCGGTGTTCGGTTGAGGAACAGAATGTAGACGAATCTGGACCGTCAGATCTGTGACATGCTGCGCAGGTGCTCGTGGGCTGCGGATGCAGGCCGGCGTAGCATGGATGTGCGTTAGCCCGGTCGACGTGTCGGTAGTGGTCGAAATGGGTGCGCGGGAAGCTTCACGCGTCTTGGGACGGATGATGCCATGTGACGGTTACGAAATGGCAGATTGCGTCAGCAGCTGCAATAGGGAGCGTCGTGCCCTGGCGAGCAGCCCTTCAACAGCCTTTGGCGATCGTTCTATTCTGCGGCTGATCTCGATCACGGAAAATCCATCGAAGTACTTGAGGCGTAGCGCCTCTTCGTGAACGGCCGACAGTTGCCGCAGCGCTTGCCGCACCAGTTCCTTCGTCTCCTCGGTCTCGAACCATTGCTCCACGACGGAACAGGATCCATTGTCGTGGGAATGAGTCTGGCAGTCCGGATCCGGGCATTCGGTAGCCTCGCTTCTGCACTGCGATCTCCTGCGATAGTGATCTGCAATCTTGTGCTGCGCGATGGAACAAAGCCAGGTGTAGTGACTCGACTGTGACCTGAAGCTACCCAATGAGATGAGCGCAGCAGCGAACACCTCTTGCACGATATCTTCCGCGACATATTGGTCTTCACTTACTCGCGACAGCACGAAACGAATCAGCCGCTCGCGGTAGTCCGAATAGAGGTGGTCCAGGGTCGCCGACGCAGAGATGGCCCCTTCGCCGTTGCATACCGTAATCCTCGTGTCCTTCTGCATGATGCTGGTTCCCATGCTGGTTGGAGGTGGTGAATAGTTGATGTAAGTATTGACATGCGAGATGGATCTTCACATCGCTCGAAGGTCCTCACGAGATCGAATACTTGGTACAGGGGCAATCAGTCCTGTGCTGCAAGTCCTCTGTGTAGGTTGTGCTCATCCGGACATTGCGTTGACCCTTGCGGAAGCCTGTGCTAAATTACCCGACGTCGACGGCAGCGTAGCTCAGTGGTAGAGCAGGGGACTCATAAGCCCTTGGTCGGTAGTTCGAATCTACCCGCTGCCACCAGGTCTTTCCTCAGCCTGGTATCATTGCTCGCTCGCTGCACCCCGTCTGCACAGCTGGTAGATGTGAAATCCATACTCTCAGGGCGTTTCCGCACATTGGTTTTTGCACCGTGGCATTGGACTCTACTCAGGCGACAACACCGTTAGTGGGGTGAGACCGTACGGCAGGCCGAAACAGCCCACCTAGGCATGCAGGTCGGGTCAGAGGAACAGTTCGGGCTCTGCCCTCCTGGTAAGAGTCTCCTCCAGTTCCCGCTTGTGATACAGGTATCCATCGTCGTCATAGTACCTGGCATGTTGCGGGCATTTCTTGATACACGCTCCACACTTGATGCAGATGCCGGTGTACTCTCTCACGTCTTCGTAGTTTATTGAGCCCATAGGACATGCTTCGGCGCAAGTTTTGCAGTCGTTGCATTCAGGTCCCGTCAACGGCCTCACTTTGCGAATATCGATCGGATTACCTTCGGCATCCTGCGGCTGGAAGTAGCCCCGGTAGGGATGTGCCACGCCCTTCACCTCTACCGGCGTCGGTGAGTGGATTTCGGTGGCGTTACGCAGCTTCGCGACAACCCTGCGCGCGAAGTCCGAGGCGATAGCCATGTCGGCCGCATCCGGTCTTCCTGCCGCGAGCGTGTACGAGAATGAGTGTTCTCCGACGAACGCCGCAGCTGCTATCGGGTGGAAGCCGTCTTGCTCCAGTATGTCTCTCAGCTCGATCAGCGCATCATCATACGCGCGGTTGCCGAACGATACCACCGGTACCGCAACCGCGCCGTTCCCCTGCAGGGTTCCGAGGTATTTCAAGAGGACGTTGGGAACGCGACCGGCGTAGACAGGGGTCCCGAGCACCACCAGGTCGTCCGCCGAGAAGCGCAGGACAGTCTCTCTCGATTCCGGCAGGGTGAAGTCGTAGCTCTTGAACTCAACAGCCAACTCCGCCGCAATCGCGTTCGCGATGCTCGTGACCAGCTTACGCGTGTTTCCTGTGGCGCTGAAATACACAGCCCATACTTTCTTGATGTTCACGACGTGTGACCCCTTTCGCGGTTGCTCTCTACGGCCTGCGCTGCCCATTGTGCCATGGCACCGTCAGGCGTGGCTATGTACAGGAATGACAGAGAGGACGGAACACCGGGAAGATGTTCTGTGCATGCGGTGATTGTGATACGCTGATTCGACCGTGAGATTGGAGGGTGCGCGACAAACGGAGAATCGGATGGTAGAAGGGACGCCAAAGCTGGAGCTCCTGTCCGATGTCTACGCCATATGTCGGCTGGATGCGGAAGCTGCCGTGCCTGGATGGGGCATGCAGGGCACGTTCTGGTCCATCACCCGCACGCCGGAAGAACTCTCGGTGGTTTGCCCGGAATGTAGAGTCCCCTCAGGAGTGAAGAAGGAGGGTGGGTGGAGGATCCTGATGGTTGAGGGGCCGCTTGATTTGTCATCGACCGGAGTACTGGCTTCTTTGGTCGGCCCTCTGGCCAGGGAAGGGATCAGCGTCTTCGCGCTGTCCACGTACGACACGGACTATCTCATGGTGAACAGAGAACAGTTGGAGAGGACGATTGAGACACTTGTGGAAGAGGGACACGGAGTAGAGAGACGCAGTCAGCAGCCGCGATATTGACCGCGTGGGCACATGATCCTCGTGGCGGCCTCAAGTGAGCTACCAAGTCGAATATACGGGAGTTGAGCATGAATGTTGCCGACAGGACAGAGTTGTTCCAGGAGTCTGTGATTCGCAAGATGACCCGCGTGGCCCAGCGTTACCAGGGGATCAACCTGGCGCAGGGGTTCCCCGAGAAGGACCCGCCGGAAGAGGTGGTGAGCGAAGTCCTCCGGGCGATCCAGCAGGGTCACAACCAGTATTCCATTACCTGGGGGCTGCCTGCCCTCCGCGAGGCTGTGTCGGGGAAGTTCCTCCGGTTTGCCGGCCTCAGTGCCGACCCTGAGACCGAGATCACCATAACCTGTGGTAGCAGCGAGGCCATAGTGGCTACGCTGATGGCTCTCGTGAATCCCGGCGAGAAGGTCATCGTGTTCGAACCCTTCTACGAAAACTACCTTCCCGGTTTGACCCTTTGTGGAGGAGTACCGGAGTTCGTTCGATTGCGCGATCCTGACTGGTCGCTGGACCCGGACGAACTCAGGAAGGCATTCTCGGCGAGGCCAAAGGCTCTGATATTGAACACGCCAGCCAATCCCTCGGGGAAGGTGTTCACTGCGCAGGAGATGGAGATGATTGCCGGCTTCTGCAGGGAGTTCGGGACGTTCGTCATTACCGACGAAATCTATGAGCATATCCTCTACGATGGGGCTCCGCACGTCCGCATGGCTACACTGCCCGGGATGTGGGAGCAGACAGTGACGATCAGCGGGATCTCCAAGACCTACAGCGCCACCGGCTGGCGGGTGGGCTATGTGATTGCACACCACCGCCTCATGTCAGCCATTCGCAAGTGCCACGATTACATGGTCGTGGCAGCGCCGACTCCGTTCCAAATGGGGGCGGTTGTGGCGATGGGTCTTCCCGATCCCTACTACGCGGAACTGCAGGAATTCTACCGTGAGCGGCGTGATTTCCTGCTGAACGTCTTCGAGGAGTTGTCGATTCCCGTGTTCCGCCCTGCGGGTGCCTACTACATGATGATCCGAATCGATGGTCTGAACCGTGGCGATGACGAATCGTTTGCCATGGCCCTGGCGGAAAAGGGAGGCATGGCGGTGGTGCCGGGATCGAGCTTCTACAGTCGTCCCGAGGATGGTCGCGACAAGGTGCGCTTCTGTTTCGCCAAGCGGTGGGAGACGCTGAATCAGATCCGCGAGAGGTTGGAGAGGTTTCTCGCAGCATAGGTCACGCAGGAAGATCCTGTGGGTCTTCCTATTTGCCGGGCTTCCGTGGCTGAAGCATGGCGCCGGGCGTCCCGCACTCCAGGACAAGCGCGCCAGGTCGAGCTCCTGCCGGAGAGGTCATGCCCCGTCCCGGTGTTCTCCTTTCTCGGTCCGCTGACATGCAGGGCAGAAACAGGCGCCACGCTTGCGCACCATCACACGCTGTATCGGGGTGCCGCATCGGGGACATGGTGCGCCCATCCTGTGAGCTACCTTGAACAGATCGTGAGCGGTTCCTCTTTGTCCGTTGGGAAGGGCGTATGTTGCAATGCTCGCACCCTGGCACGCGATGGCCCGCCGCAATACCTCGCGTATTGAGTGCCACAGAGATTTGACCTGGTTCGCCGTCAGCTCGTTGGCCGGAGTCAACGGATGTATTTGTACGGCGTATAGCGCTTCGTCGGCGTACATATTGCCGACACCCGCCACGATATACTGGTCCAGCAATGCTGCCTTTACCGGGATACGGTGGCTCGCGAGGCACTGAATCAGTCTGTGAGGCGTGAACTCATCCGAAAGCGGTTCCGGACCGAGTCGCCGACAGCAGCTGCCAGTGTCCTCAATCGCGATAGTGCCCAGTCGGCGCATGTCATTGAAATACAGTCGCGTTTCATTCGAGAAATGCAGCACGGCGCGTACCCTGCGCGGGTCGGCGGGCTCCTCCAGCAGCAGTGCGCCGGTCATACGAAGGTGAATGACGATCGTCCGATCTCCTTCGAGCAGGATGAGCAGGTGTTTTCCCCTTCGCTGCACGCTGTGTACGGCGGCATCCGCAATTGTCGAATACACTGCGGCGGCATCCCCTCGCAGAATGGAGGGGTCGCGCAGCTCCAGGCCGGTGAGGCGTTGGCCAATAATGAGGGGCTCTATTGCCGTCCGAATCGTCTCTACCTCGGGTAATTCGGGCATTGAATTGGTAGTGTATGCCATAAGGCGACCGGGGCAAAGTGCTATCATTGAAGCTCCACCTGTATAATTGTGCCTTCTGTGCAATGAGAACACGTTTCCGGAGGACCGATGTTTCCGATACTTGAGAAGCAGGACCTGACCCCCGTCATTCATCTCTGGAAGATCCGGGCGCCACGGGTCGCACGCAAGGCCAACGCCGGCCAGTTCATCATCCTTCGCCACGGTGAGGAAGGGGAACGCATTCCGTTGACGATCGCCGACTGGGATCGTGAGGCGGGAACGGTTACGGTAGTGTTCATGGAGGTAGGGGCTACGACTGAGAAGCTGGCTGCGCTCAAGGCGGGCGATGCCATCGATGATTTCGTTGGTCCGTTGGGTAAGCCTACCGAGATAGACAGGTACGGTGACGTTGTGTGTGTTGCCGGAGGCTTTGCCATCGCAACCATCGTACCCATAGCTCGGGAATTGAAGGCTGCGGGCAACCGGGTCGTCTCCATCATGGGCTTTCGTTCGAAGGATCTGGTGTTCTGGGAGGACAAGCTGGGTGAGTTCAGCGACGATCTCATCGTTGCGACTGATGATGGCAGCTACGGCCGGAAGGGACTCGTGACGGAGCCGCTGAAAGAAATACTGGAGACGCAGAAGGTGGACCGCGTCATCGCAATAGGTCCGACCGTAATGATGAAGTTTGCGTCCCTCACCTCGAAACCGTTCGGCGTGCCGACCGTCGTGAGTCTCAACCCGATCATGGTTGATGGAACCGGCATGTGTGGCGCCTGCCGGGTTGAGGTTGGGGGAGAGACGAGGCTCGCCTGTGTCGATGGCCCTGATTTCGACGGTCATACTGTGGACTGGGACCTGCTCCTGAGTCGGCAGAGAGCCTATGTTGACCCGGAGACGGTGTCTGTGGCGCGCTTGCACCAGTGTGAGGGAGGGTGTCAGAATGGCTAAGAAGGAAATCGATCTCAACAGGGTGCCAGTAGCTAAGCAAGATCCTGAGGTGAGGGCGCGCAACTTCGAGGAGGTGTCCCTTGGCTACCGGTGGGACGAGGCTGTCAAGGAGGCCTCGCGGTGCCTCCAGTGCCCTAAACCTGTCTGCAAGGACGGATGTCCCGTAAATGTACTTATTCCTGAGTTCATCAAGGCACTTCAGGAAGGGGACATGGATAAAGCAGTCCGTGCGCTGAAGGACAAGAACAGTCTGCCGTCAGTGTGCGGCCGCGTCTGTCCTCAGGAGGAGCAGTGTGAAGTGGCATGCGTCCTTGCACGCAAGGGCGCTCCCGTGGCGATTGGACGCCTCGAGCGCTACGTGGCTGACTGGGCGCTGAACTATTCCAGAGAGGACGATTCGGTGCCTTCCGATGTGTCACCCAGCGGCAGGCGTGTCGCAGTGGTTGGTGCAGGCCCTGCAGGGCTTACCTGCGCCGCGGACCTGGCGAAGATGGGGCACGAGGTGACGCTGTTCGAGGGGTTGCATACTGCGGGCGGTGTATTGAAATACGGCATACCTGAGTTCCGCCTGCCCAAGAGAATCGTCCAGGCGGAGGTCGACTATGTCACGTCTCTCGGTGTGACGATCGAACTCGATAATGTGGTGGGCAGGACGGAGACGGTCGACGATCTCTTCGAGGAAGGCTTCGACGCGGTGTTCCTCGCACCCGGTGCGGGTGCGCCCATGTTTCTTAACATCCCCGGTGAGAACCTCAACAACGTATACTCGGCCAACGAGTTTCTTACCCGAGTTAATCTGATGAAGGCGTATCGCTTCCCTGAGTACGACACCCCAATTCGTTCGGGGAGCAGGGTCGCGGTCGTAGGTGGTGGCAACGTTGCTATGGACGCGTCACGTTGTGCTCTCAGACTTGGCGCGGAGAAGGTGTACATAATCTACCGTCGATCAGAGCATGAAATGCCCGCCCGCGAGGAGGAGCGGGAGAACGCCAAAGAGGAGGGGGTTATCTTCAAGATCCTGACCAATCCTCGTAGATTCATTGGAGATGAGCAGGCTAACGTCCGCGCGGTGGAATGCTACGAGATGGAGCTTGGCGAACCTGATGCCAGTGGACGCAGGCGTCCGATCGCCAAGCCGGATACCGCGTTCGAACTGGAGATAGACACGGCCATCATCGCTTTGGGAACCAGGCCCAACCCGGTGATTCCGACCACCACTCCCGGACTGGAACTGACCCGCGAGGGCACCATAGCAACCGATTTCAAGACCGGCCGTACGAGCAGAACTGGAGTGTGGTGTGGCGGAGATATGGCGACGGGTGCGGCTACGGTCATCAGTGCGATGGGTGCGGGCAAGCGGGCTGCTGCAGATATCGATGCATACCTGCGTGCGCTATGAGTCGGAGGAATCCTTCGCGGGCAGGGGCTTCATGTCGGCCCAGTTGGGACCGGTCTTCAGCTCGACCTTGAGCGGAACGGCCAGTTCTATAGCGCTGCGCATCAGTTCCCTGACCATGGTCCCAAATTCGGATATATCAGACGCGGGCACCTCGAAAAGGAGTTCGTCGTGTATCTGTAGCAGCATCCTGCCACGCAGTCCCTTTTCTCTGATCGCCCCGTGTATCCCTACCATAGCCACCTTGATGATGTCAGCAGAGGTCCCCTGTACCGGCGCGTTGATGGCCATCCGCTCTGCACCCTCTCGCACCTGGCGGTTGGTGGACCGTATCTCGGGCAGGTAGCGGCGCCTTCCGAGCAGGGTGCTTACGTAAAGGTTCTGGCGGGCCTGCGCCTTGGTCTGTT
>PUON01000052.1 GCA_003552125.1 Dehalococcoidia bacterium | reverse complement strand
TCACCTGCATCCGGATTGGTGTTGCTTACCTCGAGTCTCAGCGGCGGCTGACCCCAGTCCGAGTGTGCGAACAAGATCTCGCGGTGGGGTGGTTCTGGTGGGTTCGTCTCACCGAGGATGAAATCGGCAGTGCCAACAGCCGGGCTGACGTAATCCACCCGAAAGAACCATCCGGACATGCCCTCTGGCTCTTCTCCCGCAATAGAATGCACGTACAGTCCCAAAGCGGTGTTCTTCACCACATACCCGAAATCGCCTTGCAGAGACGCTTCGTGAAGCGCGCCGAGTGCCGTCGGATAATCGAAGTGATGCGATACACCTTCATCATCCGTAATAGTCGACTCTTCAACCGTCACCGAACCGCTCCAGATGGTGCGGTCAAGGCCCTCGACCCGCACCTGGTACGTGAAATCCTGTACTGGTTCCTGTACGGCGACCGGGTATGGTATTCCCATGAGCGCGTTGATCGCATAGGCGGTCATGAGAGCCGAAGAGTCGTCTGAACTCCAGTTGAAGGAGCCATCGTCGTTCTGGAACGTCAACAGGTCGTCCACCGGACTGCTGCCTGCGTCGCTCTGCCAGCCTTCGCTGGTCGGGTCCTGCCCGGCGGCTACAATGGCGTCGATGGCCCAGGAATTGGTGGCGGAGTTAGTCGAACCCCACGATTCGAAACCGCCGTTATCCATCTGTGTGGATTTAACGTAAGACAGCCCTTCCGATACCGCAGTAGAGTTCACTGACTCCCCTGCAGCGATAAGTGCCATTAGAGCCGAAGCGGTGCTGTCCACATCACTGTCCTGCCCCACTCCCCAACTCCAGCCGCCGTCCGTGTTCTGGTTGTCCAGGATGAATGAGACACTATTCTGTACAGCGTCAGACATTGTCGCATTGTAGCCAGCCGCTACCAGTGCCATGACGCCCCAGAAATCGTCGTTGAGCAATGAGGAGTTTCCGATCTGCGTACCGTCGTACGTGCCCTTGAGCAATGAGACGAAGTCCCTGTCTCCGAAATCGGTCGGATCATGTCCGGCGGCGACAATGGCGAGGATCATACGCGAGTAATCGTTCGGCCCATCCGCGCTGCCGGAGTTTGTGGCGAGGTAGTCCACGACTGAGGGGTTGGAGTTCACGCTCCAGTCGTTTGGATCTTCTCCGGCAGCGGCGATTGCCATTACTGCCCAGGCAGAGGTGCCGAAGTCTGCGATCTTACCGTCCGCGTCCTGTTGCTCACGCAGGTAATTGAGCGCAGCAGATACCTCGCTGCTGTTGGACTCGTATGGATAGGGGCCTGCAGCGAGCACAGGTGATATGAGTATGGAGGTAAGCAGCAGCGAGATGGCGAGCAGCGTCCCCAGGGCTCTTGACCTGAGCGGATTACGGCGCATTATCGACTCCTCTTCTTCCGATGGCTGGTCGTCGGGGTGTGAGGCGCTATCTCCATCGAAGAACACATCATAAGCCTAAAATCCAATAACTTTGATGTAAAACAAGACATATGGATTATCTACCAGATGGAATCTTCTGTCAATGTTCAGTGCCGTAGATCCCTGAACAGGTATGAGCCCTGACGTCAGTGCGTAGTGAAGGGTGGGTTACGACTGTATCGTTCGATGGTACTGTCGCTGCGTGACGAGGCTGATTTCGGTCGATAACACCTCGCCGGTCTGATACCATTGCTGCTGGTTGATGTCATGGTCGTGGCAGCGGGTGTGAGCGACATGCTGTGATCGATTCCGGCACCGTGCTCAGCCGCCGACTCCTCTATCCGAGACACTGCCGGGACTGGCATAACCGTGACATGTCGTTAAGCGCAACATATGTGGGATGTGTGGAGTCTCAGGAAGTGCGTAGACCTCAAAGGTCAGGTTTGTGGTAGCTTGCAGACAGCGGGCAGCGTAGTCCCGTGCAGTCAAGCAGGGAGGTTCACTATTGGCAGGCAAGGCTGAGGAAAAGAATAACTGCGAGGTAGTGTACGACCGTTCCCTCGGAGGAATGGTTCGTGACGAAACACAGGGTTTTATCCCTCTGAAGGTCTTCTATACTCCCGAAGACATTAGGGATGTTGAGTACAACCGTGATCTGTCAGATCCCGGGTGCTTCCCATTTACCAGGGGCATCTACCCCCAGATGTACCGAGATCGGCTGTGGATCAAGTCGTTCATCGTAAGCTACAGCACGCCCGAAGAGACAAACGAGGCATTCAAAGAGTACCTTGCGAGCGGCCAGACGGGGCTTCGACTGCTTGCCGACCTGCCCATCCAGACGGGACTTGATCCCGATCACCCCTCTTCGTGGAACGCCATGCTCTGTGGCGGCATATCGTCATACGCGCTTGAGACCTATGAACGCATGCTGGATGGATTGCCACTGGAGAATGTGGACTATGAACTGGCGCACATGGGAATGTCGAGCTTCCTGAGCTTCTACTCTTATCTCGTTGCAATGATGGAAAACCGCGGCCTGGACATATCCACGCTGCGGGGCGCCAGCATCAACGACCCGTTCAGATCCAAGATCGTCTATGGATGCCCGGATTTTCCCACCGAGATAGACCGGCGTATATGCCTCGACCTGATTGAGTTCTCCGTGAGGAACACGCCGAAATGGAAAGCCTATGCTCCGAACGGCGTGGATCCGGAGCAGTCCGGCATGACTGCCGTCCAGGAGGCAGCACACGTGCTGGCCGTCGCCACCGCTGTCTACACCGATATGATCAACGAGCGCAAGATCAGCCTGGATGAGATCGGGCCGACAGTGTTCTCCATGGATGCGGAGTCCGACTTCTTCGAGACGCTGTGCATGTTCCGTGCAACGCGGCGGATGTGGGCGAAAATAGCGAAGGAGAAACTCGGGGCGAAGACGGCCAGGGCGCAGAGTTTGCGTATCGGGATCAGGACGTCAGGGCTGTCGCTACAGACTCAGAAACCGCTCAATAATGCCGCGCGCGTTTCGCTGCAGATCCTAAGCTGCGTGCTGGGTGGAGTGAACTCGCTGGATGCCTCCGCCATTGATGAAGCCATCGGCCTGCCCTCCAAAGAGGCGCGCCTGTTCAACCTGGATACCCAGCACATCATCACCCACGAGGCAAATGTGCCGCTCGTAGCAGACCCGCTGGGCGGCTCTTACTACGTGGAGTGGCTGACCAATAAGATCGAGGAGGAGGCCAACCAGATTCTTCGTACAATCGAGGAGAATGGCGGAATGTGGGCATGTCTCGAATCTGGCTGGCTTCGGCAGCAGATTGATTCGAGCCGGACGAGAGTGCAGACGGAAATCAATGAGGGGAAGCGGCTCATCGTTGGCGTCAACGCGTTTCAAGGCGAGGAAGGCCCTATCAACAAGGCTATCGAGAACTGCGCCTACAGGGTTCCCTCCAAGAAGCTGCGACTCAAGACGATAGCGGACATAAGAAGGCTCAGGGCGGCACGCGATCCGAACAGGGTAGATGCGACGATAGTCGAGCTGTACAACGCTACCAAGGAAGGCAGGAACATCGTACGTGCCACCATCGAGGCTGCAAAGGCGGGTGTTACTGTTGGAGAGACCGTGGGCGTGATTCGGATGGCGTACGGATATGGATACGACCCGCTGAACCAGATCGGGGCGCCAGTGTTCATCAAGAATCTGCTGGGAGGCAACTAATGGCTGTCGGTCAGAAGACCATCAGGGTGGTCATCGGTAAGGTGGGGTGCGATATCCACGAACGTGGTGCGCTTATTCTGGCGCGCGCCTTCCGGGACGCCGGCATGGAGGTTATCTACCTCGGCAGATATCAGACCGCCGAGGCTGTTGCCAAGACGGCCGTGGATGAGGATGCCAGCGTCATTGCGCTGAGCGACCATACCGGAAGCATGCGCTACATCGCGAAGGAGACAGTGGACGCGCTGAAGAAGTTTGGGGGCAGTGACATCCCCGTGATTGCTGGAGGACTTATTCCGAAGAAGGACCTCCCGTATCTTGAGAAGCTGGGAGTCACGGGCAACTACGGTCCGGGCACACCACTGGAGACGGTAGTCAACCATATCAGGGAGGTCACGGAGATAGACTGGCCAAAAGGAGAGGTTCCCGGCTGAGCAGCTGCAGTTCGCTCAGGCCGGTCGTGAGGGACCTGCGGTAGTCAGTGAGGTGAATGACATGGCACCTAACAGCGATAACCGGATACGCCTTGAGAAGGGATATGTCCAGATCTATACCGGAAACTGCAAGGGTAAGACCACTGCGGCCCTGGGGCTTGCGTTTCGGGCCATGGGCAGCGGTCTGAGAACGTTCATCGGCCAGTTCATGAAGGGACAGCACTATGGTGAACTCGACGCAGCAGCGCGTGTGACCCCGTTCATCACTATCGAGCAGTACGGTCGGAAGGACCTCGTGCACGTGAAGGCCCCGCCGCTGCCCGAAGATGTGCGGATGGCGCAGGATGGCCTGACCTGTGCACGTCGGGCCATGTTCTCTGGCGACTATGACATCGTGGTATTCGACGAAATCCTCACCGCGCACTGGTTTCATCTGATTTCCGTAGAAGATATATTGGAACTGGTCAGGACCAAGCCGGACAACGTGGAGATAGTATTCACCGGTCGGTATGCTCCCCAGGAGATCATCGATGTGGCCGACCTCGTGACCGAGATGACGGAGGTTAGGCACTACTACGTTCAGGGCGTGTGCGCACGTCGTGGCATCGAGTTCTGAGTGATGGCCGCACACCAGACGAAAGGGAGCGTTGACGCTTGATTGAAAGGACGCTGGATCCCAAGACTGCGAAGCTTGTCGACGACATGCTGCAGGGAAACGCGCGAGCGCTCGCGCGGCTGATTACCATAGTCGAGGAGGATGGCGAGGATGCACATCTGGTGCTGGGGCAGCTCGGTCCAACGGGCAGGGCACATCGCATAGGGATTACCGGACCTCCCGGCGCAGGGAAGAGTACGCTGGTCAACAGATTGACTTCCTGTGCGAGGCAGAATGGATTACGCGTGGGTGTCATCTGTGCCGATCCAAGCAGCCCGTTTACTGGCGGGGCGGTGCTTGGTGACCGGGTCAGGATGACTGAGCACAGTATGGATGAGGGCGTGCATATCAGGAGCATGTCCACCCGCGGGAGCCTGGGCGGTTTGCCGACCACTGTGCATGGGGTCATTGAGTTGATGGACGCCTCCGGCAAAGACGTGATTCTGGTGGAGACTGTGGGCGTCGGGCAGATGGAGCTCGACGTGATGGCGAGTGTGGACACCGTGGTGGTGGCCCTCGTTCCCGAGGCGGGAGATGACGTGCAGGCGATGAAGGCCGGACTGATGGAGATAGCCGACGTGTTCGTGGTGAATAAAGCCGACCGTCCCGGGGCGGAAAGCCTGTTGGTGGGTATCAGGAGCATGCTCGACCTCGTGTGCCATGGTGACGGCTGGAGAATACCGGTCCTTGCCACGCAGGCCGAGAACAACATCGGTGTTGAGGATCTGTACCAGCAGATCTGGGAGCACCGCAGGTTCGGACTCGAGAGTGGTTCCTTCGAGGAGAGAAGAGCGCATCAGCGGCATGACGAGTTCACCGCGGCTTTGCAGAAAATGGTGACCCATCAGTTCATGCAGACGGTCGCAGCCGACCCGCAACTCGCCGCCTGCGTGACCCGGATGAACGCGGGCGAGATCAGCCCGTACGAGGCGGCCTCAGAGGTCTTCAGGACAGTCTCTCAGAAGCTCAGGTGAGTCCTGACGCGCATTAGAGGAGCCTCTTCATCCGCAGAGCCCAGAGGATCCCCGGAACTTGCAAATCCAGTTCAACGCCGTCAGGTGGGTGCAGCATGAAATCGTCTGCCTCGCTCACGGGAACTTCCACTACCTCGATTCCCTCGACATCACTGCCCGACGGTGCGCCTGCGTACTCGACGTCTGGAGCGAAGTAATGCATCGCACGGGTGCTGGAAAGGTCTGCCGCCAGCGGCGAGAGAAGCACGGGTATCAGCGTCGTTGCGATGTAGCCGGTCTCCTCGAGAAGCTCTCGTGTGGCGGCCTCCTTCTCGCTCTCGCCGTCAAGATCGGTAAGGCCTGCAGGAAACTGCATTACGTATGATTCGGTTCCGGCTCGCCAGTTCTTCTCGAAGATGAGATTGCCGTCCTTCGTGAGTGCGATAATGACCACCGCTCCACTTCCATGCACGTTGGTTCTCTCAACTGTCTCCCATACTCGACTCTGGCCACCGGGGGTGCTGACCGTCTTCTCGATGAGCTGTAGATAACGTGCCTTGTAGACCGTGTTCCTTCGGGTTACTTGCATTCAGGTCCTCCCAGAGCAAGTCTACCGCACCACACGGTTAAACACATACCGCACACCACAGTATTCACGTGTGTTCGCGTGTCTGTATCGGCGTCGTGCCGTGTCAGCGCTCGAGGAGCCTGATCTCAAACACGAGGGGCCGGAGTTTGCCTGTGACGAACAGGCGATCGTGTGCAGTATCGTACGCGATGCCGTTCAGGACGTTCGCCTCAGTTGTCGGCACGTGTGATTCGAGGAGGCCTTCCAGGTCGATCCATGCTGATACGTGACCATCTGACGGGTCGATGATTGCTATCGAGTCGGTCGGCCAGACATTTGCGAAGACACTGTCATTTATGAACTCGAGTTCGTTCAGTCCCGCGATGGGCGTGCCCTGATCGTTGACGCTGACATAAGATTTGATCTCGTAGCTGTCCGGGTTGAGAAAATACAGCGTGTCCGAACCATCGCTCATGATGAGATGCTCTCCGTTGCAGGTGATGCCCCATCCCTCGGTCTCGTACGAAAACTCGTCGACCAATTGCAGTGTGTTCCTGTCGTATACGAGACCCTTGCCGGAATCCAGCGTAAGCTGCACGATGCGGTTCCCGCATATCGTAATGCCCTCGCCGAAGTACTCTGAGTGGAGGGGGACGCTTCGCATGACACGGCCCGTATGGAGTTCAATCCTGCGCAACTCGGACCGGCCCCTCAGTCCTGTGCCTTCGTACAGAAAGCCGTCGCGGTACGCCAGGCCCTGAGTGAAGGCCTGCGGATCATGTGGATAGGCAGCGACTACCTCGTACATGTAGTACGTCACCTGCCGGGTGTCTTCTTCCGGGGAGGCTGTCATGCAGTTGGTGGCGGTCAGAATCAGGGCAAGGAACCACGTGATTACGGGCAACGGGTGGCGGTGTCCCGCGCGATACGCCGCTGGCGTCGGAGTCGTTTCGCTAATTGGCTGAGTCCGTTGTGACATGAGAATCCATCCGGCAAGGGGCAGCACTGTGGACAGGGCGTGGTCGGCGTGCCTACCCGAGGTGTATTTCCAACGGCGACAGGTCCTCGTAGAACTGGTCGAGTACCGCGTTTGCCTCGTCGAGGCGCGACATGATGTGTGGTATGGCGCCGCGTACGATACGCGTCATCATCTCAATGTCCTCCGTCATAAGCATCGGAATCTGCCAGTGTGAGAGGTGCGCTTTGGTGACCAGCATCGAGAGCACGGCGGACGTGCCTGGAATCATACCCACCTGCCTTACAACGTCATGGACCCTGTCCGTCATGAAACTCACTCCCCCCAGTTCCTCGCTGACCATCCTCGCCAACTCTGCGGCAATGAGCACCTTCTCCGATCCAATCTCAGCACACTTCAGCCGTGCGGCGGTCTCGATGATCCGTTCCGCCATCGCGCACGTCTTGTGCCGCAGCGCCCCTTGGTCCCTGGGGAAGGCATCGTCTCTGAAGATGACCGGATAGCCGAGTTCCCGTGCCGAGTCGTACAGGGCTTTAGCGACGACGAGGTTGTCGAGGTCCCGCTGTACTCGAAACAGGAAGGTGTTCTGTTGCAGTCCATCGGAGTTCGCGGGAGAATAGGCCTTGCCCTCGAGGACAATCGTGGGACAGCGCAGCATGCCGAGTAGTGTAGCCATGAGTTGGCGCTTGGAGCGGAGCGCGACGTTTCCCTCCATGTCCTCATTCGGGCCTGTGCCTGATGATGATGCGTTGACCGTGGCCAGTATCGAGCAGGGCGTTCCCTCTAACTGTGCCGCCATGCCACCAATGAGGCCGCAGTTGCCACTGACGCTCTCTGTCGTAGTATGAAAGCGGTCCGGAGCCTTCCTGCGAAGGGTATCGATAGTGGCGTTTACGAGTGCGGCGGCGAGTGCCACCGGTGTCTCCAGCACGCCCTGACCGTACATCCTGTCGAGAACCTCTATGGGCGTTGTCTGACAGAGAAGTGCGTCCCGACCTACTGCATCCTGTATGAGTCGTGCCTCCGCGGGCGTGATGCCACGCCGGGGCGATGCCTCGCCAATACCGCCGTCGGCGGTGGTCACTATGATCGTGCTGCGTTCACAGTCGACCTCTATCGATAGGACGACCTGATTAGTATGCCAGCAGTAAGTTTGGACCGGCTAAGGGATGCGAAGGCATGTCGCCAGTGGAGCGGTGGCGTCCGCGTCTGTCCCACGGAATCTCCGGACTGTTCAGCGCACACGTGGTATCGGCGGAACGCCGTACGGCATTGTTGTCTACAGGACTGGTTCGTGCCGTGCAGCGTCCTGAGACCTTCTTGCAGATGACGAATGCTGCGACCGCCGCGTAGATGACGAGCGCTACTGCCAGCGACCTTTTCGAAGTCATTCCTTCCTTCCGTGATCGCGTGTTGTGTGATACGTCGTGTTCCGCGTGCAGAACAGCGGTTGATTGAGATGTAGAGGGTTACTTCTGCCTCTCCGCCTTGTATATGATCATCGCGTATTCGGTGAAACTCCTCTCCAGTTGTACGCGCTCGGTCACTCCCGTGGAGGGATTCCGTACTTCGCGCGTCGACAGGTACGTTCCTTTGATATCCGCAGTTACGGTTATCGTGGCCGTCGCATTGTCGACGATCTTCATCTCAACAACGTCTTCGTAGTTGATGTTGATATCATCGATTCTCTTGGTCTCCCCTCTTCCCATCCTGAGCACGAAATTCAGCACCGTGGGCAGCGAAGCGATGTGCAGGTTTCCTCCTCCGTGAATTGTGCAGGCTTCGGCCGATTCCTCTATGGTAGATGTTGGTCTCAAATTCACCCTTTGACCGAGCGACTTGAACCAGTAGTCACTGCCATCGTAAGTCCATTTCAGCTGGTGGCCGCCGACCCTGGTCAGTTCCCAGGTGGGTTTCTGTGGAACGATGCGGTTGAGAGCCATGTCTGGAATGCTGTGGTCCATGCTGACGGACGTTCGTTGAAGCTTCCATTGCCCGAGAAGTGGCCAGAATTCATCGTAGGGCCGTGATCTGATTGGTTTGCCGTCTGCGGTCTTTCCCCACATTATGCCCGGCTTGAGCTCCAGGCTGCGTCGAGCTTCCTCTATCGGTATAAGGGTAACTTTGCGTGGATCAAATGTGTCCACGTAGTAGAGCTTGCCGTCTATGAGGACTTCGACCCATGCATGACCTCCGGACACGCGTTCACCTGGAAGAGTGTATGTTGCGTTACCACCAACCAACCTGACGGGATAGCCCGCAGCGATGAGCAGGCTGCCGAAGAGATTGGCGAAGTCCTCGCACATGCCTCTGGGGTTATCCAGCATTTCGCTGCCCATTTTGGGTCTTGTCAGTCTGCTACGGGACTCAGCCTGCATGTTGACGTTGCGCACTGATAGTTCTCTTCCGCTTGGATTCACTGTGAATTGTCCGCTGTTAACTGCCCGCTGGATATTGCTGGCCTTCGGCGTGAGATAGTGGTGTGCTGTGTTGCTGAAGGCGGGTTGCGTGAGCAGACTTGAGATCACCATCACGGTACCGATTCCGATCAGCCCACCCACGGCCACAATGAGTGTGACCGGACTGAAATGGGACAGGTGTGCGGTCACCGTCCTCGCACTTTGGTCCACTGTTCCCGGCACCAGATGCCAGTGCCCATCCACGTAGTGAGCCAAATACAGGTCGTCCTCAGAGAAGCCAGAAGGTATGTCGCGTGGAGAGTAGGCAATTATGACTTCCGCTGGCTCCTTGAGGGGGCTCCCGATGTCAACGTTGTACACATCGCCCACAAATTTGCAGACGGAGGATAGCGCTCGCCTTTCTTGTCGATTGAGTCCGTCTACCAGTCGAGGTGGCCTCCGCACGACACTGATGCTGCCCGGGGAGTCTGTATCGACTGCGTTCGGGGAAAACCTGATGGAAATCGATTCGAATGTGACATTGGCGCCCTGAGAGGGAGTTACCGTGTACCTTGTGCCCTTTCCACCGCAGCCAAGCAAGGGCATGGCAGTGAGACTAAGTGCCAGAATTATCGAGATGACTCGTGTCCAGATCTTCATCTCCCCTCCGCCGCCTCTCCTTTTTCTGACTATACACTGTCAGGAAGAATAAATGGAGCAGATTTCCAGGATTCAGGTCGAAATAGGCGTCGGCAGATCATCGATGGTGTTGGGAAACCGTGCAGTGGCGTGTATTATACTCGGCACACGTGCGCGTGTCAGCGACGCAGGAGGTACAGCTATGGAACGAAAGGAACCCCTCGCCACCAAAGAAGAGTACGAGAGCATGGTGAAGCACATAGGTCACGGTCATGTAGTGGACCTTGGCAGTCATGGTGAGGCGAATATCCTGCTTGGCGAGAGGATAATGCTGAGTTTCGTTGATATGCCCGCCAACAGCTATGCGGATCCCCATCGTCACGAGCACACCGAACAGGTGATGATTATTCTCAAGGGCGATGCGGACTTTGTGGTGGAGGGAAAGATATACCCGGTGAAGGAAAACGACGTCCTCGTGTTCCGGGCAAATGTGGAGCATGGCGCCTATGTTGGGCCCAATGGCGCGCGGGTCCTTGATATATTCACCCCTCCGAGGGCTGACCTCCTGGCGAAGATCCAGGCCAACGCATAGGCTCCATTATCTGGTCGGCGGTTGCTGTGGCAGTGCTGATGGCTCGATCAGTATCGTTCCCGTCCTCTTGGGAGTGGCGTACTCCACCGGCACCATCGCGTCTGAGGGCGCTCCTGAATACGCGGCTGTAAGCTGCGCCGCAGCGAGCATGGTGTCCCAACTGAGCGTGCCCCGGATCAGACTTACCGGTCCCGGATATGCGGTAACCTGCAGCACGGTGTCTTTGGGGGTGCGCACCTTGAGCAGGGAGTTGTTCTGTGCACGGTTCCGTCCCACCACGATGTGCGCACCCTTCCTGTAGAAGTGCCTTCCCACGGTGAGAAGTGACAGGTCCTCCAGCGTCAGTTCGTGCATGTTCGAGATGAGTGAGCGGGCCTTGCCACCGAATTCTCTGAACGTGAGAGGACAGCCACCTGCAGGTGTGCTGAACGCATGGAGCCCGTACCGTTCCGCCATTTCGAGTTGCGTACGGCGGCTCCTCCCTGTGAGCCCGAGCAGCTTGCCGCGGTCCACCAGGCCGTCTTGTTCGGGAATGGTGGGCTTCAGGAGCAGGGCGCTAAGGGGTCTCAGGATTAGTCCGTCGAGTCCGGATGCCTTGTCTTCAATCTTGAGGGCATGCGGCGTCTGGCTCTTCGGCCGCTGCTTCAGGACATCTCCCGTTATTACGAACTCGGCCTGTTCACGGTCCATGAATCGTCGAGCCATGCCGAGCATGTAGATCCGGCAGTCGATGCAGGGATTGAATCCCTTGCCGTAGCCGAAACGGGGACGTCGCAGCACGGTGACGTAGTCGTCGCCCACCTGTTCCTTCACCAGGCGGATGCCCAGCCACTCGGCGGCTGCTTCCGGCGTCTCCGGCGACTTCCGGACGAATGGCAGCACGATGTTGAGTCCGACTACCTCCACCCCCTGATCCTGCACCATCCGAACCGCCAGGATGGAGTCAAGCCCTCCCGAGAGTAGTGCGACAGCCCTTGCTTTCATATTCATCGTTACGCCGCCATTTGTACGCACCGTAGAATCGGGACTCAGTATAGCTGGAAACGGCCCGATTCGGCCGGTACGGCAATTGCATTGGGGTGTTCCCTGTGCCGCCATTGGTGCACTGGCAATGCCAGCGCGGCCTAACCGGCACGCTGCCGCAATTGGCCGCAGGCGGCATCGATGTCCGAACCGCGCTCTACACGCTGCGTGACCTGTATTCCCGCAGCTTCCAGCACTCCACGAAACGCTGTGACCCGGTCTCTAGGCGGACGCGTGTAGCCCGGTCCGGCGACCGGGTTGAACGACATGAGATTCACGTGGCAGTTCAGCCCGTGCAGAATCCGCGCCAGTTCCTGCGCCTCGGCGACGCTGTCGTTTAACCCGCCGAGAAGGCAGTATTCGAATGTCACGCGCCTCTTTGTCCACAGTACATACTCGTAACAGGCCTCGATGATCTCTGTCACGCTCCACCTTGCCATCCCTGGTACGAGCTCGCGGCGTAGTTCGTCGGTTGGCGCATGCAGCGAGACAGCCAGAGTCAGCTGCAGACGCTCCTGTGCCAGTCTGCGTATGCCCGGCACGAGTCCCGCGGTGCTGATGGACAGGTGCCGCATGGCGATGCCCACTTCATCGTTCAGCAGATGCACTGCCTTGACGGTTGCCTCGTAGTTGAGCAACGGTTCACCCATCCCCATGAACGTGACGTGATCGATGCGGATGTGATTGTCGCTTCTCCCCGCTGTGGCCTGCATCGCTTCCTGCACCGCAAGAACCTGGTCGATCATCTCCCCTGCGGTGAGGTCGCGCGTGAAGCCGCTCAAGCCTGTCGCACAGAAGACGCATCCTATGGGACAGCCCACCTGCGTGGAGAGACAGCAGCTGAGTCGGTCTTCGTATGGCAATCCGACGGTCTCGACCGTTGCTCCGTCATGCAGTTTCAGAAGCAGCTTCGTCGTTCCGTCCTTGCTGTGCTGTGTGGCGGTCACGTGCGCACGACCGATGTCATGCGTCCGGGCCAACTCTGCCCGCAGTGATTCGGGAAGGTTGGTCATCTCGTCGTAGGAACGCACGCCGTGTGTGTAGAGCCATTTGGCGACCTGTGTGCCGCGGTATGCAGGCTGGCCCACGTCACGAGCCACCGCGCGGAGTTCCTCGGTATTCAATCCCAGTAATGTAGTCATGGCGTTTGCGGTGTGTGGTGAGCCGGGCAGCGATCCGTATCGCTGTCCGTATGATACCTGAATTGTGCTGGACGTGACGTTGCCCGATGGCAGCAGTGCGTAATGTCGTGGACAGAAGGTGTCGCCATGGGATTCATTTCCCGACAACGTGCTGGCGTGGGCGGCGCACAAGCAGGACTGCCGGTATGGCAATGGCGTAGAGCGCGGCGAACGTGACGAACGCGTAGTAGTACGTGCCGGTAGCGTCGAAGAGCAGGCCCGCGAAGAGGGGGCCGAGGGACGTTCCGGCGCTCTCCAGGAACGCGATGACGCCGAATACCGAGCCATAGTAAGCCAGTCCGAACGTCGTGCTTACGAGCATGGACATTGTGGGCAGCCAGCTTCCCAGTCCGAAACCAAGCAGCAACGCGTATGCCCAGATCAACTGAGGTGGCGAGTCGGATCGTATTCCCAGCAGGATCAGGATGCCGGCGAGTTGCAGCATCAGGCCGAGGGCTGATGCGCGCCTGGGCGGAATTCTGTCGCACAGCCAGCCGAAGAACACCTTTCCGGTGGCGCTGCCAAGCCCGAGAGTGCCCAGCGCTGTTGCTGCGGTGGCAACAGGGAAGCCAATGTCCTCCAGAAAGGGCACTGGTGCGTGCAGGGCTCCGGTGTTGCTGAACCCGCTGACGAAGAAGGAGACGCCGATCAGCCAGATGGCCGTCGTCTTCGCCGCCTGTCTCAGGGTGATGCTCCGTGTGTCGAGCGGCAGCGGCATCTCCGCGGCAGCCGTGCCTGTCTCCCGGGTGTCGCCGTCGGGGTAGAGTCCCATGTCCGCCGGACTGCGCCTGATGACGGCCAGCGCGAGAGGTATGGAGACTGCGCCGATGATGATACCCATGGAGAGGTACGCCGTTCGCCAGTCGAAAGTTACCAGCAGGTGGGCTACAACGGGTGCCATGACGACTCCACCCGCTCCCATGCCAGCCGACATAATGCCCAGAGCGATCCCCCTTCTTCGCCTGAACCAATTGGATATCACGGCACTGCAGGGAACGATACCCATGCCTGCGGCGCCGGTGCCGATGACGAAGTAGGCGAGGTAGAACAATGGGAGCGTATTCACCAGGCTGGCGAGCACGAAGCCAAGTGCCATGACCAGAGCCCCGGCGGGAATGACCCGTCGCGGGCCATGTCGGTCAACTATGCGCCCAACGAGTGGAGAGACGACCCCGAGCATCACGAAGAAGATGGTGAAGCCGACCATCACATGACCTCGCGCCCATCCCAAAGATGCCTCCAATGGTTTAACGAACAGGCTGAATACGAACGAACCACAGCCGAATGCAAGCAGCATGAAAAGGAAGGTTACGGCCACAAGGTAGTGGCCGTAGAAGATGCGTGGCCTGTGCGCACGTCGCATAGTTCTGATGGGGTGGCCGCGAAGCCGTGGCATTCTAGCAGAAGGCGTGCGACTCGTCACCGTGGGCCGGACTGTTCATGCCACACAACTGATGCAAGGACCAGGTTCCCATTCAGTATGGTGTTGCCAACCCTTGGGAAGGTCAGGTCACGTAGGTGATCAGGAGGACCAGCATCGCAACTATCGGCAGGTAGCGTCCCACCGTGACAATCGCTGTAGGAGAGAACGTGACAGGTCCCAGCCTTCTGGATGGCGTATTGATAGCCTCAAGCAACTGCTGTTTCGGCAGGAGCCATGCGATGAGGGCGGCGCCAACGATACCCGCCACGATCACCACGCCGGACCCGGTCGCCTTGTCGATGACGTCCAGGAACGGTTCTCCACCGACCTGCAGTCCGACTGGTGTGAAGCTGAGGGCTGAAGGGATGCCAAGTGCCGTCACAAGGGCGGTGACGGCAAGTGCGGCCTTGCGACGTGACAGGCGGAGCTGATCTTTCATGGGTGCCAGTATAGCTGCCATACCTCCCACGCATGAGGTGAATGCTGCCACAAAGAGGAGCACGTAGAAGGCCACTCCTATGAACGGGCCGCCGGGGAGTTGATCAAGCATCAGGGGCAACGCGACGAAGGACAAGTGGCTTCCGGTATCCGGGGCGATGGCAAAGGTGAAGACGATGGGGAACACCATGAGGCCGGATATGAAGCAAATGGTGGTGTTGGTCACAGCAACTGCTGAAGAGGAGAGCACTTTGTTGAAATGCTTGGGTGAATAGCTTCCATATGCGATCAGCAGTCCCTGTCCGATTCCCAGCGAGTAGAAGGCTTGGGCTGCTGCCATGCGCCACAGTCGTGGCTCCAGGAAGGCTTCACCATCGATACCGAAGTAGAACTCACGGGCCTCGCTCGCGCCCGGAAGCGTCTGCGAATAGATTGCAAGCCCTCCCACAATCACTACAAGGAGAGGGAGAAGTATCTTACTCATTTGCTCGAGACCACCAATGCCCCGCAGCAGCACGAGGTACACGAGGACGGATGTCGCGAAGAAGTACCACAGTGAATTGTAACCCGCCGTAAACTCATCAAATTCGCTTAAGGAGAAGCGGATCGAATCCACCGCGTAGCCGAGCGTCCATCCGCTGATAACCACGTAGTAGCTCATGATGAGTGTTACAAGCACCACCAGAGACCAACCGAACCAGCGACCCCACTTCGCGTTAATCCTCCGGAAGAGGCCTACCGGTCCGCCCTGCGCGAGCTTGCCAGCACTGGTCTCCAGGACATGCAGTGAAAGGCCGATGGTGAGGGCACAGATGATGTAGGCGAGAACAAACACTCCTCCGCCGTTCTCGCCGGTCATGTAGGGGAACCGCCAGAGGTTGCCGAGCCCCACGACCCCCGCAATTGAGGCGAGGATATAGGCTCGCTGTGACGTCCATACCGCACGAGGAGGAACGCCCTCTGCTACATTCTCTATATCCGACGGAATCTCGGGTTTCTTCAGATCCATGATTAGGTGCCGACCTCTCTCGTTCGCCAATGGGACGGTTAACGTGAAACCGCTATGGACAGTCGGCTGGCATTACGACAGAACGCGCATTGAAAGACGGTATGCTCCAAGCTTCCTGACTGTCAGCGGTGGAATACCATCATACCCGACGCAGATGGCATGTCACAAGTGATGCAGTTCGGGATGGGCGTGGACACCCGAAGCCTGCGGTGGATGAAGTGTGACTGGATGCCCTTACTGCTCGCGGGAGACTTGGCGGTGAGCTCCTCAGTCTCGGCTTCCCCAGGCATGTCACGCTGTGTTCGTTGATTCGATGCTCTCGAGGAGATACTTGAACGTACCTGCAGGAGCGGAGAACTCGACCTCCTGCCCAACGTGTCTTCCCATGATCGCGCGGCCGATGGGAGAGGAACTCGACAGCTTGCCTTTGGCGGGGCTGGCCTCGCGGCTGTCCACCAGCTTGTAAGTAATGGTGTTGCCTGAGGAGAGGTCCTTAAGGTAGACGGTGTCTCCGAGACACACCGCCGCACTACGACTCCGCTCATCGACCGTGCATGCGCGCGAAATCGTCGCCTCCAGATCCTGGATGCGTCCTTCTATGTGCGACTTCTGTTCACGTGCCGCCTGCAAAGGAGCGTTTTCCCTGAAGTCCTTGTCTGCGGCTGCCTTTCGCATCTGTTCGGTCACCAGTGTGCGTTGCTCTTTGAGACCCTCAAGTTCAGCACGCAGTGCCTGCAGTCCTTCTTCGGTAACGATTACGGGATCGCCAGCCGTGGTATTGGATTTCGTCGACTCACCAGGCTCCTTCCTGGACTTCACGTGAGACGCCAGACCCCTGGCGCTCAAACCTTTCTTGTACGTGTAGCTGAGGAAGCCGCGCAGTGCAGTCGACTCGTTCGTCTGGATGTTCTGACAGTATGCATCTATGTCCCTCGCCTTGATGGCCTGAACGCCTCGCTGACGGCCAAACCACCGAACGAACTTCAGCACGGCCGCCTCGTCAGAGGCCCGTTTCTGGGGGCCGAGGTTTCCCAGGTACTCCACTGCTGCTCTCTCGACGGTCTGGAACTGTGATTCAGCCATGGTTCGATGCCTCCTGTAGGTGGTTGTCTTTGAGTCAGCCATGCTGTGCGGCCTCCCGTTGGCGGTTGTGCACATGAAGGTAACCGATGAGACGATAGGTTAGCCGGGCGAGGGTGTAGGCACCGACATCACCGAGTCGGCCTTCGGGGGCGAGCTCGACGATGTCGAATCCGACGACGTGCCGGCTGCGGGCTACGGCACGTAGCAGCGACCATATCTCGTGCCATCCTGGTCCTCCCGGTTCGGGCGTGCCGACGCTTGGAAGCAGAGCGCTGTCGAACACGTCTGCGTCGATCGTGACGTATACGGTGTCGCTGAGCGATTCGACCACATCGTCAATCCAGTGGTCGTTCTCCGGCGGCCAGAAAAACACCGGGAGTTGATTCTCATCGACGAATCGGCGCTCCTCCTGACAGAGAGCCCGAATGCCCACTTGTGTGGCCGGGCACACCTCCCGTACCCTGCGCATTACCGTGGCCTGGCTGCAGCGAGTGCCCAGATACTCATCCTTCAAATCTGCGTGTGCATCGAACTGGAGCACCGACAGGTCAGGATGCCTGGCGTGAATGGCCCGGATCGCGCCGAGGGTGATGGTGTGCTCGCCGCCGAGCAGCACGGGCGTCTTGCCTCGCGAAAGCCACGAGGAGACCTCATCTTCGATGCGGCTTACCATCGCCTCTGTACCTGAGAGCACAGGTGGTATATCGGAGGCCGTGATAATCCCGGCAGCAGAGATATCGCAGTCGAGTTCCTGGTCATACAACTCCAGTAGCCGCGAGCAGTCGATGATGCGCGCCGGGGCGTGCCGAGTTCCGCTCAACCATTCGGTTGTGGCTTCATAGGGTACGGGAACGATGACAAAGTTCGCAGCTTCGACGCTGGCGTGTGATGAATCGAGCCCGGCGAATGTCGGGGCGAACTGAAGCAAAGAGTCGTCACAACCCATGGTAGACATAACGTGTGGGATTCTCCGTACAGGGTTGCGAGCGGGTCCACTCCCGCTCAGCGAGAGCCACGCGCGAATTCGTGAACTGGAACCGCTCCCTCAGGTCCGCAGCGGCGTGGTCGGTGTCGAAATCCTTGCAAGAGAAGACATCGATATTGACGAAATTCCGCTCCACAAACGTGTGGATCGCGATGTGACTCTCAGCCAGGAATACGAAGCCTGAGATTCCCCACTCCTCGGGGACACAATCCACGTACCGAATGATATAGGGATCCGAAATACGGGTCATGCCGATACGGCCAGGGTATTCGAGCAGGAGATTTCTCAGGAACTCCTCATCCTGCAGCAACTCCTTGTTGTCGCAGTAACCGTCCATCAACAGGTGCATTCTCAATCCTTATGCGCTGCGGCAGCCGCACCGGCGGAATGTACCGGGACTGGTTACTCGCAGCGAGTAGTAGTCTTGGTGCCGAGATATTGCTCGACGATAGCCATCGCACAGTACTTGCCGCACATACTGCAGGCGTGTTCCTGTGTCGGCGTCTTCTGGTGTACCTTGCGCGCCAGTTCCGGCACGAGCGAGAGCTCAGCCTGTGCCGACCAGTCCAGCGCCTTGCGTGCTGCTGACATCTTCCGGTCCCACTCGATCGCTCCAGGTATTCCTTTCACGATGTCGGCCGCGTGGGCTGCGATGCGGGAGGCGACCACGCCTTCACGCACGTCGTTTTCATCGGGGAGGGAAAGGTGTTCCGATGGCGTCACATAGCACAGGAAGTCGGCCCCGGCGGAGGCGGCGATTGCACCACCGATCGCGCCGGTGATGTGGTCCCACCCTGCGCCGACATCGGTTACCAGGGGGCCCAGCACGTAAAACGGCGCTCCCTGGCACAGGGTCTTCTCCATCTGGACGTTGGCCACGACCTGGTCCATCGGGATGTGGCCGGGCCCCTCGATGAAGACCTGGACCCCTGCTTCCCGTGCGCGCTGCACCAGTTCGCCAAGAATAATGAGCTCCTGGAACTGGGCGCGGTCGCTCGCATCGACAACGCTCCCCGGCCTCAGGCCATCGCCAAGACTGAGTGCGAAATCATACTGTCGCGCGAGCTCTAGCAGGCGGTCATACTGGGCGTAGAAGGGGTTCTCCCTCTCGTTATGCAGCATCCATCCTGTGAGGAATGCGCCACCTCGTGAGACGATGTTTGTCAGCCGTTTCTGACTGCGCAGCCGCTCTATGGTGGTCTGCGTCACGCCGCAGTGGATTGTCATGAAGTCGACGCCATCCTGGGCGTGTGATTCGACTGACGTGAACATATCATCGGCCGTCATATCGACTATCGTGCCGCGCCGATCGATGGCCAGGATGCCTGCCTGATAGATCGGTACGGTACCGAACATAACCGGACAGTCGGAAATGAGCTGGCGTCGAATGGCTGAGATGTCACCACCCGTGCTGAGATCCATCACCGCATCTGCGCCGCACTCTACGGCGGCGCGCATCTTGCGCAATTCGAGGCCGATGTCGCACGAATCTGAGGACGTGCCCAGATTGGCATTCACCTTGGTGCGCAATCCCTTGCCCAAGCCACCTGGCTTCAGGCTTGCGTGCAGCGGGTTGGCAGGTATAACGATCGTACCGTCAAGCAGACCGCGAACCACCATATCGAGGCTGACGCCTTCAGACTGGGCGACGAGTTCAACCTCGGGGATACTGGAGCCGTTCCTGACACGATCGATGAGATTCATTACGTTGGAATAGTTCCGCCATACCCCAACCGCACCCGCCACAACATGGAAATTTATCATAGCGGCAGTACGAATGCAAACAGATACTTACGACGCAGGTCAGGACATGCCCACTAGCGGATCGCAGTCCACAGCAGTGCCCGGAAGAGTGTCGGATGTCTGTGGACTCAGGTGTATGGACCCGAATAGGTGCTGGTGATTCAGCGGCTGGACCTGGCTTGCCGGCCCTTGTGCACGATTTAGCCGCCGGGTGTTGATGGTCAGCCGGGCTGGTGATGAGGTGACCCTCGCAGTGTAATGCAAGGACGAGACCTCTTCTTTCGCCCGCCTTGGAGCGCAACTAGTCATCGGGTCTAGCCGGGCAACTTCAACGAGAATCGTACGCTCCGATACCGCGGACTGCCGTCCGAGCGGTTCCGGCTACCGCACATCCACCCACAGATGAAGGTTGAGAAGTACTCCCGAATCGTTGATGACCTGTGTTCCGTTATCGTAAAGCCGGTACTCCGTCGGTCCCGGCGGGTGACGCAAGGTCAGTCTCTGCTTTCCGCCTGCATGGACGCTGAAGTCGTGGTGCGCAGTGAGGGTTCCGTCCTGCCATGCCTCGATGCGGCAGTGATGTATAGCGTTGGCACCCGCGTGGACAGTCAGCTGCATTCTGCCGCGTGATTCCTGAAGCTGTAGCACGACATCGCCACCTCCATCCAGCGCAGCCCAAAGGTGATAACCGTCACGCAACAGTGGAGCATGCAGCAGAAACTCAAGTTTGAGGCCCTCTCCCGCGATGAGCCCCGTGACGCGTACCTCGTGCTTCCACGTATCTCCGGGATGGATCGGCCCCGTCACCAGCGAATACGGACTCGTCTGCACCGCCGCACCGGCGGGTGCCTGCAGTTCAACGGCTGATGGTTTGCCTTGGAGTTGCGCACTGATGGTGTACGTCACAGGTTCAGCCTCATGACTGGTTATGCCAATGATCAGTGCGGCCGGCTCGCCTTGCCGCAGGAACACCGGATAATCACTTGACGTCCCGCCCGGGTGCAGCACGTAGAACTCGGTGAACTCCTCGGCCTGCTTGGGAGTGAGCGTGACGTACACAAGGACCCCTATAGCCAGAAGCGCGAAGGCCAGGCGCATTGCTGACAACGCCTGTAACCAGACTCTGGTGCTGTGGAAAGACGGTCGAGAGAGCGGGAGGCCGAGAGCGTAACGTGCGGGAGGATAGATGCGGGACCGACGCACGGTAGCGATGATGCACATGATGACATTGAAGCTGCCGAGTGTTGCCAGCACCGGGATGAGCAGCACTCCCCACGGTGTGTGGTTGAGCGCGAGCATGAGCAGCGGTGCAACGCAGATGCTGGTGCCGAAGCTCAGGGCCAGACGCTCGGCCATATCCAGCTGTTCGCGTTGTGGATATAGTGCTGCAATAAGACAGTAGCCCGGGATGAAGACGATGAAGGCGCTGCCGACTACTACCCGCAACGGGCCGTCCGTCATGAGAGAGAGAACTGCCGTTGCAGCGGTCGCCGCTAATCCGATAAGGAGATCCATGATCAGGCACTCAAACTTGGTGGTTTCGAGCCGTGGAGGGTTGATTCACCGTCCCATTGCGTGCATACTACATAGACGAATGAGATTTATAAGTAAGTATATACGTTAGCAGACGGCGATGGCACTGGCAAGGTATACGGTGTCCAAGCGAAACTCACCACCCGTTTCAGCGCGTACTGACTGAGGACGGGAGGGCGGGCGGTAGACAGTCTTCACGGACTGTAAAACCAATAGATGCGAATTCGATCATCAGATTGGGGCGAACAGGTTGGCAAATAGTGTATCAGCAACCGTACAGTTGCGATACACTTGTGGAAAGGCTGCATGCCCGCAGGCTGCCAGATGGGTCTGGACATTGTCATGGTCGCATGCGTGCACTGTCACCCACAGGCTTGGTCAGACCATTTCGCGCAGGGGTAGTCGACATGATTGTTCGTCGGTACTGGAATTCAGGATCTGCGGCCGGAGGAGCCGCATGAAGGCGCTGCTGCTTTGTGGAGGCTTCGGCCGGCGCATGGCTCCGCTATGCGAGGACAAGTTCATGCTCGACCTTCTCGGTCGGCCGTTGCTGCTGCACGTTATTGACATGCTGCGAGACGCCGGAGCGGACGATTTCGTGCTCGTCGGTAACCAAGTCAACGCGGAGGAGCTGCGTCGTCAAACTGGTCACAACGAGGACGTGCCGTGTCACATCCTGCGCCAACATGAATCCACCGGCATGGCCGGCGCAGTCGAGGCGGCTGCGGAGCACCTTGATGGTCCTGTGCTAATCGTGAGCCCGAACGATGTGGTGGAGGCGTCGGCATACCGCAAGGTGGTGGAGGCTGCCGAGCAAGAACAGTGCGACGCGGCGCTGCTGGCGATGCGCACGGCCCGGTACTTCCCGGGCGGTTATCTGGTGACCGACCCTGATATGCGTATCACCGGGATCGTGGAGAAGCCGGAGCCCGGCTCTGAGCCTTCGGATCTCGTCAACGTGGTGGTGCATTTCCACCGTGACGGCCGTCGCCTGCTGCAGGCGCTCGGAAGTGCCCAGTCCTATGCTGACGACCGCTACGAGGTGGCGCTCTCCATCATGATGGGTGAAGGTGCGCAGCTGCGCGCTGTGCCGTACACCGGCTTCTGGGGACCACTGAAGCATCCTTGGGACGTCCTTACGGTGATGGATCACTTCGTCTGGGGTGGGCGGCGACGCGTGGCGATGTCGTCACGAATCTCGTCTAGCGCGCTGATTGAGGGTGCGGTGGTGGTGGCAGACCACGCGAGGGTGCTCGAGAACGCGGTCATACGCGGTCCTGCCTACATTGGAGAACGTGCCGTAATCGGCAACAACGTGCTCATTCGCGGTGGATCGCACATTGGAGCGGACTCGGTCATCGGTTTCTCCACCGAGGTGAAGCATTCCTACATCGGGCGGCAGTGCTGGTTCCATTCGAACTACGTGGGGGATTCTGTTATTGACGACCGCTGTTCGTTCGGCAGCGGTGCGGTGACAGCGAACCTGAGGTTCGATGCGGCCGAGGTGAAAGTCGGAGTAAATGGCGGGGACATGAGCACGGGCATGGACAAGCTTGGCGTGATAGCCGGCCGGGACAGTCAGGTGGGGGTCAACGCCAGCCTGATGCCGGGTGTTATGATCGGCCCCGGTTCCATCGTAGGCCCGCAGGTCTGCCTCGACAGCAATCTGAAGCCTGGGCAGCGTGTGCTCGTGCGTCGTGCATGCACTGTCGAAGTAATGGATGAGCACGCGCAGGTTACGGCGCGTGACGCCTTGAGGCAAAAACTGGAGGGAATCTAGCTTAGCGGCCGGAGGCGTAAGGATATCGGTCGGCATTACACAGTTCGATTGGACAAAGAATATGTGTGGCATAATCGGCTGCTTTGGAACGAATGGTGTTGCGGAACCTGCGGCGAGATCAGTGTTGGAGGGTCTCCGGCGGTTGGAGTATCGTGGCTACGACTCTGCTGGAGTCGCCGCTCTGGACGGCTGCACTCTTGTAGTGCGTAAGGACGTGGGTTACGTCGACCAGGTGGCCGTGCGCTTCGAACTGGAGGATATGACAGGGACGGTTGCGGTGGGCCACACCCGCTGGGCCACGCACGGCGGCGTGACGCAGGGGAACGCACATCCGCACACCGACATGGCGGGTCGGATTGCCGTGGTGCATAACGGCATCATCGAGAATTACCGCGCGTTGCGGGATGATCTGACAGATGCAGGCGTGGTTTTCCGGTCGGAAACGGACACCGAGGTGATTCCACATCTGCTGGCCATGGCGATGGCGGATGGCTGTCCCTCGCTGGCCGAGGCCGTCCGGAAGGTTTGTGCCCGGTTGCAGGGTTCGTACGCGTTCCTCGCTCTGTCTGCGGATGGTGGCGGCACGATGGTTGGTGTGCGGAAAGACAACCCGCTGGTGGTCGGTTTCGGAGATTCGCAGATATTCGTCGCGAGCGACGTACTTGCATTTGGCCCGATGGCGTCCCGGATGGCTCCGCTGTTGGACGGCGAAATCGTCGAGGTCACAATGGCGGGAGTGCGCTTTTTCGACGTTTATGGATCCGAGTTGGCCAAGAATTCGGATGCGGTGGATATTGTTTGGGCCAATACAGACCGTAACGGTCATCCGCACTACATGTTGAAGGAGATATTCGAGCAGCCGCGTGCGGTGTGCGAGTGTGGTGCAGGAGAGGATGATTCTCTGGTCGATGCAGCACTCGCGATCCTGGGCGCGCGCCAGGTGGTGTTCACCGCCTGTGGCACATCGCGCCATGCATCGCTCATCGGGCGGTACTTCTTCTCCAAGATCGCACGCCGGTTCGCAGATGTCGTGATGGCCTCCGAGTTTGGCTATTTCGCCAGATCGCTCAACCCACAGACGGTGGTCATCGCGGTGTCGCAAAGTGGCGAGACGGCGGACGTGATCGCGGGCGTCAAGCTGGCGCGCCAGGCGGGGGCGCACGTGGTGAGTGTGGTGAACCGGCCTGCCTGCCTGCTGGAGGAGATGGGGGATCATGTGATCAGGCTGGGTTGTGGTGCCGAGGTGGGTGTTGCTGCAACCAAGACGTTCACGTGCGAAGTCATAGTGTTCTATCTGCTGGCGCATGCCATGGTGAACCGGTTGAAGCAGGGCAGGGCGAATGTCGAGCGAGCCGGAGAGCTTCTTGGCGAGTTGCTGCAGGGACTGAACGGAGGTCTCTGGAAGCTGGCCGCGGATCTGAAGGGCCGGGATCACTTCTACTATATCGGAAGGGGCGTGAACTTTGCTGCGGCGATGGAGGGGGCACTGAAGTTAAAAGAGATCAGCTACATCCACGCCGAGGGTATGCCAGCCGGCGAGCTGAAGCATGGTACGCTGGCGCTGATTGAGCCCGGAACCCCCATCATGGCCATCTGTCCGAACGATGAGACGCACGCCGAGACCATCAGCAACGCCACAGAGGCGAAGGCGCGCGGTGCCTTCATCATCGGCGTGTCGGATCTGCCCAGCGAGGTGTTCGACTACTGGATAAAGATTCCTGCGGTATCTCCGCTGCTGTATCCGGTGCTGTTAATTCCTCCTCTGCAGCTGTTCGCATACCACATGGCAGTGGCCCGGGGATGCGACCCGGACAAGCCACGAAACCTGGCGAAGTCGGTCACGGTGAAATAGCAGGAACAGCGCCTCATGCCACGGCGCTTCGATAAAACGCAGTGGGAAGGCAAGCTAACAAGGCAATAACTTAGCTATGTTGTGGCGTGCATTGTTCACATTTCGTAACCGGATACAGATGAACCAACGGCCTCCACGGTGCGTGTGAGGCCTTCAAGCAGGCTGATCAGTGGCTGCCAGTTGAATCTGGTTGCCTTCGTCACTTGCGCCAGGCTGTGCTCGATATCGCCGGGACGGGCAGCCAGATGGCTGAGCGCTGACTGACTTTGTGTAGCGTCCAGAATCAATCTCGCAAGTTCTGCAATAGAAACCTGGCTGCCACTGCCGATATTGTAGATCCCGGCGGTACCTTGCGTTGCGGCAAGCAGGTTGGCACGGGCAACATCCGTCACGTAGGAGAAATCTCGCGTCTGCTCACCGGTGCCATAGATCGTGAGCGGCTCTCCCGCAAGCGCAGCCTTGATGAACCTGGGAATGACGGCTGCGTATTCTGAGTCCGGGTTCTGCCGCGGGCCGTAGATGTTGAAGTACCTGAGAGTGGTGGAGGGAAGGTCATAGCAACGTGTGAACGCCTCGCAGTATGCTTCCGCCGAGAGTTTGCTCACCGCATAGGGCGAAAGAGGACTTAGTGAGCTGCATTCGCGCAGCGGCAGTTCCCGGGTATCGCCATATACGGCACAACTCGATGCCAGTACAAAGTGTTTGACGCCTCCGTCCCTGGCTGCCATAAGGGCGAGAAGTGTACCGGTGGCATTTCCCTCATGCGTTGCATAAGGGTCGTCGATGCTGCGGGGCACACTGGGGATGGCCGCATGGTGGAAGACGTAGAGTGCACCCGTGAACGCCTCGCGGAGCAAAGTGCGGTCGAGTATGCTCCCGTGGATGAAAGTGAAGGATGGACGCGCCTCAAGGTGCGCGAGGTTTGCAGCATTGCCAGTGGATAGGTCATCCATCGCGGTAACGTGGTATCCCTCCTCGATCAGAAGGTCCACCAGATGCGAACCGATAAACCCGGCCCCGCCGGTGACGACGGCGCGTGTTGATTGTCCCTCTGAATGGGACTTGTTACCGGTGCTCGTGTTCATCAAGAGTTATGGTTCCCGGATCTTTGTGGGGGCTATTATAGTCCTTTCCGAAGTAAGGTAGTCACGACTTCGAAGCCGGTGTTATGCTTGCGCCACGTGACATGCAGAATGCGAGCGCGTGCTGTCATAGACTGCGAGCTTCATGCATGTCATTGTGCCGAGGTAAGGACTTCTTGGAATTCGCAAGGGGCATCTTTCGTGAAACTCGCCTCCTGATCGGTAGTCGGTTCGCAAGCCAGGTGGTGGTTGTGGCTGGTGGTACTGCCGCTGCTCAGGCCATTACAGTTGCTTTCTCTCCCTTCGTTACCCGACTGTATGGACCGGAGGCTTACGGTATCCTCGGCATATTCGCCGCAATGACTGCGCTGCTCGCTCCCGTTGCAACACTCGCTCTTGCTGCGGCTGTTGTGCTCCCCGTCTCTGAGCGTGATGCACGTGCGCTTGCCAGGTTGTCAATCACAGCATCTGCATCCGTAGCATTGGTTCTTGTCTTCGTCTTCATTGTTCTGCGTGCGGAGATTGCCAGCGCGTTTGGCTTCGCCGCGCCTGCTGCGTATCTGCTTCTGATTCCAGCGGTCGTGTTCTTATCTGGGGTCGAACAGACATGGCGGCAGTGGCTGGTTCGGAAGCAGCGATTTCGCACCATCTCCGGTGCGGGCATAGCCCGCGCTGTCTTGGTTGGCTCAAGCAAGGTTGGCATTGGGACGCTGTTGCCTACGGCTCCCGTACTTCTGATTCTCAATACTCTCGGCCACGGTGTGCATGCGACGCTGCTGTGGATTGGATCCAGGCGATCGCCTGTCCAGACTGGTTGTGGTGGGGATAGAAGACGGGCGTCCGTCGCACGCACTGAGTTGAGAGATATAATTCGCAGGTATCGTGATTTTCCTTTGTATCGAGCACCACAGCAGCTGCTCAACGCCGGGTCGCACAGTCTCGCCCCTCTGCTGCTTGCCGCCTTCTTCGGCCCGGTACCAGCCGGGTTCTATGCACTGTCACGAAGCGCTCTGGGACTGCCGTTGACTCTCGTATCCAGTTCAGTTGGCACTGTACTGCTGCCAAGGCTGGCTCGGACCGCCCAGCGTGGCCAAAAACTGCGATCTGTATTACTGAAGACCACCCTCGGACTGGTACTTATTGGGATAATGCCGTTTGGGGCAGTGGTCGCATTTGGCCCATGGTTGTTCGGTTTCGTATTTGGGGGCGAATGGGTTGTTGCAGGCCAGTATTCCCAATGGCTCGCACTTATGCTTCTTGTACAATTCGCGAGCACTCCGTGTATGCAGGCTGTCGCCATACTTGATCTGCAGCGGCACTTTCTGCGTCTCGAAGTGATAGCCGTTACATTGAGGGTGGCAGGACTCGTGTGGGGCGCAATTGTGATGCAGAGTTCCATTGCCGCGGTTGCGTTGTTTGCTATTGCAGGTGCGGTGTTTCAAGTTCTCAGGATTCTCTGGATACTGGGTCGTAGCGATGGGCCCGTTCGAACCAGCCTTCAACCCAGCAGTGATATCGATCGCGATAGCGGACTGGAGGATTAGTGGACCGCAATTCATGGGCAGTTCTCACTTGAATGACTTGGGGGACTGAGGCGTCGTAATACACTGCGTCCACGGACATTTATTGCTATCATTGCGTTGCCCAATTCCATCAAATACAGTGAAGCGGTTTCCGTCCGGCCAGTTCAACTATGGCGCCGGGTGAGAAGACAGAAGAGGAGGTTCACGAATGTACAAGAAGATGCTGGTGCCCCTGGATACATCCGGCTACGCTGAGTGCGTGCTGGATCACGTGAAGGAGATTGCCACGGCACGCGGCATTCCTGAGGTCGTCCTGCTGTCAGTGGTCGAGCCTACCTACGTTCCTGCGGGGTCCTTTCTGAATGAGCAGGTGGTGAAGGATGCGGACGAGGCAGGCATCAAGCAGGCCAGGCAATATCTTGAGAAAACGAAGCAGTCCGTTGATCTGGGCAGCTGCAACGTATCCATTGAGGTGAAATCCGGTCAACCAGCGGACGTGATCCTGGATTACATCGACAAGAACGGAGTGGATATTGTGGTGATGAGTTCTCATGGCAGGACAGGCGTGTCCCGCTGGTACCTGGGCAGCGTGGCGGAGAAGCTCATGAGATCGTCCCCCGTTCCTGTGTTCCTGGTGCCGTCCCTGGTCTGCCGCATGACGTCATAGGCTGTTGCGACAGTGTTGCTATCCAAAGGGCAGGCGCCAGCGCCTGCCCTTTCTGCGTATCCCTGGCGGATTGCAATCGCCGTAGCGTGCGCAATCGTTGGCGCGTTGGTAGGACGATGGGGGCGAGACAGATCTCGCCCCTAAGGAAATGCCGCCGCCCCATCAAGCGGGTTTGCCTGCACAATCAACGGCGGGTAAACGAGGCGATCGCGGGCGGGTCAAAGACCCGCCCCTACCTGACGTGGAGGGCAATGCGCAGCAGGTTGTCATACATAATAGCGGGCATGAGGCCGCGTGCCTCTTAAGGAAATCAATGGGGAGGTGTGAGGACTGGTGTTCGCCAGATACCCATCCATGCGCACATACGATTCAACCTGTACAGTCTCGGTCGTATCGCTGACGATTCTACTCGAACGAATGAATGACTTGCTGGTATCATTGGCGTTATGGAGACCCAATACGTGTCGTGAAGCGGACTCCTTCCGGCTCATGAGGTCACGGTGCCGGACGAGAGATAGTGCAGAGGAGGTAAGGTAATGTACAGGAAGATGCTGGTGCCCCTCGATACGTCAGATGTTGCTGAGTGTGTGCTGGACCATGTGAGAGATATCGCCGCCGCACGCAATGTTCAGGAGGTTGTTCTATTCTCCGTGGTGGTGCCGGCCTACCTGGCGTCGATGCCCGAAGTCGTGCAGTCGCATGTCCTGGAGGAAGCCGATCAGGAACGAACTAAGTACGCAACCGAATACCTGGAGAACACAAAACGGTCCCTCAACCTGAGCAACTCTACTGTGTCCACGGAGATCGTGCGTGCAGAACAGCCGGCAGATGCAATTCTTGATTTCATCGAGAAGAAGGGTGTGGATCTTGTGGTGATGAGTTCACACGGCAGGACAGGACTGTCGCGCTGGTTTCTCGGCAGTGTGGCGGAGAAGATTACGAGGTCGTCTCCCGCACCGGTGCTGCTGGTGCCGTCTCCTGCATGCCGGATACACGCTTAGTTTGCAGGACATTCTTCTACTGAAGGGCAGGCGTCAAGGCCTGCCGTTTCTGCGCATCCGTGGCGGACGCAACTCGGAGGCAAACAGTGTGGCGGACGTCAATCGTCGCAACGTGCGCAACTATGGGAGTGTTGACAGGGCGATGGCGGACTGTTTCCGAGCTGCTCTTACAATGGCTCCATCCACGGCGACACCACGGACACGTGGCATCGTGCCCCGATACGGAATGAACGGGCCGTACCAGACCTCGGCGGGTCCGCATGGGAACGGTGTGCTCCAGGACTGCGGGGTAATTGGTAACCTAAGGCCGAGACCTGCGTTGACTGCCAGGTTGGCGGTGGACGGAAACGGCCGGTACGGCAAGCGTCAATCGCCGTAGCGTGCGCAATTGTAAGCGGGTTCGTAGCCGGCCGCTGCTAGTGCGCGGTTGCGGTTGCTCGCCGTCTATTCCGGGTCGAGCTCGTATTCGCCTTCGGGAACGTGTGTCGCCATAATGCCAATCGCGCGAGCGATACCCTGTACCTGATCCTGCTCCAGGAACGGGTGCACCGGCAGCAGCAACAATTCTGAGGCAACCCGGTCGGAATTTGCCAGCCGGGGGGCATCGATGTTGCCGTTAAGCTGGAACAATGGTTGCTGGTGCAGCGGCGGGACGGGATTGCAGGATGCCTCGATGTTCAGCGCTGCAAGCTTCCTGCATATGGCCGATGGCGTCATCGGGAACTCGGGGCATACACGGACCGCGTAGCGCTGGAAGGCATGGCGCGCACCCGGGCGTACTGCCGGAGTAATCAGCCCGTCCCATTCCTTCAACTCATGCGTAAGCTCCATAGCCCAGTATTCCTGGAGCTTCGCGTAGGAATCCGCCCGCGGCAGCTGACTAAGCGCGAGCGCCGCCGTAAGCTCGGTCATAAGGTAGTTGTAGCCTGGCTGTTGCAGTTGGCCGTTGTCGTCGCACCCGAAATTCGCCATACTGCGGACCATCTGAGCGACGTGTTCATCATCGGTGGTCAACATGCCGCCCTCTCCGGTGATGATCGACATGCCATCCTGGAATGAGTAGCACGCCGTGCCATGTGTTCCCACCCTTCTGTCATTGTAACGGGCGCCAAGCGCCTCCCAGACGACCTCGATCAGCGTGAGATTGTGCTCGTCTGCGATGGCGGCGAGCCTGTTCATCTCGCAGGGCTGGCCGAAGAGGTGAACGGCAAGCACCGCCCGCGTGCGCTCAGTGATCGCGCGCCAAACCTCATCTGGTGAGATGGTGTACGTGTAGGCGTCTATGTCGGCGAATACGGGCCGTGCCCCTGTAGCGGTCACGGCAGCAGCAACCGGCGGAAGGCAGAGCGGAGGTGTGATGACTTCATCCCCCGATCCGACTCCGTGTGCGTGCAGTGCGAGTTGCAGGGCTGCCGTTCCCGAATTCAGTGCGATGGCGTGTTGAGTTCCGGTGAGCTCAGCGAATGCGGTCTCAAGTCTCGCAATGGCTTCGCCTCGACGCAGTTTGCCGCTGCGCAGTATTCGTTCCACTTCCCTCACCCCGTGACTGTCGATCTCATTGTGCACCAGGCGGACTGGCTTCATCTGCCGCGCTTTCCTCCTCTTGTTATTTGACACGGTGCGATCATGCACCATTTCGTCTCTCACTATATACGTGCGAAGAGGGGGTTACGTGGTCGAATGAGAAGCGATGACCAAATAGTCATCACGTCTGGAGGGCTGCCACTTACATGAACTATACCCGAAAATATTTTCCGTACGAAGGGCATACCATAGCACTATGGTCCCTGTGTAGGTGCACCCAATGGTCCACGGACCGATGTGCGTTGTCCATTCCGCGTGTCCGGTTGACTGAACCACCCGTACGGGGCAGGGCGCGTGTGCTCATTGCGCGTCGATGAGCGCCTCACGCAGACCCGAAACGAAGAGGACCAGGCGATCCCCTCCCATTCTTGACCAGAAGAGCCGTCTCCTCCGAAATCGCGGTCATCGCCTTCGTGAATAGGGGTGCTGCCCTGCCGGGGTTTCCGGTGAGCGCCGGTAGGACTCCTCGCACTTCGATAATTGCAGGCATTGCGCTGCTGCCCGTAAGTTGGTCCCGGTGCATACAGCCGC
>PUON01000011.1 GCA_003552125.1 Dehalococcoidia bacterium | reverse complement strand
GAGAACGTTCAGATCGAGGTCGAAGGATCGACCAGCCACGCGACCGAGTTCGTTGAACGGCTCCAGATAGAAGCCCCAGAGCTTGCGCTCATTCAGAGCGTCGAGACCGAACATATCCCGATCCAATATTCGATGCGCTTCGAGATCCGGGAAAGCCTGATTGCGCCGGGACGAAGCCAAATGGTGTCGCCGGATGTCGCAACCTGTCGCGACTGCCTCGCAGAGGTTATGGATGCCAACGATCGCCGCCATCGATACCCATTCACTAACTGTACCAACTGCGGCCCGCGGTTCACGATCATCAGGGACATGCCATACGACCGCCCAAACACCACGATGGCGGCCTTCACGATGTGCAACGCGTGCCGTACCGAGTACGAAGACCCGCAGAACCGACGTTTCCACGCTCAACCCAACGCATGCCCGACATGTGGCCCATGGCTTGAATTGCATGATGCAGCAGGACAGACGATAGTCTGCGCGGACACACTGAGTCACACTGCAAACCTCCTTGCCGCCGGCCACATTGTCGCGCTCAAAGGGCTGGGAGGATTCCTGCTGGCGTGCGACGCAACCAGTCAGAAGGCAGTGCAGCGATTACGTGAACGAAAGCGCCGCCCTTCCAAACCATTTGCAGTCATGGTACGCGATATCGAAACTGCCAGGCTGCACTGTGACCTGAGCCCGACGGAGGAATCTCTACTCCACTCACCGGCAGCTCCCATAGTGCTTGCCAAGTGGAAAGAGCAGTCAAACGTAGCTGAACAGGTTGCACCCGGCCTCAGGCATCTTGGCATAATGCTGCCTTACACGCCACTGCACCACGTGTTGCTCGGTGACATCAGGGTTCCCCTTGTAATGACAAGCGGCAATCTGAGCGAGGAGCCTATTGCAGCAGATAACGATGAGGCATTTCTGCGCCTGCGAGGCATCGCTGACTACTTCCTCGTGCACAACAGGCCAATACACTCACGTTACGACGACAGCGTTACAATGGCAGTCGATGGCGCACCACACATACTACGCCGGGCCAGGGGCTACGCTCCACACCCCGTCAAGCTGGCCTTCGATTCTCCACCCATCCTCGCGACAGGACCAGGGATGAAGAACACCTTCTGCTTCAGTCACAAGCGGCTCGCGTTCATCTCACAGCACATTGGGGATCTCGATTCCGCCGAGACGCTGAACCACTTCGAAGAGACTATCGATCTGTACAGGAAGCTATTCCGAATCGAACCTCGTGTCGTTGCGCACGATTTGCATCCCGACTACCCATCCACTGCTCACGCTCGAGAGCTGGCAACCGCAGGCCTCGAAAGCTGCGCTGTGCAGCACCATCACGCGCACATAGCTGCATGTATGGCTGAGAACGGGTTCAGGGAACCCGTGATTGGCATTGCGTTCGATGGCTCTGGCCTCGGAACAGACGGCAAGATATGGGGTGGGGAATTCCTGCTGACCGAGCCTGGCAAATCCACACGCGTCGCGCATCTTGAATATCTGCCACTGCCGGGTGGCGACGCAGCAGTACTGCGGCCCTACAGGACGGCCATATCCTACGTGGCAACTCTCCTTGGACAGGATGCATTGAGACGTAGTGAGGTGCTGCACTGTTCAGTCGCCGAGCAGGAGCGCGACACTATTCTCAAGCAAATCGACTCGGGATTGAATACTCCTCTGACCTCCAGCGTCGGACGTCTGTTTGATGCAGTTGCGGCTCTTGCCGGAGTACGATCGATGATCGATTACGATGGCCAGGCAGCGATAGAGCTTGAGATGGCAGCCCACGCTGCGGATGGCGTCACACCACCCAACCGCTATGAGTTCGCCACGGATTGTGTCGAAGAAACGTATCTCGTAAGAGTAGCACCGGTACTCGCCGCAATACTGGACGACACAGCCAACGGGTTTCCCATAGCACGTATCGCAAGGGAGTTCCACTCCGCCTTGGCGCGCATGAGCCGTGACGTGTGCTGCCGTCTATCGCACGATACGGGAATCTCAACAGTGGCGCTCAGCGGAGGCGTGTTTCAGAACAGAATCCTGCTGAGCGACATAACGCAGAAGCTGAAAGGAGCGGGCTTCCGGGTGCTGCACCACACGGTGCTGCCGACAAATGACGCGTGCGTCTCGCTTGGACAGGCGACAACGGCGGCACATCGGTCTTGAGATTCAGGAGGGACACGCCACTCAGCAGGACTGTTCCGGTTTGTGCCCGGCCGCCGTGCAGGCTACAATACACCCCATCATGTGTCTGGCTATCCCCGCACGGGTACTCTCGATTCAAGATGATACTGCCGAGGTGGACATCAGTGGTGTTCGCCGGCACATCAGCACGATGCTGACCCCTGAGGTCAGGATCGGTGACTACGTCCTCCTTCATACGGGGTACTCTATCAGCATACTGAAGCCGGAAGAGGCTGAAGAGACTCTGGCCATGTTCCGGGAGCTCGCAGAAATCAGTGAGATTCGTTGACGAATTCCGCGATTCGAAGACTGCCCGGGCAATCGCAGAGCGCATAACCCGGATCTCTACTAAGCCCGCTCAGTTCATGGAGTTTTGCGGCAGCCATACGCATGCATTGCTGCGTTTCGGCATACGCGACATGCTGCCGCCTGCAGTGTCCATGCGTTCCGGACCGGGATGCCCCGTATGCGTTACTTCGACGCACGATATCGACAGGGCTATAGCAATCTCCAGGATGCCCGGTGTAACGGTCGCAACCTATGGAGATCTGGTGCGCGTGCCGGGCAGTCGTAGCAGCCTCGAATATGCCAGGGCGAGTGGCGCCGATGTCCGAGTCGTTTACTCAGCGCTCGATGCCCTCGCACTTGCGGAGGCAAATCCCTCCACGGATCTGGTTCTTGTTGGCATCGGGTTCGAGACAACCGCACCAACTATCGCAGCCTCCGTGGTCCAGGCGATGCGCAAAGAGGTGAATAACTACCGTGTGCTCTCCCTTCTGAAACGAACTCCACCAGTGATGGAGGCCTTGCTTTCTCTCGGCGAGATAAAAATCGATGGAATCCTCTGTCCCGGGCATGTGAGCGTCATCACTGGAATGGAGCCATACGCAGCGATTCCTTCCCGCTTCGGTGTCGGATGCGTGGTCTCCGGATTCGAACCACTCGACATCCTTAGAGCGATAGAAATACTCGCGCAGCAGTGCGAAGCAGGGACCCCGGACGTCGCCAACGCGTACGAACGTGCGGTGTCTATCGCAGGTAACAGGGTGGCTCAGGACCTCATGAATGAGGTGTTCTCCCCATGTGCCGCGGAATGGCGCGGGCTGGGACAAGTCAAGGACAGTGGACTCTCATTCAACCCGCAGTACGCGAACTTCGACGCCACCACCAGGTATGCGCCGGAGGTTGCTCCAGCCGAAGATCCTTCAGGCTGCCGCTGCGGGGACGTGCTCAGGGGAAGCTGCCTTCCGGAAGACTGCACCCTGTTCCGCGAAGCCTGTACGCCACAAAGACCCATCGGTCCGTGCATGGTCTCGCATGAAGGTGCCTGCGCGGCTTACTTCGCATACTCGACCCACACATGACATACTGTGTGACTGCTGATTCTCAATCGAAGGAGGCACTGGCGACTATGGCTGACCTGAAAGACTATCGAGGAGAGTTCAGGCCTGACTTCGACTTCTCTGACTTCTCCAAGGACTTCCTCATTGAACTCCTGCGGTTCTATGGCCGGACGTACATGGCAATCGATGGGTTCTGGTACATAGGCGTGAAGGATCACATTGACAACGAGACGGCGCTGCAGATCGATCACTGGGTGTGGGACAAGTCCACACGATACGAACTGAAGCGTCTGGTACCACTGGCAGGAATAGAGGGCGACGGCATCGACGCGCTGTTCAAGTTCCTGCAAATAGTCCCATGGATGAATGTCGCAGAGTACAAGCTCGAACTGGAATCGCCAACCCGCGGCACGATGACCGTCACCAAATGTTCTATCCTCGAAGGAATGGAGAAGGAGGGTCAGGGTCGCGAGAGCCAGATCTGCAGTCAGGTCGATGCCGCGGTGCTGCGCAAGTACGCCGCGTTCTTCAATCCCGATATCAGCGTGGAGCCACTCGTGCTGCCTCCGAGAGAGGACAGGCAGGGACTGTGTTGCCGCTGGGAGTTCACGCTCAAGTGAACACGTACGAACCGGCTGAGGTAGTGCTGCTGGCGCATGGCAGCGGCGGCTCAATGGGTCACGAACTTGTCGAGAAGCGGCTGCTATGGCACATCTCCAACGCCACACTGAACAGGCTTGATGACTCTGCTGTCCTGAACGGGCATCGACGACTCGCCTTTACCACTGATGGTTATGTCATCTCCCCCATTATCTTCCCCGGCGGTGACATAGGGAGGCTGGCGGTATGTGGAACGGTGAACGATCTCGCCATGGTTGGAGCCCAACCCGTAGGATTAAGCCTCGCACTCATCGTCGAGGAAGGGCTGCCCCTGCGCACACTGGACACTATAATGCGATCAGTACACGATGCCTGTGGTGAGGCAGGCGTAGACATAGTCACGGGCGATACCAAAGTGGTAAGCCGCGGACAGGCAGATCAACTCTTCGTCACCACGTCGGGAATCGGACTGCTGGCTGAGGGAACAGATATCTCTGGCAGTCGCGCACAGCCGGGGGACAGCATAATTCTCAGCGGGTGCATAGCAGAGCATGGCGTGGCCGTCATGAGCGCGAGGGAGGGACTGTCATTCCGCACAACTATCGTGAGCGACTGCGCGCCACTCAATGGCCTTGTCAGGGAGATGCTTGCTGCCGCATCGGAGGGCATTCATACCATGCGCGATCCCACTCGCGGAGGAGTTGCAACCTCCCTGAACGAAATTGCATCACAGTCTCACGTGGGTATTACAATAGATGAGTCCGTCCTTCCCATACGGGACGAGGTGTATTCGGCGTGCGACATGCTGGGTTTGGATCCTCTCTACGTCGCGAACGAGGGCAAGCTCATCGCTATCTGTGCTCCGGAAATGGCAGCGGATACGCTTGCCGCCATGCGCGGTCACCGGCTGGGCAAGGACGCAGCAATAGTCGGCCAGGTCAGCGATGATAAGCCTGGAAGGGTGGTGATGCGTACGCGCATGGGCACCACGAGGTTGATCCAGATGCTTGCTGGAGAGTTGCTGCCGCGCATCTGCTAGGGAAGCAGTCTCCCGACCGGTACCTGAACAATCACCACAGCCAGAGTATGCGTACGGTACAGGCCTTACGAGACGAGGCGACTGCCATTCGAGTGGGAGAGCAGTTCGTCTGGACTGCCGCGGGCGACCACTCTCCCCTTCTCCATGAAGTACCCGTGATCCGCTATGTGACTGACGGCCTTGACATTCTGCTCGACAAGTATGGTAGTAATACCGTGCTCGCGTAACTCGGCTATGGCACCCATCACGCGTTTTACCAGGATCGGCGCGAGCCTCAGTGAGGGACAGTCCAGCAACAGCAGCCTCGGGGAGGACATAAACGCCCTTCCGATGGTGAGCATCTGTTTCTCTCCCCCGGATAGAGTCCCCGCACTTTGTTTCTGTCGCTCGGCAAGAATAGGAAACAACTTGAAGACGGTCTGAAGATCCTCTCTAACCACTGCATTCCCCGCGCGCCGTCGCCGCGTATACGCGCCTAGTAGCAGGTTATCCATGACGCTCATGGAAGCGAAGATGAGGCGACGCTCATCCACGTAGACGATACCTCTGGAGGCGAGTCTCTCCACGGGCAAACCATTGATCCGTTCTCCTTCAAACAGGATATCGCCACGAGTGGTAGGCAGCAACCCACAGACCGTCTTGAGTGCGGCACTCTTACCGCCCCCATGCGGACCCACCAGCGCAGCAATCTCGCTGTACTCAATTCCGAGGGATACGCCTTGCAGTGCAATGAACGGCCCATAAGAAGCATGTACATCCCTCATCTCGAGTACGAGATCCCGGTTGCCACCTGTCATCTACAAATCCCTCCGGTCATTCTCCGAGGTAGGTCGCCACGACCTTCTCATCATTTCGTATTGCCTGGGGTTCTCCCTCGGCGATCTTCTCGCCATAGTGCAACACCACCACTTTGCTGGCAACATCCATAACTACGTCGGTCAGGTGTTCGACCATTAGTACCGTCACTCCACCGCAAGTCAACCTTCGCAGGAGGGTACTCAGCTTGTCAATCTCATGCTGCATGAGACCTCCATAAGGTTCGTCCAGCAGCACCAGAGACGGCTGGGCCACAAGAGCTCTTGCCAGCCCCACCAGCTTCTGCTCACCCCAGGATAACTCACGGGGCATAGCAGTAACCCTGTCAGTGAGTCCAAGGGCATTCAATTGCTCCAAGGAGCTTGCGCGCATCGTAGCCTCTTCCTCACGCGCATGTCCCCTGCGAAACCCTGTCGACAGAAAGCCGGCCCTGGTCCACACGTGACAGCCGGTCATAACATTGTCGAGAACGGAGATCGTAGGACACAGTTGCACATCCTGAAACATCTGGGTGATGCCACAACGGGCAACCTTATACGCCGGGATGCTCTCTATTTGCTCGCCCCGGAACAGGATTTCGCCCGATGAGGGCTTGAGCAACCCGTTTACGAGCTTCAGCAGTGTCGTCTTTCCGGCACCGTTCGGCCCGATGATGCACACCAGCTCTCCCGAACTGATGCGGAGGTCAACGTCTTTCAATGCAACCAGTCGACCGTAAGCCACCGACAACCGGCGCAGCTCGAGCAGGGGATCAGTCGATCCATGGGGGAACCCACTACGGGTAGCCATATACTCAGCGCGAAGCACGTCGCCTCCTCTTCAATCGCTTCGGAAGCGAGTAAACCCCCTCGGGAAGGAAGAGCAGCGTCGCCACGAGGACCACACCGTAAGCAACCAGTTCATACGCGCCAGTAGGTCCACCAAGAACGATCGGTGCAACCGCACGGAGAATCTCCGTGATACAGATCATTACGGTGGCGCCGATTACGGCTCCCCAAGGGGTCGTCACTCCTCCAACAATAACCATGATGGCCACGATGACGGATAATTGCACATGAAACGTGCTGGGTTCGATGACTCGGGTGTAGTGGGCATACAGACTGCCACCGATGCTTGCGAAAACAGCAGCGACCACAAACGCGCTGACCTTGTATTTCATGGTGTTGATGCCCAGCACCTGCGCGGTATCCTCGCTGCCGCCTGACAAGACGTTCAGAACGCGCAAGGCCCTGCCGCTTCGCGAGTTAACGACATTGCGGGAGAACACAAGCAGCGCCAGTACCACCAACCACACCAGCAAGAATATGAACGCGGTATACGGGAGATTTCCAGGATAAACCAGTCTCGGTATGCCAATCATCCCCGTCGCACCGCCGGTAACGGACCCCATGCTCATGATCAGGTAGTAGAAGATGAGATTGACCGTGAGCGTCACACCAGCAACGATAATGCCACGGAGTCTGAGGATAACGAAACCTACTCCTGCGGCGATGATACCGGTCGCGGCGGCAGCCAGAAAGATAGATGGCCAGGACGGCAAACCCACGCGCACGGTGAGCAATGCAGAAATGTAGGCTCCCATCCCATAGAACATCGCCTGTCCGAGCGACACCTGACCCGCGAGGCCGGTCAGCAGAACAAGGCCCAGAGCGAGAATGGAGTGAAACCCGATCATCGTCGCAATACTCACGGGATACGCACCAGCCCAGAAGGGAAGCGTAAACACCACAGCAAGTCCTACACCCACAAGGACACGACGTCGGGTGCGAGCCCGGCCTGCCTCTACAGTTATTCCGTCTGTCACTTCAACAGCTGCCATCAGTCCTCGATATTCGCGTGCGCAGGCAGAAGACCACGTGGCCTGGCCAGAAACACGACGAGCAGAATGCTAAGTGCAATGGCGTCATGATAGCCACTGGGCATGAGCCCTGCGGAGAGCGCTTCGGTGAGGCCGAGCAGAAGTCCACCGAGGATCACACCTTCAGCCCGATGCATTCCTCCAACGAACGCCGCAAGTAATCCCTTGATGGTGAGGGGGATCCCAACGTTATACGCAGTCATGGTGAGGGGGGTTATCGTGGCTCCGGCAACCGCACCGAGAGCTGCAGCAATAACGAAAGCCAACAGGCCCATACGCGCCGGGCTGATGCCAATCGTTTTAGCTCCAAGGGGCTCATCAGCACAGGCGCGAAGCGCCCTGCCCAGCATAGTACGTCCGAAGAAGTAGTACAAGCCGGCTACCATGAGGATGGTCATACCGACGACCCAGGGAGCCTGTCCGAATATCGTGGCCCCCCATAAGTGTATGCTCGGACTGCCGAGGAACGAAGTCAACGTACGATACTCCCATCCCCACACAAGGAGGGTGAGTCCTTTGACCGCGAAAGCGAAGCCCACAGTCAGAAATGCAAGCGTGGAGCCGGATGCGTGACGCGCGGGAAAGATGATGAACCGGTACAGGATCGCACCGGTCAGCGATACTATGGCCACAGCCAGAAGTATGGCCGGAAACAGGGGCACGCCGAACGCACTGAGGCTCACCGTGATCATGCCGCCAAGCATCACGAACTCCCCCTGAGCGAGGTTGAGCACGCGCGTGACGCCATACACAACGTACAGGCCCAGCCCAAGTGCAGCATAGATGCATCCGAGCGTGAGCCCGCTCAACAGTGATTGCAGTACTGTAGAGAACTCCATTTGCCGACCGCTCAGTCCTCCATCGTCTTCACGAGCACTTTCTTGCCATCCTTGAAGGTGACGAGCACTTCCTTGTGTACAACCCGGCCGTAATGGTCATCGGGCGTCATAGTATGTGTCCCCATGAACAGGCTGAGATCGGTAGTCGTCTCAAAAGCATCTCTCAACTGGCCTCGCGCAACGATGGCATCTGCCAGGTCTGGATCAGCACGCTCTATGCCGTCAGCAATGAACATGACAAACTGCGCACCGATGGCCTCCCACATATCAGGGAAGCGCCCATAGCGAGCCTTGAACGACTGATGGAACTCGCGACACATCTCGCGGTCAGGATCATCGGAGGGAAGCTGTTCCCACATAGTGAGCTTGGAATCCAGGCAAACCAGCGAAGGCTCCATCTCGTAGTACCGGCCAAAGGATTGTACGTATGAGGGTGAGCCCTGAGCCGGGGTCGTAACGATAGGAAGCGTGATGCCCATCTCCCTGGACTGCTTCACCGCGAGTGCACCTGCCGGACCGCTACCCCAAATGAATATGGACTCGGCATCCGATGCATTTATGTTGGCCAGTTGCGGAGTGAGATCCGTCGCCCCGGGATCGAAATACTGGAACATGACCATGTCGATCCCGTGGTCACCGGCTATCTGCCTGAGGAAGTACTCGCCGCCTTCGCCGTAGCCACTGTTCTCAATGAGTCCGGCACAGGTGCTCAGACTGAGATCATCCCTGAGGTACCGAAGCGGCAGCGGTATGTAGTCCTTCTCGCTCGACGTCGGCTTGAATGCCCAGTGGCCCAGCTTGTCATCGACGAGGCCGGTTCCGGACATGATAAGACCCGGAATCTCATTATCGTTGACCACCGCGATCATGCTGTGCGAAAGGCCCGTTGCCGAGACACACGCTACGGCCAATACCTTGTCGACATCAATCGCTCTCTGTGCCGCCAGCGCAGTCTCGGTCGAGCTCCCCTTATCATCATAGAAGATCAGCTCGATCTCCCTCCCATGAATGCCTCCCGCATCGTTAATCTGCTCGGCAACAAGGCGTCCACCATCTATAGCGGGCAGTCCCAAGGCACTGTACGGACCAGTCTGTGAGCCGATGACACCAATCCTGTACGTATCAGGAGTGCTGCTTTGCGCGCAACCCAGTAGTGGGGTTGCGATCAACACCATCATGAGCACCAGCGCCTGAATACCTCGGACCAATCCTCTCATTCCTCTCCTCTCTTCCCTGATCGCCCCTGATGGCAGCAGCCTGCCTTCGCCGACAAACAGAAGTAACATCAAGAGACCTTTCGGCGGGTTGCCTTACCGAAGCTCTATCCTTTGTTATGGCACTGTGTGGAACCCGAACGTTACGAAGCCTTCCCCGTTCTGGATAGCAGTAACCGCGCGCCCATGCGAGACATACAGACTCTCACAGGACAACTGCTCACGGAGCATCCCTTCGAGACATGCCGCATCCTGCGCTGCGTTAACGTGTACAATTGCGCCTGACAGCTTGCCACCGTCAATCCGCTCCGCCGCCGTCTGCACCATCTTCTTCAGAAGCTGTTTCTTCGCCTTGGCGCGGGACACAAGCTGCACCGTTCCGCCCGTGGAGTGATCTACCTCTATCATCGCCTTGAACCCGGCGCCATTGCTGCTGCTCTGAGTCTCCGCCTCGGCCCAGGGCTTGGCCTTAAATATGCGTCCGCCCTTGTCGCGATAGAACAGGGTTTCGAAGCAGTAGAGCGCACACATCTTATCCCGCACCTCATACGCCTTGCGCACCACGTCGTCAAAGCTGGCGCCTTCCATGGCAAGCCTGGCAGCCTCTAAAGCGATAGGCAATTCTCCAGCCTCAACAGTTCGCGAGTCCACAACCTCGATCTGCAGGTGCGGATACATCTCGAGCGCGAGCTTTCGTGCTTCGAGCGCCGCACCATAGCCCTTGCTGAAAACGGACGTCATGTGAATGGAAACCGCGGCATCCGCCCGCTCACTGGCCCATTCGTATGCACGGAGTGCCTCTCCTATAGACGGCGCAGATGTAGTCGGCACCTCTCCCTTCTGCCTCAAACGTGCCAGCAGCCACTCAATGTCAACGTCAGTCTCCAGATAGTCCGTGCCGTCGATGATGGCATGGAGTGGGAGAATGCCGATATCATAGGCATCGACCATTTCCTGCGGCACCGCAGCAGGGGCATCCACAATGACGGCTACCTTTCGTTTCACCATACACCTTCGAGCCGGTCAGCATCGGAATTGGCTTACCTCGGCATCCGATATATGTTCCTGCAGATATTTGTGTTTGTCAAGCGCTGAGCGGTGTATAATTACGGATTGCACAGGAGGCCTGGCATGCGCCATCGAACACGCTTACTCACATCGTTGCTGACCTTCATCATAATCCTGGCAGTACTGCCTCTCTCCGGTTGTCGCAGCTTGCTGAACCTCGCGGGCGGCGTACGACCCTCAGTGGATGCAGTGGTCATGTGCCACGACGTCGACAGCAGTTTCGCCCCCCTCAACCCGGCCACCACGTTCGCCACCAACACTCCTGAAATCTTCTGCTCCGTGAAGGTGTCCAACGCTCCCGCCCAAAGCAGGGCACGCGTGGAGTGGATCTATCGCGAGGGTGAACTCGAAGGAGTTAAGGACTACCTGATCGACACATCCACCGTCACAACTGAAGGTACCAGGTATATTGCCTTCTCGCTGTCAATTCCGGACGATGGCTGGCCCGAAGGACTCTACGAGTTAGTCCTTTACATGGATGACAAGAAGATGGAATCAGTGCTGTTCACCGTCTCGGGATCATCACCGACTCCCACACCTACGCCGACTCCGACACCTCAGCCACCCGAACCAACTACGCCACCGGGCCCCACAACACCAACGATCTCAGAAGTGACGATGGCCCGAGATGTGACGATGAATGACACCCCGGTGAACCCGACGAGTTCATTCGACGCAGGCACCCTGACCGTCTACACCACGATGCTGGTGAGCGATGCGCCCGAACATGGAGTACGGATCAGGGCAGAGTGGTACGAGATGGGACCCTCCGATCCCGTGCTGCGGGAATGGCACGAGATCGACGTGCGTGATGGCTACGCCCACTTCTATTACACGAAGTCAAACGGTTGGCCCGCGGGTGAGTACGCCATCAGGCTCTACGTTGACGGAGATCTCCAAGCGACCGTTCCCTACTCGGTTATCGCGAGCGGTCCTCAGGTTTCAGAGGCTACCATGGCACGCGACGTTGACAGTCAGAACCGTCCTGTGAACCCTACTACTGTCTTCCCGGCGAACTCAACATATATCTACTGCTCGGTCTATGTAGATAATCGCTCTCCGAACACACACGCACAATTCGACTGGTACTACCTGCGAGGACCTGACCTGCCCTACACCGACCACCTCTTCGCATCGGGAGAAACCACACTGGGTGACGCGCCAGGATACGAATGGTACCGCCTGAATCAGCCAACAAGCGGCTTCTTCCCAAGGGGCCAGTACGCTTTCATCCTCTTCCTCGACGACCAGGAAGAGGTGTATCTGGAATTCGCCGTTCAGTAGGTCTTACCGATGCTTCGCAGCGTGCGATCTCGGGGGTGCTGTACGGTGCCCCCTTTCCTGTCGATCCTCCAGCCCGAACTAACCAGCAGCGGTATTCGCCGGTTGAGCTACACGCCACCGGTAAGGCATACTTGCGCCTGATTGCCTTAGGAGAACGGAGGACCCTTACATCCCACCAGCGTCATCGGTCCGGCCACCACACCAGGAGAACCCACGGCCATGAGAATACTGAACACCCGCGAACTCACGTCACATGGGAATGTACCGGGTAGGCGCGCGCTTGTAGAGATACTGGATGCGGGACTTCAGGCCGCTGATCCGTACTGGAACACCAGCAGGCTGGTCAGACTCCAGGATGACGCGCTGATAGTGGGGAATCGTCAGTTCGAGCCCGAAGGTTCTCCTGTAACCGGAGACCAAGTGTACAACCTTCGTCAGATCGGACGCATCTTCGTGTTCGGGGCGGGCAAGGGGGTGCAGCGCCTGTCCAAGGCACTGGAAGATGCCCTGGGCGAGCACCTGTCAGGCGGCCATGTGATTGACAAGAAGGGACACCCGGTCATACTGAAGCGAATCGGAGTGACGCTTGGAGGGCACCCGGTTCCGGATGAAGACTGTGTACGGGGATGTCAACAAATCCTCGACATGCTGGACGACTTGCGTCCGGACGACCTGGTATTCACATGTGTCGCCAACGGTGTCTCCGCATTGCTGACGCTGCCCGTACCCGGCCTTACACTTGAGGATGTAAAGGCCACTACGCGGATCATGCAGATCGAGCATGGCGCTCCCACACATGACCTCAACCCGATTCGCAACCACCTGGACATGCTCAAGGGAGGCAGGATGTCCCGGCGCATTGCTCCCGCGCGGGCCATACACATCATTGCGATCGAACCCGGACGCTATGACGCATTGATGTACGAGAATTACTGGCTGCACTCCCTCCCTGACGCGACAACGTATGACCAGGCAATCGACAACCTGAAACGGTGGGGCGCCTGGGATAAGGTCCCCGTTTCGGTGCGGGATTTCCTTGAGAGAAAGGACCCGGCTCACGATACGGTCAAGGCAGAGGAGTACGCAGGACTGGGTCACCGAGTCTTTGGAGTCATGCCAGGCCCCTTCCAGACAGCGAAGATTCCAGCGGCGATGCGCAAAGCTGAGTCTCTCGGTTATCGATCGCACTTTATCGGCGAGGAGATTTCCGCTATCGAGGCAAGCCAGGCAGCGGCGTATCTTGCCGAGATAGCGAAGACGGTGGAGCGCCGTGGTGGACCGTTCGAACCGCCCTGCGCCCTCTTCACAAGCGGCGAGATGGTTGTGACCGTCGGAAAGGGAGGAGGCATCGGCGGACGCAATCAGGAGTTCGCTCTGACCGCGGCGCGCAGGATAGCGGGAAGCGACAGGATTGTCATGGCTTCCGTGGACACCGATGGGACCGACGGTCCGGGCGGTCGACTCGACCAGGACGAAGAGAGCTACATATGTCTCGCCGGCGGCATCGTAGATGGTCATACCGCGCACAATGCCAGGGCCATTGGTGTTGACATCGAGGACGCGCTCAGGCGCCACGACGCCACTCCCACCCTGCTGAGCCTGGGCAGCGGCATCCGTGCTGAGCCTAACATCAGTTTGAACGATCTGACAGTGGCGCTCATAATGGACGAATCGCAGGCGGACAAGGAGAGTAAGACATGGCTGATGGGTCAATCATTAAGTCCATAACCGCGTTGCAGGCGTGGAGTTGGCGCGGCCACCCGGCGCTGGAAGCACGCGTGGTGACGGAGAACGGCACACTGGGAGTCGCGCAAGTGCAGGCCGGTACGTCGGTAGGACAGCACGAGGTGCATTTCATACACGATGGCGGCGCCCGCTGGGGCGGTCTGGGCGTGCAGAAAGCCGTAGCTATGGTCAAGGATACGATTGCGCCAGCCCTCCTCGGCATGGATGCAACCAGACAACGTGAGATAGACGGCCGCATGATAGAAATCGACGGCACATCGAACAAGGCGAAGCTGGGAGGCAACTGCATCGCCGCCGTCTCCGCCGCCGTGCTCAAGGCTGCTGCCGCCAGTGTGAATCTGCCACTCTACCAGTACATCGGTGGGCCGAATGCATGTGTCATGCCGGTTCCCGGAGTCCTCGCGGTGCTCGGCCCTAAACGCTATGGAGGAGGGGAGCGCGGCGGCGAGAAGCCAACCTACTCGTTTTACTGTCACGGATTCGAGACATTCACCGATGCGTCTCAGGCATGCTGGCAGGTTCGACAGGCGTTCCGACGCATCCTGCTGGACAGGAAAGGGCTCAATACGTTCAGGATCGACCGACTCTTCATTGATCAGGAGGGTGTGTTCGAGCACGACAGCGAACTGTGGGCGCTGATGAAGCAGGCCATCGATGAATCCGGCAACGAGGGGCGCATAGGAATCCAGGTGGACATCGCGGCTGGCTGTTACTACGACAGCAAGTCCGGCCTCTACAAAGGTCTCTTCTCACGAGAGGATAAGACCCGCGACGACCTCATTGGATTGTATCGGGCAGCAGTCAGGCAGTATCCGTTCGTCATCCTGGAGGACCCACTGGACGAGGATGATTTCGAGGGTCACGCCATACTCACCAGGGAACTCGATGTACAGATCGTAGGAGATGACCTATTTACGACCAATCCACAACGTTTGCAGCATGGCATAGATGTGGGCGCCTGCAATGCCGTGCTGCTCAAGGTGAACCAGGTCGGCAGCATCACCGAAGCATTCGATATGGTGGACCTGGCGTATCGAAACGGCTACGCCGTCATGCCGTGCAGCAGCAGAGGTGAAGGCGCCGATATTGCGGACTACGCAGTTGGACTGAAGACGGGACACATGCGCGAGGGTGGACTCGATGATGCCACCACCAGGCTAATGGAGATTGAGGCCGAGCTCGGTGATCGGGCCACGTTTCTCGGCAGGAAGGGATTCAAATCGTAGCGTCTGCAGGAACCAATGTTGAACCCGAATGTGATCGAGGCTGATTCACTGTCGAGGCGTTTCGATTCGTTCGTAGCGGTCGATTCCGTTTCGTTCTCCGTCTCCGAAGGCGAGGTATTCGCCTTCCTGGGTCCCAATGGTGCCGGAAAGACCACCACGATCAACATGCTTTGCACATTGCTGCGACCAACAGGTGGCACGGCAACTGTGAATGGTTACGACGTCGTAAGGCAACGCAGCGGTGTACGGCGCTCCATCGGTCTCGTCTTCCAGGATCCCACGCTTGACGAGCACCTCACTGCAGAACAGAACCTGCGCTTCCACGCCTATGCGTATCGAATACCGAGGCATCTTGCCGAGAAGCGTATCGGAGACCTGCTGGAACTGGTGGAACTGTCGGATCGGCGACGAAGCAGCGTCCGGACCTTCTCCGGCGGGATGAAGCGCAGGCTCGAGATAGCACGCGGACTGCTCCACAATCCCCGGGTGATGTTCCTTGATGAGCCGACTCTTGGCCTCGACCCGCAGACGCGCAGGCACATATGGGAACACATTCTTCAGCTTCGCGAACGGCATGGCTTTGCGATATTCCTGACCACGCATTACATGGATGAGGCCGAGGTCGCGGGACGCGTGGCCATCATGGACAACGGGCACATCATCGCCCTTGACACGCCGGAACGGCTCAAGGACCAGTTGGGTGGCGACGTCATTACCGTGGAAGCTCAGGATGTAGATGCGACGAAGGCTGAACTGCTACGCCGCTTTGAGGTCGTGCCCCTCGAGGAGGACGGCCACCTCAGTTTCAGCATGCCACACGGTAACAGGTTTCTACCACGCCTGCTTCGAACCTTGGAAAGCCGGGTCATCTCGGTCGGACTCCGAAGACCCACCCTTGAAGATGTGTTTCTACACGTCACCGGGCATGCGATCCGGGACAGGGAAGCGGACCCCGTGAGCCAGGCACGCGCGCATGTGATACAGCACAGGCGGGGCCGGTAGCCGATGTCGGAAATAGTCGTCGCCATCTACGTCGTTGCGTATCGCGAACTGCTTCGCTTCGTTCGTGAACGATCCCGCCTGATCTCTTCCTTTGCGATGCCGCTACTCTTTCTCATCGTGTTCGGTGCGGGCTTCACACGTACGATAGGCGTTATGGCACCAGGCGTGGATTTCGTCCAGTTCATGTATCCGGGAATTATCGCCATGACAGTGCTGATGAATTCAGTCATGTCCGGCCTGTCTGTAGTATGGGACCGGGAGTTCGGCTTCCTCAAAGAGATACTGGTGGCACCGCTTGCACGAAGCGGCATCGTGCTCGGTAAGGCCACAGGGGCAGCAGTCATCTCTGTAATACAGGCTGGGGTCATGCTCCTGCTCGCACCCCTCGTCGACGTCGCGATTACTCCCCTCCTGGTGCTGAAGCTGGTACCCCTGCTGATTCTCATCTCCTTTTCGCTATCAGGTCTCGGACTCCTCATTGCATCGCGCATGAGATCGCTTCAAGGGTTTCAACTGGTCGTCCAGCTCCTCGTATTTCCCCTGATATTCCTGTCTGGCGTGTTCTTCCCCGTGAACAACGTCCCTGCCTGGTTGGAACTCATCTCGAAACTGAATCCACTGACTTATGCGGTGGACGCGGTGCGTCAGCTATTCCTTGCAGGACAGCAAGGCGCTCTGGAAGCGATCGGCATAACCCTCTTCGGGCACACCATGACTGTGTTCCATGATGTTCTCGTCATAGCCGGTTTCGGACTGCTGCTGATGCTTCTTGCAACGTGGTCGTTCACTCGACAGGAGTAGGCAATACGCAAGTGAGAGGACGTTGAATCAACCACCCGAGACGCACTCGCGTGGCTGCGCATGGGATTTGGCACACGAAGGTCTTGACAGTTGACATCCACTCGCGTTATTGTCGTATTGCGCGGATGGCAGGGAGGCGGTGGCCCTTACCAGTTTCATATCACCTCCAGGCCGCTGGCAGGCCGTGTGTTGGGGGACCGAGGTCGCAGCAAGTTGCTGCCATCACTACAGGTCTTTCGATGAGGTATTCGCTGCCTCATGGCGAGGATAATGGAATGGAGGTGAGTGTATGAAACGAAAGCCAACCACGCTTCTGATGTTTGTCCTCAGCACCCTGCTGGTGGCAAGCATCGCAGTCCCGGGATGTGCGCCGGATACGGCGGACTATCCAACCAAGGCAATTACTCTCGTTTGTCCGTGGGGTGCGGGAGGAGGAACCGACAGGGTGGCCCGCTTCCTGGCGGACCAGCTCAGTAATGAGCTCGGCCAACCAGTCGCAGTGATCAACCAGACCGGAGGTAACGGCGCGGTAGGACACAACGCGGGAGCTCTTGCCGATCCCGATGGTTACACCCTCTGTATCTCCACTTGGGAACTCAGCATTCTGCGTCACATGGGCTGGTCGGACATCGCCCATGACAACGTCAGGGGCGTTGCGATGGTCAATCTCGATCCCGCCGGCTTGATGGTTCACCCCAGCGACGCAGCAGCACATGGCTGGGAGAATGCGGTTGACTGGATCGACTACGTGAAGCAGAATCCCGGTCTTGAGGTTTCCGGAACAGGGACCGGCGGCGTGTGGCACGTAGCTCTTCTCGGCATGCTCGCAGAAGCGGGAGTGAGCGCAGATCAGGTCGAATGGCTGCCAAGTACCGGTGCCGCTGAAGGAATCACATGGCTGCTTGGCCAGCATATCGATGCCGTGACCTGCAGTATCGTCGAAGCTGGGCCACAGCTTGAGGCCGGCACACTTGTAGCCCTCGGCACCATGAGCGAGGAGCGCCTGGCTGCGTTCCCCGACATTCCTACAATGAGGGAAGTTGGTCTTGACTGGCAGCTCGGCGCATGGCGAGGCATCACCGTCCCGGCAGGCACACCGGATGAGGTCGTCGAGGTCCTGCACGATGCCATACACAGGATAGTCATGAGCGACACATGGATTAACTGGATGGAGGACCAGGGTTTCGGCCAGTTCTACCTGAACTCCGCGGATTTCGACACGTTCATGGCTCAGGACTACGCTGCGGGCGGTGCGCTCCTCGAGGCGGGAGGACTCATCTAGAAGCACTCCTCATCCCAGGAACACGAAAGAGCGTTTTCCGGCGGAGCGGCATGATTGATGCCGCTCCGCTGCTACCATCCAGAAATGCGGCTAAGAGGAGAGGATAGGTAACAAGTGAATACCTGGAAGCTCGACATCGTCACCGGTATGGGTTCGATTGCCTTCGCCAGCTTCGTGCTCATCTACGCAATTCGTTTCCCCGAGCCGCGGGGGGCAGACTTCGGGCCCGCGCTGTTTCCACGGGTGATCGCATCCATCCTCATCATCCTCGGCGTGCTCGTACTGATTCAGGCATGGAAGCTGCGTACACAGCCGGCCACAGAATGTGAGCCGGACCCTCTGGACGAGGAAATTGTCGCAAGCTTCCATGGACTGCGCAACGTTGCCGTCACCATAATCGTCCTTGTCATCTACATAAGCGTTGTGGGCACAATCGGATTCATCCCTACGACCCTGGTCATGCTGTTCGTGCTCATGAAGACGTACGGTGTATCGGTCCTACGCAGTGTGCTGTTTGCGTGCCTCATCACCGCCTTCGTGTATGTCCTGTTTGCAGTCCTGCTGCGAGTGGTGCTGCCATAATGATGACGCTCCACCGTGCCAAGGAGTAGCTGAGTATGATTGTCGATGTCCTCGCTTCGGTTATGCGAATTGAGGTTCTGGCACCGTGGATACTGGGCATGCTGCTCGGAGTGTTTGTAGGTGCAATGCCCGGGATGACCGCCACCATGGCAACGGCCATACTGGTGCCAATCACCTACTACCTCTCCCCCATGGGCGGTCTTGCCATGATACTGGGTACTGCCTGCGTGTCCATCTTCGCTGGTGACATCCCGGCAACCTACCTCAGAGTTCCCGGAACACCGTCCTCGGGGGTAGCCGTACTGGATGGCTACCAGATGACCCGACAGGGCAAAGCGTCGATGGCACTCAGCTTCGACCTCATCTGTTCGCCTCTGGGCGGCCTTGTCGGCTTCATCCTTCTGATCGGAGGGGCAACTGCCCTTGCAGCAATCGCGCTGAGGTTCTCATTCTACGAGTTTCTCTGGGTTGCGGTGTTCGGTCTCGCGACGTGCGTCATCATCTCCAGAGGTACCATGGTGAAAGGCGGCATAGCGGTCGCCATCGGACTCTTCGTCTCGACGGTGGGCGTCGATATCGTCACGGGATACCCGCGTTTCACGTTCGGAAACGTCAACCTGCTCAGCGGCGTCGGTTTCATCCCAGCAATGATCGGTCTGTTCGGGATACCGGTGGTCCTGCGCACAATAATGACCCCGAAGCGCATGGAACTGCCCAGCGTGGAGGAGAAGAAGCGTTTCTCTATCGGCGACGTCTTACCAAGGGTCGTCAAGCACCGCGCACTCATCCTGCGCTCCTCACTGATCGGTACATTCATCGGCAGCCTTCCCGGCGCAGGAGCGGACATCGCCGCCTGGGTCGCCTACGGCGTAGCCAAGCGCAACTCGAAGACACCGGAGAAATTTGGTACCGGTATCGAAGAAGGGGTAATCGCCCCCACAAGCGCCAACAACGCCGGAGTGGCCGGCGCATGGATCCCCGCGCTGGCGCTGGGAATACCGGGGGATTCGATTACAGCGATAATACTTGGTGCCGCCATGATCTACGGGCTGCGGCCGGGCCCGCTGATGTTTGAGGGCGCCAGCGGTGAACTGGTGAGGGGGATCTTCGCCATTGGCATCATGACTCAGATAATGCTGATTCCAATAGGCTTCCTCGCCATAAGAGCATTCAGTAAGATCTTTCGGCTGCCGAACAGCGTCATCATGCCGATGATCCTGCTCTTCTGTATCCTCGGAAGCTACGCCCTGAACTTCAACATGTTCGACGTAGGACTCATGTTCGCCTTCGGACTTCTGGGCTTCTACATGGAGCGCAATAAGATACCGCTGCCACCACTGGTACTCGCAATAATACTGGGGCCTCTGATTGAGAGAAATCTAAGGCTTGGGCTGATGCAGACCGGTGGCAGCCTGCTGCCATTCTTCACCAGACCAATCTCTGTCATCGTGATCGTTGCGATCATTCTGTTCCTCTCGTGGGGGCGGATATACCAGCTGATCTGCAGGTTACGCGGCGTCAATACGACCCAGGAATAGCCGCCTCGCGATGCTCTATCGTCGGCGCCACGTGCCGTACATGGCTAGGCTCTTCCGTTCGTGGAGGTCTGCTCACGCTCCGCCTCCATATGCCCCACCCACCGTGGTACCCGGGCGTGATAGTATTGCATCCTTACTGTAGTCTAAGGTCAAGGAAGGGGAGCAGGCAGATGCACGAAACCTCACGCCCCACAGCAGGGCAGGATCAGAGCAACTCCCGATGCGACGACACCTGCGACGTCATCGTCGTTGGCGCAGGTTTCGCGGGCCTTGCAGCCGCAATTGAGGCCAGCACCAATGGAGCCTCCGTGGTGGTACTCGAGAAGATGAAGGCGGCCGGAGGCAACTCCATCATCAGTGAAGGAGGCATCGCGGCTGCCGGTACGAGCAGGCAGCAGAGGAGAGGGATTGATGATTCTCCCGATCTCATGTACCGGGACATGCTCAGGGCGGGCATGTTCTTGAATCATCCTGAACTCGCTCGCGAGGTAGCCGTGAAGTCGGCCGAGACCTTTCAGTGGTCCATCGATTGCCTCGGTGTCGAGTATCTCGACCGGATCGACCAGTTCGGCGGCCACTCAGTTCTCCGCTGTTTCACCACCACAGATGTGTCCGGCGCCTCGATTATCCGCAGACAATTGGAGAAACTCGAAGAGCTTCGTGCATCCGTCAGATTGCAGACCTGTCTCACCCGCTTGATTCTTAGCCCGGACGGGACGGTAAGCGGGGTGGAGGTTCGAGAGGGCTTCGACCCTCGGGAACCCGGCTCGGGGCTGACGAAGAACCTGTACGCGCGCAGGGCCGTCGTACTCGCATCAGGAGGATTCGGGGCCGATGTCGCGTTTCGGTCGGTCCAGGATCCCCGCCTCACCGCAGACATCGACACCACCAACAAAGCCTCCGCTACGGCGGAGGTCCTCGTACAGGCACTGCGCATCGGCGCGATGCCCGTGCAGCTCTCACACATTCAACTCGGCCCGTGGGGCTCACCAGACGAGAAGGGCTACGGTGCAGGGCCACGCTTCGCCGATTATGTCGTCTTCCAGCTCGGCATAGTGGTCGATCCCAGGACGGGCGGCAGGTTTGTCAACGAAATGGCGGATCGCAAGCAACTTTCGGACGCCATTCTGGCAGTCGGGTTGCCCTGCATCGGCATCGCAGATGCCCGAGCGGTGGAAGTGTCCGGATGGGATATCAGCCGTGCCGTGCAAAAGGGAGTCGTGAAGACGTTTCCCTCATTATCCGAGCTCGCATCACATTACGGCATTCCGCCCGACGGGCTGGAGGCAACGGTAGCGCGATTCAACGGGCACGTCGCGAACGGATGCGATCACGAGTACGATAAACCCATGCTCGAAGGATTCGGTCCTTTGGAACAGCCGCCGTACTACGCCATAAGGCTGTGGCCCAAAGTGCACTTTACGATGGGTGGCGTGCACATCAACTCGCAGGCACAGGTAATCAACCTGGATGGACGCCCGATAGAAGGACTGTACGCAGCGGGCGAAGTCACCGGCGGGGTGCACGGCGCCTGCCGCCTGGGAAGCTGCGCAATCACAGAGTGCCTCGTTTTCGGACGAATCGCGGGCCGCAACGCCGCAGCGCGCAACGCCTGATATGAATGGTGTGCCGGCTTACCGTACTGCTGCCTGCGCACGCCCATGCACCAGGCGATGGTTGTCACCAATCGATTCGCAGTTTGCCCGCCTTGGCCAGGTGTTCCTGACTGATCTCGTGAATAATGATGGTCACGGCCTCAGGCTCACACTTGAAGTTCCTGGTCACGGCATCGGTCATGTCCTTCACGAGCCCACGTTTCTGCTCTATGGTTCGCCCCGGAAGTGCTTCAACGGTGATGATCGGCATCTGTTCCTCCCTTCAGGAATCTGCACCCTACAGGTGAATACAGGGATGATAGTAGCAGTTTGCAATCACGATATACATGGCCGGCCATGAGTCTCGTAACTCTCTCGTCCAGCGATGTACACGCGATCACGGCAGACTCGTTACCCATCCTGAAGCTGTAAGCCAAGATGCCGTCCAGCATCCCTCGCCTGTTCCAGAATCTCGGGGTATTCCCTGACCTTGCCCCGCTCGAAGATGCCAAACACCGGGATCTCTCCCACCACTCCGAATCCGAGGGCATCCATCGATCGACGCATGACCTCCACCGTCAGGTGCATGCCGCCCTCTTCCGGACTGTGCTGTTCACCGACTGCAACTATCACCGACTTACGTCCCTGTTCGCCAATGCGGGTGTGCCATGGGCCCGGGCGCTGACTCTCGAAGTGATAGAACGGGTACAGGCGGTCGATGAATGCCTTCATCAGTGCGGTCACGCTGTAACTGTACACTGGGGAGACGAGAACAAGCCCACAGGCCCTGCGGATCCGCGGATAGACCAACTGCATGTCGTCCATCAGTCCTGTACACTGCTCATCCTTGCGACAACGTTCACAACCAATACAACCCCGAAAGCGGTAGTCGCGCAGATGAACCTCTTCCGTTTCTGCGCCGGCCTCCGCTGCGCCACTCAATACCGACTGCAGGAGTATGTCGGAGTTGCCTCCGCGGCGCGGACTACCATTAATGCCCAGGACCCTTTTCACAATTGCACCTCACCACACCAGACAGTCAGTGCATGTGCGCTGACATGACCGCACCTGAACAGTGTACATCGGCGGCGGGATGAGAGGGAATGGGATGGCGACGGCGAAATCGGGCTGGAGCAGCATGGATTGACGTATCTAAGGATGGAACACACCTGCATGAGGACAGGTCGCACGGTCGGCTGCAAGGTCATTGCCACGAGTCTTGTCGTGTTCAACGAATAACGGACGAGGTTAGAAACGAAGGTGTTCATGACAAGCGCAAGTGCCACCAACCAATTGCCTAAGGTCGCTCTCGTGATCCAGAGCGAAAGCGGAATAACCCAATGTGCTGCCGTCACAGTGGGCGCACACACTTCGGCACTTCACAGGTTCTCGTCATTTGCAGGAGAGCTGCGACACTCCATGATCAATATAAGTGTAAGATGGTGGCTTCGGGTTTTCGAGCGATGCAGCCCTTTGCCGAGCGTCGGTTCGGGTCGAAACCGAGGAATTGAGCCGCGGTTGCCACAAAAAGGTGCGATACTCCATCGCAGGAAGGTTTGCCCTGACCGACTGAGTACCTCAAGGGCATGCGCCGGAGGTTACCGGTTCAGTCCCGCTCTGCCTGAATCGCGAAGGCGATGTAACTCTTGTGAAGGGCCCTGGGCCTTCATTCCGCCGCCACAGTCCTGAGCTGCCTCTGTCTCTTGCGGGGTTCGGGGATGTTTCTCCATATATACTCGACACCGCCTGTCCCGGCAGTAGTTATTGAGATATCGCCATAGTTGAAGATGCGCTGCCTGACGCTGATATCCATCCTGATATCCTGCACCCTTTCGAGCCGGTTTTCATAAAGGTGTTTCGAGAGAACCCCGCTGAGCACTATTATGCGGTCAGTGGTGAGGGCGTAGACGACAGAGCGCCACTTTATGAAGCCTATCAGGCCGATGATGACCCCGGCCCCGATAAGCACCCATCCGACGATAACCCATCCCAGCACAACCATGAGCGTGATGCCGCCTGCTATGAGAAGTATGCCGCCGGCGATGTACTTGAAGAAGGCCTCCATCATACTTGGGTGCGTCTCGAAGACCATCCGTTCATTCCTCTCTATCATGTCCGAGGGGATCATGCGGGGCGTTTCGTAAGTGGGAACGGCCTCCGCGTCTTCAACTGTCAGGTTCGACGAGGCCTCCGGTGTGTCCCCGGCCAGACGGGCGCCGCAATACTTACAGAACTCACTGGACTCATCCACTTCCTTGCCGCATTTGGAACAATACACGCTACTCCTCCTGTCTCTCGGTAAGGCCGGGGCGCCAAAGGTACCTTGATAACTCTATTCGTGCGCAGTAACTGTGTCAAGATAGGCACATTAAGGGCAAGGAGCGGAGCATTGAGGACGTCGAAGACGCACAGCGGTCATAGAGTGGGACAGGATATGGCGATAGAGAAGGACGGGAACACAGCTGGTGTGCGGAGAGGACACGCATTACTGGCCCGGCAGATTAGGCGGGCCAGGATAGCAGTTGCGTCGATCAGCGTGGTTCCGGACAGTTGACAGCCGACATAGAGACTCAATGCAGACCAAGTCAAAGACAAGGGGCGCCCGAAAGCGCCCCTCGGTTTGTACTTCTCCTCAAAGCCTGTCTACCACTGCACGAACATCGGCATTATGACGTGTACATAGTTGTCAGTGCCGATGGGGCGGATGACGCCCGGGCTTGAGGGCGTGGTTACTTCAAGCGCCACTTGCGACTGCTTCACCACTCCCAATACGTCAAGCAGGTACTTCACGTTGAACGCGATCTTCGCCTCTTTGCCATCCACCAGCGCATCCAAATCACCGGTATTGTCCCCGATCTCCTCCGCCTGCGCGGTGACCGTTATCTTGCCGGGCTTCATCTCTCCACCGGGCGTAACCAGGAGGCGCACGATGTTGCTGGCGTCTCTGGCGAAGACCGATCCCATCCGCGCCACACGCGTGAACTCGGATACGTCGGCCACAGCCCTCGTGTCGTAGCTCTTGGGAATCACCTGAGAGTAGTTGGGGAACGTACCCTGCACCAGTTGGGTGACGATCTCCGCGTTGCTGAGGCGAAAGAGCGCCTGGCTTCGCTGCTCATTGACTGTGATGTACACCGGTTCCTCCTGCTCGCCAAGCAGGCGGTGCACCTCGTTCAGGGTGCGTGCCGGGACGATAACAGTCGTCTTACCCTCAATTGCTTTGGCCAGGGGCATCTTGTACACGGCGAGACGGAAGCCATCCGCGGCAGCGAGCGTCAGGCGCTCGCCTTCAAACTCGACATTGATGCCGGTGAGGACTGGCCGTGACTCGTCCGTGGCGGCCGCCATTGTTACGCGGGAGATCGCCTCCCGCAGACCGTCAGCCTCCACCTCTGCGCCTATACCATCGGCAATTTCCGGCACTGGCGGGAAGTCATCCGCATCTATGCCATTCATGCGTGCCTGGAAGCGCCCGCACGTGAACTGAACCGTCCGGCCTCCGGCAGGCATTTCAATGTTCACCAGTTCATTCGGCAGAGAGTTCACGAACTCTGTCACGAGCCGGGCCGGTACTGTAATGCTGCCTTCTTCCTCAACCTTGGCGCCCACCCAGCAGGTCGTTGCCATCTCGAGGTTGGTCGCTACGAGCTTGAGCCGCGATTCCTCCGCGACAATAAGTATGTTCTGGGCCACTGGCAGAGTCGATCTTACGGCTACGGACCGACCCACTGCGCCAAGGCCGCGGCTCAGGTTTTCCTGCAGACAAGACACTCGCATGCGCCTACCTCCTCAAATGTAGGGGTGGTAATCATACTATTGGCACCTACCCTCGTCAATGAATCCCTGCAGCACGTCACGGGCCAGAGCGGCGGCCCTGCCGCGGTGGCTGATCCGGTTCTTGATCTCGGGGGGCAGCTCCGCCATGGTCGCATCAAGTTCAGGAACGAAGAAAGCCGGGTCATAGCCGAAACCCAGTTCACCTCGCGGCTCGATTACGATCTGACCATGGCACTCTCCACGACAGAAGGTCACCTCACCGGTGGGAGTGGCAATGGCGATCACGCACACAAATCGGGCTGTGCGCTTTTCGGCAGGAATACCCTCAAGTTTGCGCAAGAGATATGCGACGCGCTCGGCATCCGTCGCACCTTCTCCAGCGTAACGGGCGGAGCGGACGCCAGGCTCTCCATACAGCACGTCGACTTCAAGGCCCGAATCATCCGCAAGAGTGAGCAGGCCCGAACGTTCGACACACGTCTCCGCCTTGAGTCGGGCATTTTCCTCGTACGTGCTGCCGGTCTCTTCCACCTCACCGGAAATGCCGGCATCCCGCACTGAAAGGAGCTCAATCTCCAGCCCTTCCAGCAACGCGTTGTATTCGGAGACCTTTCCCCGGTTGGCACTAGCCACAAGTACTTGAAGTTTAGTCTGCGCCAATAGGCTTGAACCTCGATGCCATTCTCCGCTCACCTCGGGCATCGTAGTATACTCCATCTCATCCAATGGTCGTCGGGCAACTCTGACTCACTAACGAGGTGCAGAATATCGGCCGCCAGCCAACCCCCTCCCGGGCGGGAGGGGACGCTGCAACGCCGTTCACTTGAGTGCCGGGATGGCTTGCGGACATGTGAATGGTGCGGGAGCACCCTTTGCAAGTCCAACAGCGGCTTATCCGGGGTTCAACAGAAGTGGAGTGCAGTCCAACACGTGCACCCTCAGGCGCGAGCAAGCACTTCGCGAGCCGCCACGATCCCCGACACCGATGCCTGCACAAGGCCACGGCTCACGCCGGCACCATCACCCACCGCAAACATGTTTTCGATGCCCGTTTCCAGGCACGAACTCAGATCGAGGCGCCCCGAGTAGAACTTCACCTCCACGCCATAGAGCAACGTATGAGGTGATGCCACCCCGGGAGCAAGACGGTCGAGTGCCTTAAGCATTTCGACGATATCGGTGAGATAGCGGTACGGCAACACGAAGCTGAGGTCGCCAGGCGTGGCTGCGGCAAGCGAAGGACGAACCAGGCTGCGACTCAGCCGCGCGTCGGTCGATCTCCGCCCCTCCATCAGGTCGCCAAGTCTCTGCACGAGCACTCCACCGCTCAGCAGATTGGCCAGCCGGGCCAAGTACTTGCCGTACGCAATGGGTTCGTGGAACGGTTCAGTGAACGAGGTGGAGACAAGCACTGCGAAATTGGTATTGGAGGTGACGCGATTGGCGTAGCCTACACCGTTTACGGTGACGACCGGATCATCGCCGCCGGTGGCCTCCATCACCACGTCGCCATTGGGACACATGCAGAACGTGCGCACCCGGTCATCGAAGGTCGATGAGTAGTACTCCAGTTTGGCCTCGTAGAGCACCCTGCACAATTCGTCGGTCACGGGAGCGGGCACCTCGACCCTCACACCGACATCGACCGGGTTCGTCTCAACGGACAGCCCCTGGGAGCGGGCGAGGCAGGTGAGCCACTCCGCACCTTCGCGGCCGGGAGCACAGATCAGGAAACGGCATTCGAGCGTCTCGCCCGAAGCCAGTCGCACTCCGGCGACACGTGTGCCATCGACCTCGATGCCCGTCACCGCAGTGCCAGTCCTTATGTCAACACGAGAGCTCAGGTGTGTCCGCATCGACTCGAGTACGCACCGGCAGTATTCACACCCCAGATGGCGTATCCTGACCGGTACGAGTCGAAGCCCGGCCAGCATAGCACGGTTGACCAGAGAGCCCACTGCCGCTCCTTCGCCAAACAGGCGGTCTGGCGCTCCAAAACGAACATAGATGGAATCGACATACGCGATGAGCTCATGAAGCCGTTCAACATCGAGCACCGTCCCCAGGAGACCTCCCACGTCGGACGTCAACGTCAGTTTTCCATCACTGTACGCACCTGCGCCGCCGAAGCCGCTTACCATCGAGCACGGTCGACAGGAGACGCATCGGTCCGCCCGGCCTGCGATGATCGGACACACCCTCTCTTCGAGGTCGCGCCCTTTCTCAAGCAGAAGGACATGGAGGCCCGAATCTGCAAGTTCCAGCGCGGAGAATATGCCTGCCGGGCCGGCACCGACGATAATGGCGTCATACCTGGCACTCGATGTGGCATTCATCTAATTCGCACTCCCCGCAACCGGATTGTATGAATCGCGCATGGAACGGTCAATTGACACCTTCGCGTGAGCACGACACGATGCGACAAACGCAGTCCACGCATCCACCTCAATCATCCTCGAAGTGCTAGCATACACGTCTATGGAATCCGGACGTCGCAGGAGATCGACGGCTTCAGAACTGCGGGACGTACTTCGGCAGCGGAGCCTGCGCGCCAACAAGCGCATGGGACAGCACTTCCTCGTGGACCGCGGCATTCTCAGGTCCATAGCGGCGGCCGCACACCTCACCGAGGAGGATACCGTCATAGAAGTAGGTCCGGGCACCGGACTCCTGACGTCCGAACTCCAGGCACTGGCCGGCGAGGTCATTGCCGTCGAGCTGGACCCGCAACTGGTGACGCTGCTTCGCGAAACATTCGAGCAAGGTGGCAACGTGGAGGTAGTTGCAGGCGATATCCTCACTCTGTCCCCGGTTCAGCTGTTGGCACACCACAGCACCCGGGGGACGACGCACTACAAAGTAGTCGCCAACCTTCCCTACTACATCACCTCGCCGGTTCTGCGACACTTCCTCCATTCGGAGATGCCACCTCAGTTGATGATCGTCATGGTACAGGAGGAAGTGGGCCGGGCTATCACGGCCGAACCCGGAGACATGAGCCTCCTGAGCGTGAGCGTGCAGGCATTCGCCCGACCAACCATCGTCCGAAGAGTGTCAGCCCGCTCCTTCCACCCCCATCCAAAGGTAGATTCGCTGGTTCTTCGATTGGAGCTGGTGGCCTCACCGCTTGTGGCCATCGACCAGGCTCCTGGATTCCTCGATTTCGTCGGTGCGGGATTCCACTCACCGCGCAAACAGCTGCGCAACTCGTTCGGTCACAGTCTCTCGCTTGACCGGATGCGGATCGACGAGCTTCTCTCGCGTGCGGAGGTCGACCCTGTTCGAAGGCCGGAGACGCTCACGGTTGATGAGTGGGTCCGACTGTGGCGGTTGTACCAGGATATGCTGCCGGGAGAGCCATCATGCTGACCGTTCACGCACCGGCAAAGGTCAATCTAGTGCTCGAGGTCCTTCGGCGTCGTGACGCGTACCACGACATCAGCAGCATTGCCCAGACCATTGACTTATGCGACACGCTGACCTTTGAACCGGCACATGACATCGAGTTCAGTTGCAGTGAGCCGGAACTCACGCACGGCAATCTCGTTCTCCGTGCGGCGCACATGCTCCGGCAACGCACCGGCGTCTCATCGGGTGTCAGCATTCACCTTGAGAAGCGGATACCGTGGGCAGCAGGGCTGGGCGGTGGAAGCTCTGATGCGGCAGCGACGCTGCATGGGCTCAACCGGCTGTGGAATCTCGGGCTGCATGCCTGTCGGCTGATGGAGATGGGTGCGGACCTGGGTTCGGACGTCCCCCTGTTCATACAGGGAGGAACGGTCCTGATGACGGGCAGGGGCGAACTGGTGGGAGGGATGCCGGATCACCCACCGATGCAGGTCCTACTGCTACTGCCGCGTTCACATGGCCACGAGGAAAAGACCGGCACCCTCTATGGCAGACTGACGCCGGATGTGTTCACTACAGGCCAGTTCGTACGCGCCGCCACATTCGCTCTGGAGCGCGGCAGGCGGATTCCCGAAGACCTCATGTTCAACGTGTTTGAGAAGGTAGCCCAAGACGTGTTCCTGGGGATCGGCAGCGACCGGGATGCGCTGCAGGAGGCCACGGGGGTACAAGCACACCTTGCCGGATCCGGGCCCGCCCTGTTTGTACTTCTCGAAAGTGAAGACGCTGCAGAGAAGGCCGAAGCGAGATTGCGCGAAGAAGGTCGAACTGTGTTCAGATCCCAAACCATCGGGGCAGGGACCAGCCGCTGATTGGCATTCTATGCAGCCATCGGACACATCAGTGTCTAAGCTGACAGGTTCGCCCCGTCAGGCTAACGCAACTCGCGATGCAACCGCTGCGCCAGCGACTTCTCATCCTCACGGGTCGCAACCTCTCCGTTCAGCCTCGCCGTCCGGAGTGCCGACAGTACCCGTCCCACCAGCGGTCCCTCGGGCATGCCCAATGCCTGCAGGTCCCTGCCGGTCAGCACCGGACGGATGTAGCGGAGTCGACTCAGGTAGCGCGACACATTCGCCTGCGCCACAGGACGCAGAAACAGATGCCTGGCCGCAACGAGTGCCGCCGGACTGTGATCGTGAAGCAGATCAAATACCTCAGCAGGTGAGAGCCCGGGCTCATCGAGCTGCGCTTCAATCCCGGACAGGGCGACGGTATCAGCGAGCGAATTCATGACTCGGCGCGGCAGATTCAGCCTTGAGCCAAGAGCCTCCGCCTCCGTGATGCTCATATCCCACACCAGCACACACCAGCAGAACGTGGCGAACTGTGCATCGAACACGAGCGCTGAGCGCCCACGTACGAGCGCTTCAGACTCTTTTGGCCCGAACCCCAGCTCGGGATGAATCACACGCAGCACACCGAGAGAATCGAGGCGGAGCAATGTCTGTTCAGGCTCTTCTTCGGCGACAGTACGTTCGAACTCATGCCGCAGTCGGTCGCCGCTTATGGTGTCGACAAAGCACACGTCGCGCTGCAGCAATCTCAGGGTGCGGCCTTCGAAAGCGAAACCGAAGCGCTGTTCGTAGCGAACACCTCGCAGTATTCGCGTTGCGTCGTCGATGAAGCTGGCCTCATGCAGTATGCGCAACAACCCGTGAGCAAGGTCTGAACGTCCACCGTACGGATCGACGAGGTCACCACGGCGCTCGCCACCAAGCCCCAGCGCCATTGCGTTCGCCGTGAAGTCGCGCCGCATCAGGTCCTCCTCGATGGTTCCGGTCCGTACTTTGGGCAGCGCACCGGGGCGCTCATACGATTCATCACGTGCCGTGGCCAGGTCGATGCGGAAAACTCCCACCTGAATGGTCGCTGTGCCAAACGCATGGTGAACGACCGGTGCAGGGCCTTCCTCCGGGGTCGCCGCACGCGCCACCGACAGGGCATCGCCTTCAACCACGACGTCCAGATCGTAGCTAGTCCGCCCGAGGAGCAGGTCGCGTACGGGCCCACCAACGAGATACGCCCGGTGTCCGAGGTCGGTTGCACATGCGCCCACACGCATCAGGACAGCGCGGGCTGCCGGCGAGAGCCATCTGTCCAGTTC
>PUON01000046.1 GCA_003552125.1 Dehalococcoidia bacterium | reverse complement strand
GTATGCCGAGTTCTTTCCGGAGACGCCTCCTGCTCGCTCCACTGTCGAGGTATCCAGACTGGCGAAAGGCGCCCTTGTTGAGATAGAGGCGATCGCGTTGCAGTAGAATCTGTGCCGCTAGCGTCTTAACGTGCCTCCCACTCCCACTCCGAGGCCGATGCCGAGAGGAACGGCGACTTCTTCGAGGACCCGGGCTATGGCTGCCTTGAAGGACTTCTTCTGTTCGCTCGAAATCTGGTAGCGGGTCTTTGCCAGTCGCGCAATCAGGTTTGCCAATTCCATCTGAAGATCGATCCTTTCCGGAGATTGACAAGTCAGTTCGCGAAGTCGGATACGAAGCAAGGCTATCTCTTCGTCGATACCCTCGACGCGGCTTGCATCCTTCATTTCGATCCGCTCGGTCTCAGTAAGCGCCGGAGAGTAGAAACCAGCCTCAGCGGTTTTTGCCTCCGAACGTCTCTTTCTACTCACTGACTGAACCTTCTTTCTGTGGCTACACGCGCGCCACTTCAACGCCGGTCACTCAGTGTCTCAGCCTCCATGGGCGAGAGCTCAGGACAGTAATTCTCATCTCTCGCCCATGCACGACACACTTTGAACCGGAATCCTGTGACCTCACAACAGCATCCGCGATGAGTTCGCTCAACAGTTCGAGGAAGATACTGCCACCTGATACATCCGCGCAGCCCCAGGAACAAGAGTGCGCATACTATTAGTATACAACACCCAGTCATTAAGGTAGAACTTGCCCGCTCTCCATCTTGGTTACACAATAGATAGGACATGCGGGGAGACAACGCCCAATGAAATGGCAGGACGGCAAGTGCATCCGGCAGGCCACGGGAGAGGAGCAGACCCGACTTCTCCATATGCTTGAGGAAGCTGGACTGCCGACATCGGATCTTCAGAAAGATCCCGACACCCGGTTCCTCGTTGCAGCGACTGACGACGCCATTCTGGGTTGCGTTGGAATCGAATTCTACGGGTCATTGGTCCTGATCCGTTCGCTGGCAGTTTCTGCCGCCCTGCGAAACCAGGGGATTGGAAGCAACCTGTTGCGCGCTGCCGAGGAGTTCTCCTACGATCATGGTGCCCGGCACGCATACTTGCTGACAGTCACAGCCGAAGAGTTCTTCCGGCGACGTGGCTATTCGCGAGTGGAACGAACGCTGACTCCACTACCCATCGCATCGTCAGCAGAGTATTCCTCAGTCTGTCCGTCATCAGCCGTTCTGATGACCAGACACATATAGCACTCCGGGAAACGGCCCCGATATTCGCCAGTATTCGCTGATTACTCGGGACGAAACCCGAAGTCAATGGTACTATTGAGTCGCTTGGAGGACTCGAGAATAGCGTCGCTATCCATGGACCTGTCCAACGTGCTCCTGAGTGTGGCAGTAGTAGCACTCGCGTTCATTGGAGCGAACATCTACACACGCTTCTCAGCAATAAGCTGGATGAACGCCCCTTATCCCCCAGGACGCATGGTCCGCGCGGCAAACACCCGGCTCTATACACGCGTCAAAGGAGAAGGTTCACCCGTCATTGTGATCGAGCCCGGTCTGGGAAGCCCGGGGGCGGAGTGGTGGCTGATCCAGGATGAACTGGCCAGAATGACGACCGTCGTCACATACGACCGCGCGGGCTACGGGTGGAGCCGCCCGGGCAAGTTCCCGCGAACAGGCTTTCAGATTGTCGACGAACTGTCCTCAATGCTTTACAAGGCCGGCATAAGAGGGCCGCTGATCCTCGTAGGACATTCTCAGGGTGGCCTGTACGCTCAGTTATTCGGACGATTACACCCGGACAGGGTCGCCGGTGCCGTGTTTCTCGACCCGGTATCATCCAACAATAGTCGCTTCAAGGCCGAACTCAAGCCTTCTGTATATCGGGACAGCAGAATCGATGTACTTCCCTATGCGCGCATGCCGGCTGCACTCCGGATGCTGGGACTAATGCGCATCTGCCGGAATCTGATCGAGTCGAGGCTGCTCAGCTACCAGGCCGCTCTGCCTGCCACCATCCGTGAAGTAATCTGGCAACACCTCACCCTGCCAAAAGCGTATCGCGCCGTCGCGAACGAACACGAACAGAACGATACTCCTGCCAATTCCTCCGAGGTCAGAAACGCGGGTGCCTTTCCGCCCGTGCCATTGAAGGTAATCTATCACTCCCCGCGCAGAATGGTGCACACTCTCACGCAGTTCAGGGGGTTGCAGAAAGAAGACGCGGAAGAGGTCGAACAGATCTGGCAGCAGCTTGCCAGAGCCTACATCCGATTGTCCCCCCAAAGCGAATGGATTGTGGCGAGAGAGAGCGGCCACTACATACATATCGACGAGCCAGAGCTCGTCATCGAGGAAATCCGACAACTCGTTCTTCGGGTTCGTGGCGCAAGCCCTGTCAGCTGATGCGCTGAAGCCCGTCGCTCCTTTGATGCGACAATTCCACCGCCAGGAGCATATGCTTGCACCCGCCATCTGCCGATGCTATCGTTGCAGCACATGCGGCCTCCCTGGGAGGAGCTGGAACCAGCTTCACAGAGCGCACTCCAGAGACAGCGCCAGGCTGTCCGTGACCTGTCACACCTGTCCAGTATCGTGTTTGTGGCAGTCACCACCGTCGTGGCGGTACACACCACCAATCTAGTATGGTCTGCCTCATCCACAACTCTGACGTTCTCCGAGGCCATCCTTAGCTCCTGGCCCGCGCTCATCACTATCCTCTTGAGCCTGTTAGTGCTGTTCACTCTCTGGATTCTTCATCACCTGCAGTTGCACTACCTGACCCAGGTAGATGGCACGTTACTCGTGCTTCACGTGATCCTCTTCTCAGCCACCGTCTTCCTCTCGGTGTCCGCAGCGTGGGTAAACACCACTGAAGCCGCGCGAAGCTCAGTTGCGGTCTATGCGGGAAACGTCTTTGCCATCCAGATGCTTCTTCTGCTTGTCTGGCGGCACGCGGTCCGAGCAGGATTGCTCTTTGGCAGTGACGTGCCATCCCGTGTGGTCGCGAGACTTCGGACTCTGCTGCAATTCGGAACCGCAGGCTCACTCATCGTGGCAGGCCTTGCATTTGCAGGTGCAACTGCAGGCTTCGTTGGGTTAGCGCTCCTGCTCCTGATTCAGCTTTCCCTCATAGGCAGAGGAGGCTATGCCCTCAAGTTCGGGCGGGATATCGGTCGCATGACAGAATAGCCACCCTGAACGCTCTCTCACGCCCATCTCAACAGATCCCGTTCAACCGGGAGGCGAATCGATGCTTTGTCGCAGTTCCCGTACGAATTGCACGGCCTTCGCCAGCGAGCGATCTTCCTCAACCAGTTGGAGGAGTCGGCTGCCGACAATAACACCATCTGCGAATCTTGCGACCTGTTTCGCGTGTAGCGGACTGGATATACCGAACCCGACGCACAGGGGCAGCGGGCACACCGATCGTGTCCGCGCCACGAACTGCTCGAGTCCCCCATCGATCTCAGCCCGTACCCCAGTGACCCCGGTCAGCGAGACCATGTACAGGAATCCCCGAGCCCGCGCGGCCACATACGCAAGCCGTGCGGCGGGAGTGCCTGGCGAGACAAGGTACACGAGATCGATCCCGTGCATGCTGCATTCGACTTCCAGTGCTTCTCCCTCATCCGGCGGCAAGTCTGGAACAATGAGTCCGCTCACTCCTGAAACTTGCGAGGCCTCGCAGAATCTCTGCAGGCCCATCCGCAGAATAGGGTTGTAGTAGCTCATAAACACGAGTGGCACATCGGTAACCCGCGACAGCTGTGCCGCCACGTCAAGACACGTACCCGGCGTGACGTTCTGCTGCAACGCGACGTAGCTCGCCCGCTGTATGGTTACTCCGTCGGCAAGTGGATCGGAGAACGGCACGCCGAGTTCTACGATGTCGCAGCCATTCTCGGCAAGCAGTGGGACAAGCCGCAACGTAGTTGCCACGTCAGGGTAACCCACGGTCACATATGCGATCAGGGCTTTCATTCCACTATTTCCGAACACACTCTTCAGCACCTTCACATCGCACCCCCCAGTGCCTCGATCACGATGCCCATGTCCTTGTCACCGCGACCACTCACGTTTACCACTACGGCACATTCAGGTCCATTACTGCGTGCCAGCTCTGTCGCGTACGCGACTGCGTGCGCTGATTCCAGGGCCGGGGTAATGCCCTCAGTACGACAAAGAAGCGTGAAGCCCGCCAAAGCTTGACTATCGTCAACAGAGACATATTCCGCTCTCCCCGAGTCCTTAAGATAGCTGTGTTCCGGACCGACCCCGGGATAATCGAGTCCAGCAGACACGCTGTGTGTTCCAAGAACCTGCCCGTGTTCGTCCTGAAGCAAATACGACTTCGCACCGTGCAACACACCTACGACGCCGGCACTCAGAGAAGCGGCATGTTCATGTGAACGGAGACCCTTACCTGCCGCTTCTACGCCAACCAGCTTCACCGCGTCATCATTGATGAATGGATAGAACATCCCTATGGCGTTGCTGCCACCACCCACACACGCAACCACGCAATCGGGAAGCCGACCCAGGAGATCGCAGGTCTGCTGGCGCGTCTCGTGCCCGATCACCGACTGGAAGTCCCTGACCATGGCGGGATACGGTGCGGGCCCTACCACTGAACCAAGAAGGTAGTACGTTGTCTCAACATTGGCGACCCAGTCTCGAATGGCTTCATTGATGGCATCCTTAAGGGTGCGTCCTCCTGAGTCGACGGATCGCACTTCGGCGCCCATCAGCTTCATGCGGAACACGTTGAGCGATTGCCTTTGCACATCCTCCTCCCCCATGTAGACAATGCATTCCAACCCGAGTTTGGCGCATACGGCAGCCGTGGCTACTCCATGCTGCCCGGCCCCGGTCTCAGCCACTACGCGCTGCTTGCCCATCCTGCGGGCCAGGAGTGCCTGTCCAAGGGCATTATTGATCTTATGTGCACCGGTATGCGCCAGGTCCTCACGCTTGAGGAATATCTTTGCTCCACCACAGTGCGCACTGAGACTGTCCGCCTGAAACAGAGGAGTGGGCCTCCCCACGTAATCCCGCAACAGTATGGACAGATCGTCCGTAAACGATCGATCAGACATAGCCCCGGCATAACCGGCGTCGAGATCCTCGAGTGCGGGTATCAATGTCTCAGGAACAAACCGCCCCCCGTGTGCACCAAAGTAACCCTTTTCATCGGGTAGCGTGTAGATCGCATTCATCTTCCAGCTCCTGTTGTACCTTTCTCACCGCATGAACGAAGGCGTGTATGAGTGTCGCATTCTTTCTTCCATCCAGTTCGACTCCGGAGGATACATCGACCCCCAGAGGCCGGACTGTACGAACCAGTTGGCCAACATTGGCGCTGTTCAGTCCGCCACCAACCAGCGCTGGAGTATACCGAGACACATACTCGGCCACGCGCCAGTCGAACGACCTGCCGGACCCGCCATGACCGGTCGCAGTTCCCGTATCCAATAGAAAGAACACCTCCTTTACGGAATCGAAACTGCGAATATCGTTCACCTTTCGCATCACCTCATACCCGGTCGTTCTCTTATACACGGGAATACTCCTGATGATCGGAGTCGCCACCGTGGCACAGAACTCTGCATTCTCGCCGCCGCTTAGCTGTACCATGTCCAGTCCGCACTGCTCAACAAGTGAGTTGACCGTATGGGACGACTCATTCACGAACACGCCAACCACCAGCGGACGGCCCCTGGTCCCCTCCAAAGACCGCACCAGACGCGTCGCCTGCACAGGTGTCACCTGGCGCCTGCTGCGTGCAAACACAAGACCTACATAATCCACGCCGGCAGCCGCTGCTGCAATCATGTGTTCCTCTTCCTGCAGTCCACACACTTTTATGATGACGTTTCGCATCGCAACTCCCTAATCCTGGCCTCTATGTCCGGCGCAGACATGATTGCTTCTCCCACGAGGACCGCATCAGCACCCACACGGGCCAGCAACTCGACATCCCGTCGCTTCCGCACTCCACTCTCGGCCACAACGAGTATGCCTGCTGGCACAAGTGGCCGCAGTCGCGAGAACGTCTCCAGGTCTACTTCGAAGGTATGGAGATTCCGATTGTTTATGCCGATGATCCGTGATTCACATTCAAGCGCCTTGTCAAGATCCGCCTCGTCGTGAACCTCGACAATGCTGGCCATCCCCAGTTGCCGGCAGAGACGCGCCAGGTGCGCGAGATCGGGCCGACTCAATAGGGCGGCGATGAGAAGAACGCAATCTGCTCCACACGCACGTCCCTCGTACACCTGATACGGATCCACGATGAAGTCCTTACGCAGCAGCGGCGGTCCGTCCGGCCCGAGCAATTCATCGACGCGGGAGAGATCGCCCAGGCTGCCGCCGAAGTGCCGCTCCTCAGTCAGCACGGATATGGCATCAGCGCCCGCGGCGGCGTAGATAGTCGCCACCTCAACTGCGTCCAGATCAGTCCTTATGATTCCACGCGATGGTGACGCTTTCTTCACTTCCGCTATGAGGCTGACACCGGCCCGACTGAGTGCCGCGTGGAAGTCGCGAGTTGAAGACCGAGTCAGCGTCTGCGCCTCAATAGCAGCACGAGAGCATCGCGACATGCGCGATTCGAGATCTCTGCGCACGTCTGCCACGATATTCTCCAGCACCGTCACGCCATCACCTCCTTGCGGCTGCGCGTTATAGTGACGAGCTCATCCAGCTTCGCAAGGCCCCTCCCTGAGGTCATCACCTGCCTCGCCAAAGCCACTCCGTCCTGCAACGATTGCGCCGCACCCGATACATACAGCGCAGCAGCCGAGTTGGCCAGTACCACATCCCGATGAGGACCCGGCACGCCCTCAAGAGTCCCACGCAATACCCTGGCGTTCTCGTCCACACTTCCACAGGACAGGTGGCACTTGGAGACATACGGCAAACCAAAGTCGGCCGGTGACAGTGCGTAGCTCCGCAGGCTGTCGTCCCGGATCTCACACACCTCGGTGCGGCCCGCCAGAGTCACCTCATCCAGTCCATCTTCGCCATGAACGACCAAGGCACGACGACATCCAAGACGTTTCAGGACGCTGGCCATTGGGGCAACCATAGCCGAATCTGCCACGCCCAGCAGCTGTGCAGCCGCCCCGGCAGGATTACAAAGGGGTCCGAGAATATTGAACACCGTGCGCACCCCAATCTCCTGGCGTGGACCAGCCGCGTGCCGCATGGCAGGGTGAAAGACTGGTGCATACAAGAAGCCTATGCCAACTTCTTTGATACAGGCTTCCACTTGAACCGGCGAGAGGCCGAGATTGACACCAAGCAGTTCCAGCACATCAGCACTCCCGCAGCGACTACTCATCGCCCGATTTCCATGTTTGGCCACCCGGACGCCGGCGCCGGCAGCTACCAGAGCCGTAGCAGTGGATATATTGAAGCTCTGAGAGCCATCGCCACCTGTACCGCAGGTGTCCAGTTCTGCACACGCATCGATGTGCGTCGCGCGTGCCCGCATGGCCATTGCAAGTCCTGCTATCTCGTCAGGGGTCTCTCCCTTCATCTTGAGTCCAACGAGAAATGCCGCCACTTGTGCGGGCGTCGCCTCTCCCTGCATGATTTCATCCATCACACGAGACGCATCCGCCAGATCCAGCGCTTGCCCCGCAACAACAGCGGCTATCGCATCTCTGATCATGTTTCGTCTCCTTGCAGGAAATTGCACAGCAACTCCCGGCCGAACTCCGTCATGAATGATTCCGGATGAAACTGTACTCCCTGTACTGGATGCTCACGGTGTCTTAACCCCATTACCAATCCATCGGCGGTCCATGCTGTCACTTCCAGACACTCGGGCAGGCTGTCGCGCTCCACAATCAGCGAGTGGTAGCGGATTGCAACGAACGGACTCACCAGTCCCCTGAAGAGGGATGACCCGCAGTGGTACACCGGCGATGACTTACCATGCATGACGTCGGGAGCTTTGAGAACCCGCCCGCCATAGCAATGGCCGATGCATTGATGTCCAAGGCATACGCCGAGCACCGGCATGCGTGGACCAAATTCATGAATGACGTCGTTTGAGATGCCTGCACGCTCAGGAGTGGCCGGTCCGGGCGACACTACTATGCGACTGGGTGTCATATCGTGGATCTCACGCAGACTCTTCTCGTCGTTACGTACGACTGCTACTTCCTGTCCCAATTCCGAAAAGTACTGGTACAGGTTATACGTGAAGCTGTCATAGTTATCGATGAGTAGAAGCACCGGAAACCTCCCTGGCACGTCGTGCCTCTTCAGCCTGATCTATGGCCTTGAGCAACGCCCGCGCCTTGTTCATTGTCTCTTCGAACTCCTGCGATGGGACACTGTCGTAGACAATGCCGCAACCACTCTGCGCATGCACGATACCGCCTGACGTAACCATCGTTCTGATGGTGATAGCCATGTCGAGGTTCCCGGAAAAGGAGAGGTAGCCCACCGCACCCGCATAAGGACCTCGCCTCTCGGGTTCGAGTCCCGCAATTATCTCCATGGCCCTGACTTTCGGCGCCCCGGATACCGTACCTGCCGGGAAACAGGATCGCAGGGCATTAAGGGCGGTTACGCCCCTCCGCAACCGCCCCTCGACGTGACTCACAAGGTGCATGACATGCGAATAGCGCTCCACATCCATGAGGTCGGTCACCGCAACGGAACCAGGTTCACTGACCCGCCCGATATCGTTGCGTCCGAGATCCACCAGCATGATGTGCTCAGCCCTTTCCTTCTCATCGGTACGCAGTTCATGCTCGAGCTGACGGTCTTCCTCAACCGTTCTACCACGTCGCCTTGTGCCTGCCAGCGGACGAGTCATGACCCTCTCGTCTTCTACGCGCACCAGAATCTCTGGCGAAGCGCCTACAAGCTGGAAGTCGCCACAATCCAGATAGAACATGTAGGGAGATGGGTTGATCGTACGTAGCGCGCGGTAGATCTCAAACGGAGATGCGGCGGTTGGCCGACTGAGACGCTGAGAGAGGACTACCTGTATCGCTTCACCGTCGGAGATGAGTTCTTTCACGTTCAATACCGCGGACTCAAAGTCTTCCCGAGAGCGATTGGCACGCAAAGGGGAGGCGACTTCAGCAGCAGGTTCCACCGCCCCGTCTGCGTCCAGCGGCCG
>PUON01000144.1 GCA_003552125.1 Dehalococcoidia bacterium | reverse complement strand
GCTGCTTGCGGTGGTGACCGACGAACACCTGACTGTGGATGTGCCGCAATTCGCATTCACCGATATCACCGGGATCGCCGACCTGATTGTGAGACGACTGGTCCGGCCCGCATCAAGTGACGTCCGCCTCGTTGTCAACGGCAAGGACCTGCACCTGAAGCCGTTCATGAAGCTCATCATTGCGCGCACGGTTCTTGGCATGGTGTCGTCCCTTAAGGGCAGCGGCACAATCCAAACACTGGAACTCTCCGTTCAGAATCCCGGCGGCAAATGGGGGTCGAACTATGAAGGTTGGAATCCTGACGATTAGCGACCGGAGCTCCAGGGGAGAGCGACCGGATATAAGCGGCGAGGTCATCGCCGAAGTCCTGGCGGGGCTGGGTGACGTGGAGGCCACCTATGCGCTTGTGCCGGACGAACAGCCTCTCATTGCTGATAAGTTGGTCGAATGGGCGGACGACGGAACACTGGATATGATTCTGACCACGGGAGGCACTGGTCTCGGTCCTCGTGACGTCACGCCCGAGGCGACTCTCGCCGTGATCGACCGCGTGGTGCCGGGGATGGCCGAGGCGATTCGCGCGGAGAGCCTGAAGAAGACCCCGCATGCGATGCTGAGCCGGGCCGTATGTGGCATCCGACGCAGTTGCCTCATTGTTAACCTCCCCGGCAGTCCCAGAGCGGTGCGGGAATGCCTTGAGACGATACTCCCGGCTTTGCCGCACGCAATTGATATCCTGCGAGGGTCCGTCGGCGACTGTGCTGCTATTCCGGACCGGCACAGTCATCAGCCCCGCAGTCCCCAAAGCCCTGGGTGAACGCCCAACGAGGTATCGGCCTTCGCACACGCTACTGCTGCAGGACTGCGACTGCATCTCCGGGCTTCACTGTCCCGCCGTGGAGCACGCTGCCGAACACGCCCTCGAGAGGCAGCAGGAAGAAGCCCGGTTTATGGAACTGCTTGCCTATCTGAGTGAGTTCAAGCACCGCCTCCGCACCGAGGCGCAACCGGGTACCAAGGGGCAGGGACACGAGGTCGAGCCCCTCGATCAACAGGTTCTCTGCGGCGTGGCCCGGGTCTACACGCACTCCCTGGGTGGCCATCATCGCGGGATTGACTGTGCGAAGCGCCGAGAGCAGCTTGTTGACGGACTCGACGGCGAGCAGACTAACCTGTCGTTCGGTTCCCGCGTGACTGTCTCCCACAAATCCCACGCCCTGTTCAAGCACCCCCTCGGTTACCGGGCTCTTCGGCCCCTTGTCCTGTCCCAGGCAGACGGCAACCACTCGTCCGGTCAGCTCGCGGCCCGGCTCCACTGCGGCGGTGTACGTCCCGCTCCTGCCTCCCGACTTGCTGACAAGGCGGATCCCGTCGATGCTCATGTCCTTGTCTACGTTCTTGCACATGTCGTAGAGGTTCAACGCGGCCACGGATACGGCGGTCAGGGCCTCCATCTCGAAACCGGTTCGGCCCACGCCGGTCACGGTGGCGCGTATCTCCACTCTATCCTCCGAGCCGCTGGTATCCACCACCACATCGATGCTGCCCGGCAGCAGGGGATGACACAACGGCAGCAGGGCAGGGGTCTGCTTCGCCGCCATGATCCCGGCCGTCTGGGAGACGGCGACCGGATCCCCCTTCGGGATCCCTCCCGCGCGTATCAGCTGCAGCGTCGAGGGCTGCATCCGCACGAAACCCACGGCAGCGGCGCTGCGTAGCGTCTCATTCTTGGTGCTGACATCCATCATGTGCATCGACATGTTCATCCTCCGATCTGAGACATAGTTGTAGTCGTGGGGTGGCTGCATCCCTCTATTGAGTGTCGTGCGAGCTTGCTGCTGGCCGCCTCGATCAGCAGTGCCTGAATGGCCGCCGTGTTCGCACCGTCGCGCAGCGCGGCTCTGAGGTCAACGGCGCCGACATCCGACAGCAGACAGGGTCGCAGCATGCCTGTAGACGTCAGCCGCAGTCGATTGCAGGTCGAGCAGAAAGGCTCGCTCATCGGTGAGATGAATCCGATGCTTCCTTCGGCGCCGCTGAAACGATAGCATCTGGCGGGTCCGTTCCTAGGTTCCGTTAACTCGGGAACCAGCGGGCCGAGACTGTCGAGTTGCCTCCGCACCTCGGCGGAAGAAACGTATCCCCACTGGTGCCCTGCCAGTGGCATCTTCTCGATGAACCTGATACTCCACCGGCGATTGCGCGCCAGGGCTGCAAGGTCCTTCACCTCGTCGTCGTTGACCCCTCTCATCACCACCGTATTGATCTTGATCGGCACCAGGCCAGCATCCTGGGCAGCTTCGATACCGGCGAGGACCTTTGCCAGATCGCCATGGCGTGTGATGCGACGGAACCTCTCCGGCTGCAACGAATCAAGGCTGATGTTGACGCGCGTCAATCCTGTGGCCTTGAGTTCGGCTGCGTATTCCATCAGAAGCATCCCGTTGGTACTGAGAGAGACATCATCGATGCCATCGAGACGGGATAGAGACCGGACGAGGTCGCACAGACCCAGCCGCACCAGAGGCTCGCCACCAGTGAGGCGCACTTTCCTGATGCCCAACTCAGCACCGGCTGCAACCACGGCGATGATCTCCTCGAAGGACAGTATGTCGGCGTGTCCAACCAATCCCACACCCTCCGCGGGCATGCAGTAGATGCAGCGCAGATTGCACCTGTCGGTGACCGAAATCCTTAGGTAGTCGATGACCCGTGAGTAACCGTCCTTCATGTGACGACCTCCCTTGATCCACAACCTATCATATGACTGCCGCACCCTCGCGTGTTGTCCGTGAGTGAGTCAATTGCCGCCGCCAGACGGTCAGCAGAACAACAGTGAGGCAGCATTCAGTCCTCCTCGATTGACGGCCTCAAGCACGTCTGCCGGGTTGCCGACGCGCCGAAGCTGTCCATCCACAAGTACGCCGACGCGGTCGGCGAGACGGCCTGCCTGGGGCAGGTCGTGAGTCGACATAATAACCGTGGTCTCGCGCTGTCGTACGACGCTTGCGAGCATCTCCTCTACGCATAGCACGGATTCAGGGTCGAGATTGGCGGTTGGCTCATCCAGCAACAGGATTTCCGGACGGGTCACGAGGGCGCGAGCAATGGCCAGTCGTTGCGTCTCGCCTCCCGACAGCGTGAGCGCATTCCGCCTGGCATACTCAGTCATTCCGGTGGCCTGGAGCATGGACTCCACCCGTGCCTCTATCTCAGAACTGTCGATCCCGCGCCACCGCAATGGCTGTGCGATGTTGTCACTCAGGCTCATGTTGAACGCGATCGGCTTCTGCTGCACAAACGCCATCCGCCGGCGCAGTTCAAGGTGGTCGCCTTCGGAACCATTGCACTCCATTCCCAGCAATCGCAGGCGACCGCTCGTCGCGCCGTCCAGCAGGCCGAGTATGTGCAGCAGGGTTGTCTTTCCCGAACCCGTCGGCCCGATGATGACAAACATCTCGCCGGCGCCCACGGCAAGGTTGATCCCCCTCAGTACCTGCCTTGCGTCGAACGTCCGCACAATATCGATCGCTTCAACTTGATGCATCGACCCTCCGCTGTTGGAATCTGTTCATGACTATATTGACGACCAATGCGACGAAAAGGAGTATGAGTCCGAGGGCGATCGAGAGTTCTACGTCGCCCTTGGCCGTCTCCAGGGAGATCGCAGTAGTGAGCGTCCGCGTGTACCCACGTATGTTGCCGCCGACCATCAGTGCTAACCCCACTTCGGAAATGGCGCGCCCGAAGGCCATGGTCATTGCGGTGAGCACGGCGTATCGAGCCTCTCTAGTGACGAGGATGGCGGCTTGCACGTGGCTGGCGCCCAGAGAAACGGCAGTCTGCTTGAGCCTTCTGTCCGTCCCGGCAAGCCCCGAGATTACCAGGCCCAGCATGATGGGGCTGATCAGAACCGCCTGGCCTATGACCATAAGCTCCGGGGTGAACATGAGGCTGAGGTTACCCAGCGGGCCGGCGCGAGAGAAAGAGAGGAACACCAGCAGGCCAACGAGCACGGTCGGCACGCTGTAGAGCGTCTGGATAAGGGCGATGAGCCACCGCTTACCGGGCACGCGGCCGAAATGAATCAGGCACGCAGCCGGGATGCATACAGCTGCGGCAATCAGCATGGATGTGATGGAGATAGCAAGAGAACGTCCGGCGATACCCATGACCTCGCCATCGAAGGTGATGAGCAGCTCAAACGCGCGCGTAAGCCCTTGCCATAGCGTCACTGCGATGTCTCCCTATGATTTCGGCTCCGCACCGGCGCACGGTGCAAATAACGGCCTGCCGAAGTCTTTCGTGCCGTACTCGCCAATCAGCTCCTGAACCTCCGGTGACACCAGAAAGTCGATCAGAGTCTGCGCCCGGTCATATCGCGCCGCGCTCGTTATCTCCGGCGGTATGACAATGGCGGAGTAGACATTCAACATGATGCTATCCTTCTCGACCAGCGTGATCAGTCCTGTGTCCCCCTGGTAGGCGAGGAAAGTGCCGATGTCTGACAGTGCGTACGCTTGCTTTTCTGCCGCCATGAGAAGCGTTGGGCCCATGCCGCCACCGCGTTCGATGTACCACGCACCGGACGTCCTCACTTCCTCATAGTCGAGTCCGGCAGCCTTCCAGATCGCCTTCTCCTTCACGTGCGTACCCGAGTCGTCACCCCGCGAGATGAACGGCACCCTCTGCGACTGATACAGTCTGGTAAACGCCTGCTCAGGCTGCAGATCTGCGAGTCCCGCCGGATCGTCCCCGGGACCGACGATTACGAAATAGTTGTAGGCGAAGGGTACCCGCTCAATACCATATCCTTCTGCGATGAACTGCTCCTCACGCACTTTGTCGTGGACTGCAATAACGTCGACGTCACCGCGTCGGCCGTATTCGAGCGCGATCCCTGTGCCGGCGTAGACGACGTCCAGACGGATGCCGTATTGCTGCTCATACCTGGCCTCGATGACCTCCCATAGACCGGTGTCGTACATACTGGTGGTAGTGGCAACGCGCAGCCGCTCCCGTGCTCCATCAACTCCTACGTGCACGTCGCCTCTGGCGCAGCCCAATAGCATTACCATCAGAAGCGGACAGATGACTGCCGCCAGTAACGTCAGCCGTATTCGTAGTACCATTCTCTTCATCGCGCCAACTGTTCCACGATTCGGATCGAATCAACCCCGGATTCGTTGGTAGTGCGAGTTCAACCAGGGTGTACGGGCGTCTGTGCTGTCGTCGCGTGAACCTTTGCGCCAGTGGCACGGCATGGGACGCACCGCAACCCTGAAGTCAATGCGATCGCGAAGTGAGATCGGGAATCAAGAGGAAACGAAACGTCGTGAGCGGTCCATATGTCTCTCCTTTCCAGTCATGGGAGGCACGCTCATTTCTGGGCGCACCCTCGTGACACGAAGTCCACCGGCTGCCGGTCATGGATGGCTCTTTAGACCCGTGCAGCTCGGAGAGAATGACTAGCGAGATTCTACCTACCGCTGATAATCCGGTCAACACCCGTGCAGGTCTTTGTGGTCGTCCCTCTTTGCCGCAAGTGACTGGCTTAGTGGTATCGTTCGAGTTCGGTTACAATGAGAAACCGCGCAGATTCGTTTCGGCGGAACGCAAACAGAGCACGCGAATGAGAACGGAGGTGTCGGCACAATGCACGAACTAAGGGGAATGGTCGTGCCTTGCGCAACGCCGGTCGACGCCAACGAAGTACCTGATGTGCAGCGGGCCAAGGAGATCATCGATCATCTGATTGAGTCCGATGTCCATTCTCTGCTCATCCCTGGTGACACAGGAGAGTTCTTCACGCTTACTGCCGAGGAGCGCCTGGGGTTCAGCGATGAGACTTTCGCCCACATCAATGGCCGAGTGCCAGTGGTCATTCGGTGGTCTGCCCTGTCCACTTGCGAGGCTGTCTCGAACGCTAAACAGGCGGAGTCTCTCGGTGCGGACGCGCTGATGATGCTCCCGCCGTACTACAGATCTGCTACTGAGCCTGCGACCTCATTGACGGCAGAGAGCTGTGGGAGTACCTTGACAGGTGATCGGCGGTGGGGGCATGTGGTGCTGTCTTCGCCGTATGGCCGGGTACACCCCAGCACAGGACCTGTCGCCGGGTAGTTGACCGAGGGCGTGTTACCCTGAGAGGATTGCCGGGTAAGCCGCCCTGCCGGGACGAAAGGAGCATCAGGCATGACCAGAGTAGTCGCTGTGTGCACTAGCGAGAAGAAGGGAACGAGGAAGGCGAAGATAGCCGCAGGTATCCTGGCGGAAGACTATGGACTTGTCGATGACGCGCATGCGGACCGCACCACGCACCGACAGGTAAGCCTGCTGGCAAGTGAGAGCATCAACAGAATGCGGGACCTGGGGTTCGACGTAGCCCCGGGTGATTTCGCGGAGAACCTCACCACCAAAGGGATTGAGTTGAACTCGTTGCCCGTGGGTACACGCCTGTCCGTCGGCGAAGAGGTTACGCTGGAAATCACCCAGATTGGTAAGGAGTGTCACACAAGGTGCGCGGTCTCCAAGCAGATAGGAGACTGCATTATGCCCAAAGAGGGTGTGTTCGCCAGGGTGATACGAGGAGGCCCGGTTCGTGCTGGCGACCGGATAGAGAGAATAGACAACCTCTCAGAATAGAGTCGGCCGTTACTCGGCTTCGACATCGCATCACCACGCGACCTTCTCCTGCCCGTGTTTCCACGACCTTGTACAAAGCTGCGCGGACGTGCGCTGTGTGAATCCGGCTGTACTCCACTCCCTTTCGCTTCTGGGGTGGTGTGCCGAAAACCGGTTGGTTTCCTCCAGCTCCAGCATTCCACAGCGTCACTACGGTGGCGTTGTTTCGGACTGCACGGGCGAATGCTGCTTAACGTGTTGCGATACGTGGCCCCACTGAATAGCTGGAACCCGGAAGAATAGTCCCCCCGGTGAGGTCTTGATGCTGCAAGATACGTATGATACGGTGTGGTAAGTAGAGAAGGGAGGGACTGGACAATGAGCAGGTTTCTACGTGTGAATATGACCGACTTGACCACCAGGTTCGAGGATGTACCCGAAAAGTACCAGCACCTGGGTGGTCGTGGCCTCACCTCGGCGATCACGTGTGCTGAGGTGCCGCCCACCTGTCATCCGCTCGGGCCCAATAACAAAGTGACGTTCGCCGCGGGGATAGTCAGCGGCACCGCCGCGCCCACTGCGGGCCGGTTGTCGGTTGGTGGCAAATCCCCTCTCACCGAGACTATCAAGGAAGCGAATGCCGGCGGTGTGGCCGCTACAAAGCTCGCCCGTCTTGGCATCAAGGCCATAATCGTCGAAGGGCAACCTGAGGAGAAGGGCAAGTTCTGGGTTCTCAAGGTGGATCGGAACGGCGCACAGCTGCAGCAGGCTTCAGATGAATGGCTGGGCAAAGGACTTTACCAAACCTACCCTCTCCTGTTCAGTGAATTCGGCAAGAGAGCGGGCATTATCGGCATCGGCGTCGCCGGCGAGAAACTGATGGCCAACGCGGGTGTGTGCGTGAATGATCCTGAGAATCGACCTGCACGTTATGCGGGCCGCGGCGGCCTGGGTGCGGTGATGGGGAGCAAGAGACTCAAGGCGCTAATCCTCGATGACGAAGGCGGTAGTGCCGTGCCCATCGCCAACAAAGAGGTTTTCGATGCGGGCCGAAAGAAGGTCGCTGATGCGTTGCGCGAGCACGATATCACCAAGCCGGGCGGCACCCTCAACACGTATGGCACCTCAGCTTTGATCAACGTCATCAACGAAGCCGGCGCCTTGCCTACTCACAACTTCCGCGATGGACGTTTTTCCGGTGCAGACAGGATCTCCGGGGAGACCCTGCGTGAGACCATCCAGAAGAGGGGTGGTGTGGGGCTGTCCGGACATCGATGCTCGCCCGGCTGTATCATCGAGTGCTCAAACGTGTATCCAAATGCAGACGGAACCGAGCTGGTGTCTGTCCAAGAATACGAGTCGGTGTGGTCTTTGGGTGCCAACTGCGGAATCGACGATCTGGATGTGATCGGCGAGCTGATTCATCTCTGCAATGACTACGGCCTCGACACCATCGAAGCAGGTGTGACAATCGGCGTGGCCATGGATGCGGGTCTCGCGTCGTTCGGCGATGGCCAGCGTGCCATCGAGTTGATGCACGAGATCGGCCGTGGCACCCCTCTCGGACATGTGCTGGGCAACGGCGCTGCGGTAACCGCCAAGGTCTTCGGTGTCGTGCGTTGCCCGGTAGTCAAGGGACAGGGAATGCCGGCTTACGAGCCCAGGGCGATCAAGGGCATCGGCGTTACCTATGCCACCTCTACCATGGGCGCTGACCATACCGCAGGTTACACGATCGCGCCGGAGATACTGGGTGTTTCGGGCAAGGTTGACCAGTTCATCGTTGAGAAGGCGGATATGGCTCGTAGCTGGCAGCACACGACTGCATTTCTTGATTCTACCGGGCACTGTTTGTTCATCGCATTCGCCATACAGGATATCGCTTCGGGATTCGAAGGAATGGTGGAGGAATGCAACGGAGTGCTGGGCACCAACTGGACCGTCGATGATGTGGGCCGAATTGGCGGAGAGATCATGGCGATGGAGCGAGAGTTCAACGAGGGGGCCGGATTCACCAGGGCACATGATCGGGTGCCTGAGTTCATGACATACGAGAAGCTCCCTCCGCATGAGGTAGTCTTCGACGTGTCTGATGAGGAGTTGGACAGAGTTCACAGCACCTAGTCGCACGCGACAGGGTGCTGCTGTGCCGCCAGGCAGATGGGCTTGTCCCGTGAGCCGGTGTGCCGTAGTGGAGCATGAACCAGGATGATCACGCTCGACGTTAGACTGTATGCCACACTGCGGAAATACCACCCGGACTCGGGTGAGCCCATTCCTGTTCAGATGGAGGACGGCAGTACTCTGGGGGATCTCTTCAATGCACTGAAGATTCCCCGGGGTGAGATAAAAGCGGTGTTCGTGAACGGGAGATCTGCTGAGGATGATCATCTCCTTAGTGATGGGGACAGGATAGGGATCTTTCCACCCATCGGAGGAGGATGAAGGTGATCGAAGTACACCTGTACGGGAAGCTGCGTCGCTTCACTGACAACCAGGACCCCACTCGCGAATCCATTGTTCGGGTTCCGGTCG
>PUON01000006.1 GCA_003552125.1 Dehalococcoidia bacterium | reverse complement strand
GGCAGCCATGAGCATGCCGGGCACGATCTTGTCACAGTTCGGAATGAATACCAGCGCATCGAAGCCGTGGGCCTCGGCCATGATTTCCACCGAATCCGCGATCAGTTCTCTGCTTGGCAGGCTGAACTTCATTCCCGGATGGTTCATGGCGATACCATCGCAGACTCCTATGGTGTTGAATTCGAATGGCACCCCTCCAGCGGCGCGGATGCCCTCGCGCACTGCGTTGGAGATGGACTGGAGGTGCATGTGCCCTGGAATCACGGTAGTGTAGCTGTTCACTACCCCAACGAATGGCTTATCGAAGTCTTCTTTGGGGTGCCCCAGAGCATACAGCAGTGAGCGGTGGGGGGCACGCTCGACTCCCTTCCTGATGGTATCGCTCTTCATGAAAGGTCCTCCTTATCGGATTGACACAGTATTACAGACTGTGACCGGTGCATTATCAGTCAGACGGCGAAGTGCGTCAACGCAGTCTGGAGAAATCACACCTGGGACAGAGCTGTGACGGCAACAAGGGTAGTGAAAGCCAGCCAGACTACCGTCGGCATAATCAGGGCCGCTGCTTCACTGGAACGTTGACGGACTACAAAGACGGCCAGCGCTGCGAACAGCAGGTTCACAGTATTGGCAGACATGCGGATGGAGAGATCGACGGCGGGCAGCGAATAGGCTGGCCAGAGAAGACAGGCGAGGATGAGCAGGGTCACCATGGTTCGTGCCATGCTTACGCCGATTATCGTGTAGGAATTCAGACTCCACCGTGCCAGGCCGAGCAGTGCGAAAAGACAACTCCATACGATTGCTGCTACCCAGCCCGGAGGAGCGAACCACGGTACAACGTTTGTTGCGTTGTCGCGCCCCATCCAGAGCGCCAACCCATTTGCAAGCAGTCCGAGAAACACGGGGATGACCAGGTTCAGGCCCAGAGCTTGCCTGTCGTCCCGGTTGAGCGCTTCGATAAGTCTCAGCAATGGAGTCATGTCACGAGTCAGATACTGTCGTTGAATCGCCGTTCTGCGTGATAGGCCGGGATCTGTGGAATCATTTTACCAACAGCTACGCTCCGGTCCTGGCCGAGCGACGCCCTCTCTTTGGCCTGGCCCGGCTTCCGATCGGGCAGCGAACGGTTCAGGCCAGTCAATTGTAGCCGTGGCACGGTAGCTCATGTCAATGCACCCGCTGCCCGCGTGGGTCGGTTCGAGACAGGTGAGTATGGGTCACTGTTGCGCGAATCGCCATTTCAACGTATGGCGTCCTGTGCACATCGCGACTCGTCCCACCGGCTTCAATCCGGCGGTGCAAAGTCTCTGTTGCGTTCATGTACAATCGGTGATAACTATCTCCCTCCCAGAACGAAAGGAGGCGAAGCGACAATGCGCGATGAGATTGTGACGCATCTGGATGAGATGAAGCCGTTACTGGAATCGATTGCGATCGACATCTGGAGGCATCCACAGACAGGATTCGCCGAGACGTATGCAGTCGGTCGAGTTGTGGAACTGCTGCGACAAGCTGGATTTGAGGTGACTGCACCAGTGGCGGGCATGGAGACGGCGTTCATTGCCGAATGGGGCAGTGGTGAACCTGTGATTGGCATCCTGGGCGAATATGATGCCCTGCCTGGGTTTTCGCAGAAGGTAAGGGCCCGTAAGGAACCGGAGGGGGAAGGAGCACCGGGGCACGCCTGTGGACATAACCTTCTTGGCGTGGCTGGAGTTGGCGCCGCGATTGCAGCGAAGTCGATGATGGAGCGCCATGGCATTGCCGGGACTGTACGGTTCTTCGGTTGCCCTGCTGAAGAGACGCTGATGGGCAAGGTGTTCATGGCGAGGGAGCACGTTTTCGACGGACTTGATGCGGTTCTTACCTGGCATCCTATGTACATCAACACTGTATGGGCTGCCTCGTCGGCGGCGCTGAATTCGTTCAAACTGTCCTTTCATGGCCTGAGTGCCCACGCGGGTTCTGCGCCCCATGCGGGGCGCAGCGCCCTCGATGCCGTGGTGCTGACTGATGTTGGAGTCAACTACCTGCGCGAGCACGTGATCAATGAGGCTCGAATCCATTGCGTGATTACTCACGGTGGAGTTGCACCCAACATCGTGCCCGCCTTTGCGCAGATCTGGTACTACGTGCGTGCCCCGAGACGCTCTCAGGTCGAACAGATCTACGAGCGGGTCCTCAACGTTGCCCGCGGGGCTGCACTCATGACGGAGACAACACTTGAGGTAGAGATGGTGGCTGCCTGCCACGAATACCTCCCTAATCAGGCCCTTCAGCAGGCATTGCTTCGCAGCATGAAGGAAGTGGGACCGCCTTCGTTCGCTGAGGATGACGTGAATCTTGCGCGCGAGCTCAAGTCCACCCTCCCTGTGGGAATGGCTGAAGCTGCTCTTGCCTGCTACGGCATGGCGGGTGAGGCAGTGGGGGATCCCCTTTGTACGGCGATCCTGGATCAGGTAGGTACTCTGTCCACCGGAGAGGTGCAACCGGTGTCGACTGATGTCGGTGATGTCTCGCAGATCGCCCCGACCGCTCAATTGACTGCCTGCTGCATGCCTCTGGGAGTTCCTCTGCATACATGGCAGGCGGTGGCATCAACTGGCTCAGGGATCGGTCTAAAGACTATGATGTTTGTAGCGAAATCACTGGCGTTGACTGTACTCGAACTCATGCAGAATCGTCCGCTTGTGGTGGAAGCTCGCCGGGAGTTCGAGAGTGTCAGCGGTGGCAGGCCGTATGTACCGCCCATACCGGATGACCTGAAGCCTCCAACAAGTCAGTGAAAGGAGGGAATCCATAATGAGTCGCTGCATTTCGAAATGTCGTGATCCGCTTCACTCGATGCTGATGAAGCTGCATACGTGGATTACCACGACCTGGACTGACACCATGGTTCATGAGCCTGATTCATTCGATAGGGAGGGATGGATAGACTTCGCGCTGGTGCACGGTGCAGGCAGGGAAGTTGTGTTCGCGGGAGTCAGATTTCGACGGGATAAGCCTGTGGGGATGACGGTAGTGTTTCCGGTATCCCCGGAGCATGACCCTGAAGGGTGGATTCATCCTGACGCGGGCACGAACCGGCCGCTCGGTTATGCGCTTGGCGTCCCCCGTCCGTTTCAGAAAGCGCTTAGCGATCGGGAATGGGAGTATCTATTTGCCCTCATAACTCAGGTACGCCGCAATTCTGGTGGCTCTTGAAACGCGTACCGAAGCCCTGCACACGGGTACATGCGTCACTTGTCGAAGTTGCGATACTCTGGTCCCATATCTACGGTGGTGGTGAGTCCTCCGTCGACGGCGAGCGTCTGGCCTGTGATGTAGTCTGACTCACTCCCGCTGAGGAACAGTACTGCGGCTGTAATATCTGCCGGTTTGCCCCACCCGAGAGGAATGATCTCACCTATACGTTTGCCTGCAGAAGACCGTCGCACCTGTTCATTGATAGGCGTCGCGGTGTAGCCCGGGGCAACACTGTTGACGCGAATACCGTGGGGGGCGAGTTCCAGAGCCCACTGCCTCGTCAGTCCATTGAGTCCTGCCTTCGACGCTGAGTATGCGGTCGAAATACAGCCGACTATGCCCGCAACCGAGGAAATATTCACTACCTTGCCGTAGCCTCGATCCATCATGTGAGGAACCACAGCCCTTGTACACAGGAAGGGGCCCTTCAGGTCGGTGTCTATCTCCCGCTCCCAGTCTTCATTGGTCGTGCCGATGAGGCTGCGCCGTCTGATCACTCCCGCATTGTTCACCAGGACGTCGATCCGTCCGTAAGTGTGAAGCGCCTCCTCGACCATTCGCTCAACCTCGTGAGAGTCGGTAACATCGCAACAAACGGCGATGGACCGTCTCCCGCTTTCCTGTAGGGAGTCGACTGTCTTCCGGGCTGCCGCCTCGTTGATGTCGGCGCAGACGACTCTGCCGCCTTCGGCTGAGAAACCCCTGCAGTAGTCCTCTCCGAGTCCGGACCCTCCACCTGTGACTATGATGACCTTGTCGCGAAACCTCTGACTGCTCAAGCAAGGACTCCTTTCCCCGTCGTCGATTGCTGCAGCGTATGTAACCCCATGTTCGAGCGTGAGTCTGGCACCGTTTGACCGGGTGACACTCAGTGTAGGGATCGGGGTGCTTTCCGTCAACGCTTGTAGAGACCGGTCCGGGAATCTGAATTGATCGCATTTCTTTCCTTCTGTCCTGGGTCGCTCTTTGACGCGTAGCGTCTCAGTGAATACAATCAGACGATAAGCCTTCGATGTCGCCACAGTCACGTGTTGTGGCGAGGGTATGTAGAGCGAATGAACTCGGATAGCGACCAAGACAACCGCAGCCGCAGAAGGCGGCTGAAGATTTGCCGTGCAACAGGGAGGGCGATGGCTCCGTAGAGCGTCTGTTGACGCCTCGGCGGTGACCGCCATCCTGCCGCGCAGGATGGCGTTTTGTTTGTGAGGGTATCTGTTGACGAGTCTGTAAACCTGCCGAACAGGAGGTAACGGCGACCATGGAAAAAATGGATCTGCAGGCATTCGAGGAACTGATCAAGAGCCGGAACCTCAAGGCGCTGCGTGAACGCATGATGTCCATGGATGCGGCTGATATATCGGCACTGCTCGATGAGGTGTCCGAGGATCAATTGGCGCTCGCATTTCGTCTGCTTCCCAAGGACCTTGCCGTGGAAGTGTTCGACGATTTTGACGGCTCGACGCAGCATCGGCTCCTCGAATCAATGGCGAATCGCCCGGCCAGTCAGTTGCTCGAGGCGATGTCTCCGGATGACCGGGCCGAGTTACTCGAAGAGGTGCCCGCTTCCGTAACCCGGAGGCTGTTGGGTCTTCTCTCTCCGGAACAGCGGCAGATAACGCTGCAACTGCTGGGGTACGAGGAGAACAGCGCCGGGCGCGAGATGACGCCGTATTTCGTCGACCTGCGCAGCAACATGACGGTGAAGCAGGCGATGGAGCGGATTCGCCGCCTTGCTGTTGACAGAGAGACTATCTATGAGTGCTACGTTATCGATGCTCAGCGTCACTTAGAGGGAACGGTGTCGCTAAAGGAATTGGTGCTGGCAAACCCGGACAGCAGAGTAGGCGACATCGCCAGACCCAACCCGAAGCGGGTGTTTACCCACACTGACCGTGAGGAGGCGGCTACTCTCCTTCGGGAAAACCGCCTCCTGGCCGTTCCGGTGGTTGACCGCGAGGAGCGCCTTGTTGGCATCATTACCCAGGATGACGTGGCCGACATTGTGGAGGACGAGGTCACCGAAGACATCTACCGGTTTGGTGCAGTACAGGGAACCGAGCGCAGCTACTTCACTACGCGCATTGCCAGCGTGGCGCGTCGGCGCATTACATGGCTTCTGCTGCTGCTCGTAGTGAACACCGCCACCGCATCCGTTATCGCCGCACAGGAAGCCCTGCTGGCCGAAGTGGTGCTTCTGGCTGCGTTCATTCCCCTCCTTATCGACACTGGAGGAAACATCGGCGCCCAGTCAGCCACAGTCATTATCAGGGGATTGGCGACAGGAGAGATACGGCCTCGCAGGGCGCTGTTCATAGTCGGCAGGGAAATCAGTGTCGGACTGCTGCTCGGATTGCTTCTGGGCATGGCCGTCCTCGCGTGGGCCTTCTGGCTGGGGCGTGACTTCCAGGTATCCATTGTCGTTGCGTTGACGCTTCTCGGAGTGGCAACCCTGGCGACTGCCATCGGGAGCGCAATGCCATTCATATTCCGGTTGTCGAAGATTGACCCCGCACTGGTGTCAGCGCCGTTGATTACGACAGTGATGGACATAGCTGGAGTAATGATGTACTTCGCCATCGCTCACCTGGTGTTGTTCTCAGGCTAGGAGGACTTTCGGCCCTGCTGGTGCCGAGATGCGGTGATCAATTGCCACCTGGCGAAATGCTGTGGCGGGATTCTCAGGAGGAATGAAGTGCATGATGGCCTCGGCAAATGCCTGCCGGGCCGACATCGTTTGGATGAGTGAATGCGCACGTTGACCAACAGACTGGCAGGGCTTACAATTCCTGTAGCGTTCTGACGCTGTGAGTGTCTCAAATACCGGGAAACAGGGCTTATCGTTTGCTGCAATGGATGCTGATACCGATCAAGGCGATTGCACAGAAGAGGGTTTGCATACACACGCAGGTGTGAAAGCACATCGCAGGATGTCCGGTCCTGACTCTGGGAGTCCATCCCGGGACCAACAGCCTGCAGCGGATGGTGGAGTGCCATAGGGCGCTCCATCGGCGTATGGCGCTCATCGCCACCCACTTCTGGAGTGGGTGGCCTTTTTTATACCCAGCGCCGGCGGGAGTAGAACATGGAGATTCTGGACGAACGGACTTTCGAAGAGTTGATAGAGTCGCGCAACCTGAAGACGTTGCGCGAACGCCTGATGACTATGGAGCCGCTGGACATCGCCATTCTGCTCGAATCGGTGTCAGAGGAGGAGATGGCACTGGCGTTTCGGCTCTTGCCGAAAGACATCGCAGTAGAGGTGTTCGACGACTTTGATGGCCCTGCGCAGCACCGTTTGCTGGAATCGATGACGCATCGGGCGGTAAGTCAGCTCCTCGAGGCCATGTCGCCGGATGACAGGACGGAGTTGTTGGAGGAGGTCCCCGCATCAGTGTCACGAAAGATCGTGGGACTTCTCTCGCCGGAACAGCGTCAGGTGACGCTGCAACTGCTGGGATACGAGGAGAACTCCGCGGGGCGGGAGATGACACCATACTTCGTCGACCTCCGTAGCAACATGACGGTGGCACAGGCAATGGACAGGATACGGCGTCTTGCGGTGGACCGGGAGACTATTTACGAATGCTACGTCATCGATCCCCGTCGACACCTGGAGGGAACGGTGTCGCTCAAGGAGCTTGTTCTTGCCAGTCCCGACAGCAAGGTGGGCGATATCGCACGACCTGATCCCAGGCGAGTGTTCACCAGTAGTGATCGAGAGGAGGCGGCACGGGTTCTTAGGGAGAATGAGTTGTTGGCGGTCCCTGTGGTTGACAGAGAAGAGAGGCTGGTGGGCATCATCACTCAGGACGATGTAGCGGACATCATGGAGGAGGAGGTCACTGAAGATATCTATCGGTTCGGCGCGGTACAGGGCACGGAACGAGGATACTTCACCACGCGCGTCTTCAATGTCGTTCGGCGTCGCATATCCTGGTTGCTCTTACTGCTTGTAGTGAACACTGCAACGGCATCCATCATCGCCGGTCAGGAAGATCTTCTCGCGGAGGTGGTGCTGCTGGCTGCGTTCATACCACTCCTCATCGGTACGGGCGGCAATATTGGAGCGCAGTCGGCCACGGTAGTGATCCGTGGCCTGGCGACCGGAGAGATACGGCCACGCAGAGCAGTGTCGATTATAGGCCGTGAGGTGAGTGTGGGCCTCCTTCTGGGTTTCCTGCTGGGAGTGGCAGTGCTTGCCTGGGCGTTCTGGCTGGGACGCAACCCCCAGGTTTCGTTGGTCGTCGCATTGACGCTGATCTCGGTTGCTGTGCTTGCAACCGCGGTGGGCAGTGCACTTCCCTTCGTGTTTCGACTGTCCAAGGTTGACCCTGCTCTCGTGTCGGCACCGCTGATAACCACCGTGATGGATATCTCCGGCGTCATGGTCTACTTCGCGGTCGCGCAACTGCTGTTGCGGCTGTAGACGGAGCTTCACAGTCTCCAGAATGCACCGCTGACCATCACTTCACAGCTGATACTTCTACTCGTGTGGCCGGGATGCCTGCACCCCTGGATCCCTTGCAACATCAAAGCCGAGTAGTCCGGGTCTCCTCACAGGAAACTCAATCTCTGGTTGTCCGGAAACGGGCGCACGATTGTGTGTATAGACTTCGCAGGTCGCTATTTCACCACCCTGGACTTGCCCGTCAACAGGAGCACAGCGCCAACAATCAGGCCGACTCCAATAACGATGTCAGCCAGCGATGACCAGATGAGAACAGCGATCCCGAGCACCAGCATCCCAATGCCGATCGTAGTATTCGACATACCTGACCCCCCCTCCGTGTGGTGTGATGGGATTATGCGGTGTGGCAGTCCTTCATGCAAATCTGCCTGCGTTGGTCTCCTCTCATCCCCGCGTTGTACCATACGGGTCATGAAGATGATCGCGATTGATGGGAGCCCCCACGGAGCGCGTGGCAACACCGCGCTGCTTCTCGATGAATTCATCCAGGGTGCACGCGCAGAGGGAGCTGATGTCGAGAGGGTAAGTGCCGCCTCGCTCAATGCCGAGAATTGTTGTGGCAGAATGGTGTGTTGGTACCGGACTCCCGGGCTGTGCATTCACGCCGATGATGTGAATGAGCTTGTGGATCGTATGGCGTGGGCTGATGTCTGGGTACTATCGACGCCCGTGCACCTTGGAGGCATGACCGAGCAGATGGTGCGCGTGATGGAACGGACGGTACGGCTGCTGTCTCCGTGCTTTGAGATTCATGATTCACGAACACGGCACATTACCTCGCCTTACGCATCGGGCAAGTCGGTAGTCCTGATCTCGACTTGTGGCTACTACGAGGAGACTGCCTTCTCGCCTCTGGTAAGCCAGGTGGAGGACCTGAGCTGGTCACACCACCGCCGGTTTGTGGGGGCACTTCTGCGCCCACATGGACTGGCGCTTCGCTATATGCAGGAGAACGGCATAGACGTGCGGCGCGTGCTCGATGCCGCGCGGATTGGTGGTCAGGAGCTCGTGCGCGATGGTGCACTCTCTGCCACAACGCTTGAGGCGATCCGACAGCCACTCTTGACGCAGGAGGAGTTTGTCCTGATGATGAACGCCGCTTTCGAGCGGCGTATGGGCTGTCAGCCGGGACGGACGCCCGGTTGTGATACAGGGTAACGGGAATAATGCTCACTGAAGACGAGTGCTGTTTGAAATTGGCCACCAGTTTCCCGGGGATTCTCTTGAATATGGCGGCACTTGTGTCGGGCTCTAGCTTCTTGCTTGTGCATCGGAATCTCCGGCGATAGCGCAAGCTTAGGAGAGAAGTTATATGGATGACTTTGCCGCTGCTCAGCAAGAGAAGCCATTCACTGACGAAGCGTACGGACTGGGCTACGAGGACGGTCGGCACGTCACAGAAGAGCACCGGATAGCCGAGGTCTGCCACAACTGTCATGGAGTCGGATTCAGCGCGGGATAGCAGTACGGTCATG
>PUON01000088.1 GCA_003552125.1 Dehalococcoidia bacterium | reverse complement strand
GGGGGGCATTCGCCGTAGTGATGCTGGTCATCTTTCTCCTTGGCTTCTTCATTGACTGGATCGGCATTCTCTTCATCGTCGTACCGATCATTTCTCCGCTGGCCCCTGCGCTCGGTTTCGACCCGCTTTGGTTCGCGATGATGATCTGCATCAATCTGCAATCATCGTTCATGACGCCTCCGTTCGCAGTTGGAATATTCTTTCTCCGGGGTAGTGCAAGTCCCGAACTGGGATTGACTATGGCGGACATAATCCGTGGCGTGACCCCGTTCGTAATCCTTGTCCTTGTCGGACTAGTGTTGTGCATTGTGTTTCCGCCAATCATTACCTGGTTGCCTGGACAGATGATTAGATAATTTCGGAAGCAGTTACCTTACTGACAGCCCTCAACGGAGGGCTGTCAGCGCTGCCGTCTGCACATCTGACACTTAGCCAGAACGTCTATCTGTAAGGCGCGTAACTGCGTGTCACCATCGTCAAATGGCTGTAGTAGAATGTGCACGCATTGATCTGGCTTCAATTCTTCATCTGCCTCGCTGCGATCCTTTTCGCTGGAACACGTCTTGCGAAGTACGCAGATGTCATCGCAGAGAAAAGCAGGCTTGGCCGTATCTGGATCGGATTGGCCCTTGTCGCGATGATCACCGCCACGCCAGAGATGGCAACCGGCATCAGTGCCGCGACACTCGTGGATTCTCCTGACCTGGCGATGGGAACGCTCATTGGCAGTTGCTGTTTCAATCTGGCACTCATCGCCTTGCTTGACATTGCCAACAGGAAACGCCCCGTATTGGCGCAAGCCAGTGTCCGCCACCTTCCGGGCGTCAGATGGGGATTCCTTCTGTTGTGTATTGCCATAGCCAGTCTCTATTTCGCACCCCGTTTTCCTGCTGTGTTGCTAGGCTGGATGAGCTTGGGAAGTCTCCTTCTGGTGGGCACATATGTCTATGCGATGCGACGAATACTTCGGGCCGAACGCGGTCAGGAACCGACACAGCACAGCAACGTATCGCGCTACGGAACTCTTACCTTGCGGGGAGCTCTCCTGCGTTTCTGCATGGCAGCTGCTATGGTGATCGGCGCTGGCATCTGGCTCTCGCTAGTGGGAGACCAGATTGCAACGATTACCGGTTGGGGCAGCAGCTTCGTGGGTAACCTACTTCTCGCCGCCGCCACCTCAGCACCTGAGCTGATCGTATGCATCTCTGCTGTGCGCATGGGCTTCCGTGACATCGCGCTGGCGGATATCCTCGGCGCCAATATGCTCGACACCGGCATGCTTGGACTGGTCGACGCGGTCTACCTCCGCGGCTCACTGTTCGCCGGAGCGTCTCAAGTCAATCTCGCAGCAATGATTTGCGCCGCGCTGATGGTCGGAATTGTCGGCATCGCTATCTGGCGCGGTACGTCGCGATACCTCTTCTGGCGCATCAGCTGGTACGGTCCGATACTCATCGGACTGTATGTTGCGGCTGCGTATGTCCTGTTCACCTTCGGTACTGCATGACCACACCTCGGAGTCCGGATTTGTTGCCTCGCAGATACGCCGATGATAAACTAGCGACGAATGAGCCCCTGTAGCTCAGTGGATAGAGCACTGGCCTCCGGAGCCAGTGGCAAGGGTTCGAGTCCCTTCAGGGGTACATGTCCACATTTCGATACCATTAAGGAGGATTCCCCATGGCCGAATTGCTGGAGGTAAGGTTGCATGGGCGAGGAGGACTAGGGGCGGTGACCTCAGCGGAGTTACTCGCTCAGGGCGCAGCCGGCGAAGGCAAGTTCACCCAATCGTTTCCCAGTTTCGGACCTGAAAGGCGAGGGGCCCCGGTTGTAGCATTTCTCCGCATTAGTGACGAGTTCATCCGCACCCGCACTAATGTCCGAACCCCCGATTACTCCGTCGTCATCGACCCCCGTCTCTTGAGTGTCGTCGATGTGACTGAGGGGTTGAAAGATCACGGAGTACTCATCATTAACTCATCGCGTACCCCTGAGCAGCTGAAGGCTGACTACGGCTACCAGTGGCAAGTGGCATCAGTGAACGCCACCCATATCGCCCAGGAAACAATAGGACTGCCAATTACCAACACGGCGATGATTGGAGCGTTCCTGAAGGTCGCACCGGTGATTCCTCTTGAGGCAATGAAGGAGGCGCTGGAGGATCGGTTCGGATCGAGAGCTTCCCAGAACTTCACTGCCATGCAACGCGCGTATGATGAACTGCTTTTCGAAGGAGCGGCCAAATGAAGATGAGGGGCTACAAGTCTCCCGGTGAAGTACCGTGGTCGGATATCGAACTGGGAGCTATCGTCACCGATCCGGGAAGCGCCAGTTTCAAGCGCACGGGTGATTGGCGCACGCAACGACCGGAGGTTGACCGAGAGAAGTGCATAAAGTGCGCCATCTGTTGGCTCCATTGTCCGGATGCGGCCATCACGCCGCTCGATGATGGTTATTATGAGCCAGAGCTCTACCATTGTAAGGGCTGTGGTATTTGCGCGGCGGTCTGCCCCAAGGATGCAATTACCATGAAAGAGGAGGTGGAGCAGTGAGCAAGCGCGTTGTCCTTGAGGCTTCACACGCGGTGGCAGAGGCCGTCCGGATGGCAGATGTGGATATCGTCGCTGCCTATCCCATCACGCCCCAGACTCACATTCCGGAGAGACTCGCCGAAATGGTTGCCGATGGAGATCTGGATGCGGCATACGTGCCGGTGGAATCCGAACACTCCGCAATGAGCTGTGTGTTGGGGTCCGCAGCGGTTGGTGCCAGATCATTCACGACTACCGCCAGCCAGGGCCTGGTGTTGATGCACGAGGCTCTGTACATCGCCTCTTCCCATCGTTATCCGATTGTCATGGCGATATGCAACCGCGCACTTTCGGCTCCGATCAACATCTGGTGCGACCATTCTGACGTGATGGCGTGTCGCGACACGGGGTGGATTCAAGTCTTCTGCCAGAACAATCAGGAATCCTTTGACATGACACTCTGGGCATTCCGTGTGGGTGAAGACCCTGATGTCATGTTCCCTGTAATGGTCAATCTTGACGGCTTCATCCTGTCGCACGTCACAGAACCTCTGATTCTCCCCGACCAGGATGATGTGAGCAGGTTCATCCCCGAGTATCACTACAGGCTTGCGCTGGATCCGGCCAAACCGACCTCGCATGGCTGTTTCGGCCTACCGGACATCTATACCGAGGTGAAGTACTCCCAGGAACTGGCGTTGCGCAAGTCTCGAAGCGTTATCGACAAGGGCTGGAAGGAATTCAGCAACATCTTCGGACGCGAGTATAAGGCTGTTGAGACATACAAGGCCGAGGGTGCTTCGACCCTGCTGGTAACCATGGGCAGTCTCGGAGAAACTGCCAAGATGGTTATCGATGAACGTCGTGCGAATGGTGAGGCGGTTGGTCACCTGAATCTCCGTCTCTGGCGTCCATTCCCATTCGATGAGTTCAGGGACGCGGTGAAGGACGTGAAGACTCTTGCGGTACTTGACCGATGCTACTCGTTTGGAGGCCCTGGTGGCCCAGTCGCTTCAGAACTGCGCTCCGCACTGTACAACCAGGAGACGCGGCCACACGTTGTCGGCTTCATCGGAGGTATTGGTGGACGTGAGGTTGATGCGCAGGCGTTCGGATACATGATTGACCGGGCGAACGAAATCACCGAGAAGGGTTCCGACGACCTTTATGAGCCGCTTCTTGTGCGTGGTCTTGAATCCGGCACCGGAGTAAGGGGGTAGTATGGCACCTGATACCATCAAGGTAGGAAAGCATCAGATCGACGCCAAAGAATATCTGGCTCCGGGACATACATTCTGCACCGGTTGCGGTGAAGCTCTGGCCATAAGGCTGGCCTGCAAGGCAATCGGAAATGATGCGATCATTGCGATGGCCACCGGCTGTAGTGAAGTATGCACGTCCCCCCTGCCTGTGACCTCATGGCAGTTGCCGTGGCTTCATACGCTTTTCGAAAATGCCGGCGCCGAGATTTCGGGCATCGAAGCTGGCCTCAAGGCCATGATGCGCAAGGGCAAAGCACCCGAGAGAGACATCAAGTTTGTTGCGATGGGAGGGGACGGCGGTACAAGCGATATCGGCCTTCAGTCGCTATCCGGTGCGCTGGAGCGCGGACATGATTTCCTCTACCTTTGCTGGGACAATGAGGCGTACATGAACACGGGTATCCAGAGATCCAGCGCGACGCCGTACGGAGCGTCCACGACCACAGCACCAGCAGGCAAGCTGAGTATGGGACAAAGTACCCAGAAGAAGAACCTTGTGGAGATATTTGCGGCACACGGGATTCCGTACGTCGCAACCGCGTCTCCAAGCTATCCCTTCGACTTCATCAACAAGGTGAAGAAGGGCGTCGCAATTAAGGGTCCCGCATACATCCATGTGTATGCTGTCTGTCCAACGGGTTGGCGAACCACGTCAGACAGGACGATCGAAATCGGGAAGCTCGCCACAGAAACGGGGGTGTTCCCTTTGTATGAGATCGAGGGTGGCAAGTATCGAATCAACTACGAACCCAAGAACCTCAAGCCTGTCGAGGAGTATTTGAAGGCACAGGGTCGCTTCCGCCACCTGTCTCCAAGTGAGATTGCTAAGATCCAGGAAAAGGTGAACGAAGATTTCGCACTGCTCAAGGAGAGAGCAGAGCGACTTCCAGCAGGCTAGTCCAAGGGAGCCATTCGTACACGTAAATATGTTAAGATACGCGCGGGATGTATCGGATCCTGTGTCCTTGCGACGCTCTCTTACGCCCTCTTACAACAAATGGTTGCATCGTATGCGACCAATCACGTTCTCATTCCAACTGGTAGTGAAGGAGGTATCATGCTATGCCTGAGATGCTTGAGGTGAGATGGCACGGGCGCGGAGGTATGGGAACCGTTACGTCCGCAGAACTGTTCGCCGCGGCCGTGATAGACGAAGGCAAGTTCGCACAGTCTTTTCCCAGTTTTGGACCTGAACGCCGTGGCGCTCCAGTCACTGCGTTTCTGAGAATCAGCGACGAGTTCATTCGCATTCGTACGGACATCGCCAAGCCTGACGTCTTGGTGATTGTCGATCCCAAGCTTCTGGATCAGATTGACGTAACCGTGGGACTGAAAGATAACGGCAAAATCATCGTCAATCACCATCTGAGCGCCAAGGAGCTTAAGGAGAAGTACGGCTTCAAATGGCCTGTCGCTGCGATCGATGGCCTGAAAATCGCACGGGAGACCATCAAGTTGCCGATCGCCAATACTGCAATGATGGGTGCGCTTAATCGGATCACCGGCGCCGTCACGATGGAGGCGCTCGAGAACCAACTTCGTCACCGCTTCGGAGACAGAGCTGACGGAAACATCAAGGCGATGACTCGAGCATACAATGAGCTCGATATGGAGGACTAACAGATGGCAAAGAATCAGGTAAGACCATCAGCGCTTCCTAAGTGGCAGGATTGTGAATTCGGGAATATCCTGCCCTACGCTGGAGGCGCGAAAGAGTACAAGACCGGCGATTGGAGGACGGACAGGCCGATTGTGGACGCAAGCAAGTGCATTAAGTGCGGCATGTGCTGGCTTATGTGTCCGGACGCCTGTATCGTGCAGACCGAGGGCGGGACGTATGACGCAAATCTCTTCTACTGCAAGGGGTGCGGTATCTGCGCCCAGATTTGTCCGAAGGACGCAATCACTATGGTCGAGGAGGGAGCCTGATGAGCAAACGTGTACCACTGGAGGGTTCATTCGCTACTGCTGAAGCAGCGAGAATGGCAGATGTGGATGTGATTGCCGCCTATCCTATCACTCCTCAGAGTCATATCATCGAGAGGATGTCCGAATTCGTGCACAATGGCGAATTGAAGGCCGCTTTCGTTCCCGTAGAGTCAGAACATTCTGCGATGAGCGCCTGTTGGGGGGCGTCCGGTGCCGGAGCTCGCACCTATACGGCTACAGCATCGCAAGGATTCTTTCTCATGCACGAGGTTCTTTACTTCGTTGCAGGCATGCGTCTGCCTGTGGTAATGGCAGTCTCGAACAGGGCGGTGGGGCCGCCTGCCAACATCTGGGGGGACTATTCCGATGCGATGAGCGCCAGCTACACGGGCTGGCTCCAGGTATTTGCAGCCAATAACCAGGAGATCTTCGACTTCACGCTCTCAGCATTTCGCATAGCTGAGGATCCTCGCGTACTGCTACCTTTCATGATTCACATGGACGGCTTCACGCTGTCGCACGTGGTTGAGGCGGTTTTCCTTCCCGAACAGGAAGAAGTAGATGCGTTCCTCCCCCCTTACAAGCATCCGTATGCCTACAATCCTGACAATCCTTGCTGCTACGGCAGCGTGATGAGCCCGGCAACGTATGGGGAATTGAAAAAGGCTCAGGATGTCCACGTTCGCGGCACCATACCCGTCATTAAAGAAATATGGAAAGAGTTTGGGGATCGCTTCGGAAGGTACTACAAACCGATAGACTCATATAAGGCTGAGGGCGCCAAGACACTGTTGATGGTGGCTGGTGGTCTGAGCGAGACCGCGAAGATCGCTGTCGACAAGCGACGTGAACAGGGTGAGAGCGTCGGCTTGCTGACCTTGCACTTGTGGAGGCCCTTCCCCTTTGAAGATCTCTATAAGGCAGTTGAAGGTGCGGAAAACCTGGTCGTCTTCGATCGCGCACCAACCTTGGGTGGACCGACCGGACCCATTATCGGCGAGATGAAAGCTGCGCTGTTTGGCGTACGCAATGATCTTCGAGTCGCCGGTATCCTTGGGGCCTTCTGCGGGCGCAACCTCGAGGTAACGGAATTCGAGGAGGTTATCGACCGCGGTAATGCGATCTGTGAACGCGGTTCACAGGAAATGGTCGAGACCGTAGGTATAAGGGGGTAACCAGCAATGGAAGGCGAATACATCAAGTTTGGAAAGAACCAGGTCAGCACGGAGGAGTATCTTTCGTCGGGCCACAGGGCGTGCCAGGGTTGTGGTCTCGCCATAAATATCCGCCTGGCCCTGAAGGTGCTCGGCAAGGACACGCTCTGTATGACACCTGCCAGTTGCTGGTCAGGTGTTGGTTCAGCCTATCCTGATGCTGCCTGGGAAGTACCATGGATGCAGACACTCTTCGAGAACGTCTCGGCCGTCGCAGGAGGCGTCAGCGCCGCGTTTGACATTCTCGAGGAAAAGGGTAAACGTGGCCATCGCAAGATCAACTCTGTCTGTTTCGCCGGTGATGGTGCAACAGCTGATATCGGGCTTGGTGCCCTTTCGGGCACGCTGGAACGTGGTCACGACATTGTGTACATCTGCATGGATAATGAAGCGTACATGAACACCGGCATACAGCGCTCAAGCTCCACGCCGCATGGCGCGTCGACATCCACGACTCCTGTGGGCCCGGCGTTCGCCGGCCAGCAGACGCAAAAGAAGGACGTACCTGCTATCGTTGCAGCCCACAACATCCCTTATGTGGCGACGGCCTGCGTAAGCTATCCTTTCGATTACATGATGAAGGTCAGGAAGGCTGCCGAAGTCAAGGGACCGGCATATTTGCACGTGTACTCTGTGTGTCCTACGGGCTGGCGATCAGCACCTAACCTGTCTGTGGAGATCGGAAAGATGGCCGTTGAGACGGGCATTTTCCCGTTATGGGAGTGCGAAGACGGGGTCTACAAGCTCAATGTGAACCCCGCCAAGCTGAAACCCGTCGACGAGTACGTTAAGTTGCAGGGTCGCTTCCGGCACTTCAATGCGCACGATATTGCTGAGATGCAGCAGACGGTAGACAAGAACTGGGCAGCACTGAAGAGAAAGGTTGAAGCGTCTCAAGTAAGCGCCTAGTTGTTTCGCTTGAGTCAGGAAGAGCACTGTCCGGGGTGTGGCGCAGTCGGTAGCGCGCATGGTTTGGGACCATGAGGTCGGAGGTTCAAGTCCTCTCACCCCGACCACTAGAACAGTAACTGCAGGGGCGGGCCCTTCACGGACCCGCCCTTTGCGCTGATAATGGATAGTGTTCTTCGGTAAGTGCGTCGTGCTGATGTTTCGCCGAGGTGATGAACAGACTCAGCGTTGCGACCCGTCATTGATTTGCCGTCGGTCACTTGCTAGACTGACCCGCGTCACATTAGAAACTGAGCCCCACGCATGATAAGGAGGTACCCGCATGAGTATCAGAACGGTAGGGGTTGTTGGTGCAGGCACAATGGGTAACGGTATAGCCCAGGTAGCCTCACAGGTAGCCGGCTTTGACGTGATTCTGAATGATATCAAGCAGGAGTTTGTCGACCGAGGTATTGCTGCGATTGACAAGAATCTCCAGCGCCAGGTTGACAAGGAACGTATGACGGCAGACCAGAAGTCAGACGTTCTCAGTCGTATCCGCAAGAGCACCGATCTGGCCGACATGAAGGATGTCGACTTCCTGATTGAGGCTGCGACTGAGACCCTCGACCTCAAGCTTGAACTCTTCCGAAAGCTCGATGAGGTCTGCAAGCCCGGCGTGATTCTGTCCACGAACACCTCATCGATACCCGTCACGAGACTTGCTGCTGCCACAGCGAGACCGGAACTGGTGGTCGGCATGCACTTCTTTAACCCTGCGCAAGTCATGAAGCTGGTTGAGGTCATTAACGGCCTCGCAACCTCCCGCGAAACGTACGACACAACCGCCCGTCTCGCAGAACAGATGGGTAAGAGCCCGGTCGAGGCTAACGATTTCCCTGGCTTCATCGCCAACAGAATAATGGTCCCGATGATGAACGAGGCGATGTACACACTCTATGAAGGTGTTGGGACGGTCGAGTCGATCGATTCCTGTCTCAAGCTTGGATTCAATCACCCCATGGGGCCGCTGGAGTTAGCCGACCTCATCGGACTCGATGTGCTCCTTCACGTCATGAACGTACTCTATGACGGCTTCAGCGATCCCAAGTACCGCCCCTGTCCATTGCTCAAGAAGTATGTCGCTGCGGGGTATCTCGGGCGCAAGTCCGGACGCGGTTTCTACGACTACTCGTCGAAGTAGGGCGCAGTCGAACGACGGAGGAGTATCATGGAATTTAACAACCTGACAGTGGAAATCTCCCAACCCATTGCAACGGTTACGGTCAATCGTCCCAACGTCCTCAATGCACTGAATCTGGAGACGGTAGGAGAGTTGGGTACCGCTTTCAGCATGCTTGAAGCTGATCCGAACGTGCGAGCCATAATCATGACCGGGGCAGGGGAGAAGGCTTTCGTGGCTGGCGCCGACATAACCGAATTCCGCGGCAAATCTGCACCGGCTATGATCCCCTTCGCCAAGAAGGGCCATGACGTAGCCCGCATCATGGAATCCATGGGGAAGCCGATCATAGCCGCAGTCAATGGCTATGCACTCGGCGGCGGCTGCGAGATGGCAATGGCGTGTGACATTCGCTTTGCTGCCGATACTGCCCGGTTTGGCCAGCCGGAGATCCTGCTCGGGCTCATTCCGGGCATGGGCGGGACGCAGCGGCTCGCTCGGCTGGTTGGCCTCGGAATTGCGCGTGAGCTCATCTATGGCGGCGAACAGATCAGTGCGCAGCGAGCGTACGAGATAGGCCTTGTCAATCGGGTCTTCCCGCTGGAGCAGCTGATTGATGAAACAGCTAAGTTTGCTCACAAACTGGCGGCTCTACCCTCCCACGCACTTAAGATGGCCAAGCTGGCGACCAACTACGGGTATGACCAGTCGCTGGACAATGGACTGATGCTCGAGACGCAATGTTTCGCACACTGTTGGAGCCATCCGAATCTCGAAGAGGGTGTTGCAGCATTCCTGGAGAAGCGCAAAGCGAACTTCCACCAGGATTAGCTGCTATAATGAGTCGTTCCGGCGGGAGTAACTCAGTGGAAGAGTTCCTGCCTTCCAAGCAGGCTGTCGCGGGTTCGAATCCCGTCTCCCGCTATTCGCTGAACATGCGCCAAAGGCGACGCCGTACACGGCGTCGCCTTTTCTGTTGCTTGCCACGCTATGGCATGAGTACCTGGTACATACGGGTTCGTGACGATACGATCTGGACAAATCTGAACGCGATTAGTTGAGACGGACTAAGGAGCGATTTGACACCGGCGAGCAGGCGTTACGATAATGAGGCAGCAAACCAATCCTGTAACCATCTTGCCATTGGAGGGCGTCACAATGGAGCAGGTCGAGAAACCAGACAACATAGAGCTATTGCAGAGGTTGACTCCGCAGCAATACGCCGTGACACAGATGCGAGCAACTGAGCCTCCATTCTCAGGGGAGTATTGCGATCATCATGACGAGGGTGTCTATCACTGCGTATGCTGCACGCGGCCGTTGTTCAGTTCCATCACCAAGTACGATTCGGGTTCCGGCTGGCCAAGTTTCTCCGAACCAACGCCACCAGATGCGGTCATCACTAGTCCGGACAACAGCCAGGGAATGGAGCGTATAGAGGTCAGTTGCGCCTTCTGCCAGGCACACTTGGGTCACGTATTCGAGGATGGGCCGGAACCCACTGGCCAACGCTACTGCATCAACTCACTGGCGTTGAACTTCGCCGCTGCCGAAGACGATTGCAGCACTACGGGATCAGAGAGCGCATGACGCCAAATATTGTTCTGGCCTCTGCATCGGAGGGTAGAACGCAGCTTATGCGCATGTCAGACGTCCCCTTCCTGATCGACCCTAGCGACTGTGATGAAACCACACTGGTAACCAGTCCCGAGGAACATGTACGCATTCTCGCGCTACGAAAAGCTCGGGCAGTGGCCTGCCGTCATACCGACGCAGTCATTGTTGGTGCAGACACAATCGTGGTTCTCGATGGCGAGATTGTGGGAAAGCCGGCTTCGCCTGCCGATGCTGAATCGATGCTTGCCAGGCTGACAGACAGATCGCATCAGCTAATGACCGGCTTAGCCATCGTAGAGACAAGTTCCGGCCGCCACTACGTCGGTGTTGAGACAACTGAGGTGCACATGAGATGGTTGTCCCCACAACAGATTCGGGCCTATGTGGCTTCTGGCGAGCCAATAGGGAAATCCGGTTCCTACGAGATACAGGGTTTGGGGGCTTCCATCATTGACTGGATTCATGGCGACTATGCCAACGTCATTGGCCTGCCGATGGCACATCTGGCGCGCGTCTTCCAAGAATTCGGGATTCGTATACCATGAACAATAGCAGGGAGAGATCAACACATGTCCAAGTTTGAACGACCAAGGATATTCAGGCCGCCCAGCGAATGGATGAGCTACTACCTTCCGCTGACCAGTGGTTGCTCCAATAACACGTGTACATTCTGTTACTACTACGGCTCCAGACTGCAGATGAGAGATGTAAATGAGATTAAGGAAGAGATCGATGCATTGCGACTCTTCAAGGACAAGCGCATCGCTGTGCCGGGAATGCCACACATGGTCTACCAGCTCGCAAATCAGTGGGATGGACGACGTATCTTCCTCCAGGATGGCGATGCCCTCGTGTACCCTTTTCCCAAGCTGCTGGAAGTGCTCGACTATCTCAACGAACGCTTTCCCAATCTCGAGCGCATTGCCGTGTACGCCACAGCGCAGGATATCCTCAGACGGAGCGTTGACGAATTGAAACAACTCTCACAGAGAAAGCTCTCGATACTCTACATTGGTCTTGAGAGTGGTGACAATGAGGTACTGCAACAGGTCGGCAAGAATACTACCGCCGAAGAGATGATAGCGGCTGCACACCGTGTTCATGACGCGGGCCTGACCTTGTCGGTCATGGTCATTCTGGGCCTCGGTGGTGTGGATGGGAGTGTGCAGCACGCAGAGGCCTCAGGAAAGGTTCTCTCCAAGATGGATCCGGAATATGCTGCAGCACTGACACTTACGGTAGTCCCGGGAACACCCATGCACGCTTTGATAGAAAGGTGCGACTTCGTGCCGATATCGCCATTCCAGTCCCTTCACGAGCTACGGATCATCGTGGAGCATCTCGACGTCACGCACTGTTTCTTCAGTTCGATGCACGCATCAAACTACCTCACACTGCGAGGCACTCTTCCGGCGGACAGGCAGAAGATGCTGGCGCAGATCGATAAGGTGCTCCAGAAGAAGGACCCATCAATGTTAAGACCCGAGGGGTTGCGAGGTCTATAACCGGGTAAGCCAGAGGCAATGCGTACAGCAGGGAGATTGAGCGAAGACTCACCTGCTGCGGATGACTGTGAGCCTGAGCTCGTGTGGTGATGCTGATACACAATGGCAGCAACATGTCTATGCAGCTAGCTGTATTGCTGGCTTGCTGCCTTCACAGACAGCAACTGTGTCAATTGAGGCTGTCTCCGGTGTTGGGGCGATTGACTGCTGTCTGCAGATCGGCTGAATTGGAGGGGACGAAATGAAAGAGTTTGACGTGGTAGTGCTTGGTGCCGGTTGCGGTCTCGAGATCGTCGAACGTGCGTCTATGGCTGGATACCAGGTCGCGTTGGTTGAACCTTCCTTGCTTGGTGGCACATGCGTGAATCTCGGATGCATACCATCGAAGATGCTGATCGCTCCGGCGGACATGATTGTTGAACAGGAAAGAGCAGCAAGGCTCGGAGTGACAATCAGGATTGACCACATCGACTTTGCGTCGATTATGATTCGCATGCGTACCGCCCGTGCTGAGTCACAGATGCATCTGGAACACTCCCTTTCCCACTTCGAGTCGGTTACTCGCTATCCCGCCGCTGCTTCCTACATTGAACCCGGCGTACTACAGGTGGGTGACGAGACCATCCGCGGCAAGCAAGTGTTCATCGCGGTTGGTGCCAGACCATTCATTCCATCCATTGAAGGTCTGCCGGAAGTTGACTACCTGACAAACGATTCTGTTCTGGAGCTTTCGGAACTGCCCAAGAGTCTGGTAATCGTTGGCGGTGGTTACGTAGCAGTCGAATACTGTCATTTCTTCGCCGCCATGGGTACCCGGGTCACTCTGTTGGAAATGGCTGACAGGCTTGTCACTTCAGAAGAGCCTGAGATATCGGCGGTGCTGCAAGCAGAGCTTTCGAAGCGAGCACATGTCGTTACTGGCACGGTGGTGAAATCCGCGTCTCGCAACGGCGAAGGAGTCCGCGTGGTGACACGCGCGAGGGGAGCAACCCACGATACGACGTATCAGGCAGAAAAGGTCCTGATAGCGGCTGGGCGGCAGTCCAATGCAGACACCCTGCAGGTAAATACAGGCGGCGTAGTCACCGACGCTATTGGGTATGTGGAGGTGGATGGCCATATGAGAACGAATCAGCAAGGGGTCTTCGCAATCGGAGACATCAACGGCAAGTCCATGTTCCGTCATGCGGCCAACGTCCAGGCGTTAGTGGCTGCGGCGAATGCGTTCGATGGCCAGAAGATCGAGATGGATTATCGTGCAATTCCCCACGCCATCTACTCCTACCCTCAGATCGCTTCGGTGGGCCTTACGGAGACTCAAGCAAGGAACGCTGGATACGATATCGCAGTTAGCCTCACATCGTATTCCGACGTCGCAAAAGGGGAGGCGATTGCCGAGGAGGTTGGCTTCACTAAATGCATCGTGAACCGCGACCCTGAAGAAATCCTGGGATTCCACATTATCGGACCATATGCACCAATTCTTATTCAGGAAGTGGTCAACGCCATGCAGTCAGGCGGCCACGTGGACGAGATCGCGCGGGCGATACATATCCATCCCGCCATGCCAGAACTCATCCCGTCATCCTTCGGAGACCTCGCATGAGCAGAGTTGGAACTGGGACCGTCCAAGTTGTCTACAGGTTCAGCCCTGCGCTGAACGCATCGGCCACCGTTGTGCCGAGACGCCCGTACTTGCGTATCGGGGATGTAATGTAGACTATCGGATCCATCATGTCCACATCTATCTTTCCGTCAAGAATGCAACTCTCTGACACGTGTGTTTCGCTGATGTCAGCAATCACCAGCGAGTGAGTAGGTAGCTCCACGATCTGTTTCACCATGCACTCCAGGTTGAGTGGACACTCGACTATCATTGGTGCTCGCGCAGGCAAGCCATAGAAGATGGTGAAACCACATTTCGCGGCTTTGTCCACCTTGCCTCCTGATTCGATGCCGCAGAAGTCTACCTCGCTTGCCTGGCTCGCAGAAGCGACGTTCACTGAGAAAGACCCATCCTCCTCAATTCCTTTCCGCGTGTACCGGGAGCGTCGTATTGCGACAGATAGCATGGGGGGTTCGGCATTGGCGATGCTGCCCCAGGCGGCTGTCATGAAGTTGGGCTTGCCTTCAACCATTGCCCCGATCAGTAGGGCAGGCAATGGATAGAGCCAATTCTGTGCGCCCATCGCAATCTTTCGGGTTGCAGTCATGTCACACCTCCGTAGCGGGTACGAACTCATGTCACACTTTGCCGCGTGAAAGCGGCAAGCGGCGACCGATGCTTATCGGTCGTGTCGTATCGAGACAGTCATTCCGAGCACGATGAAGTTGACGATTGCGAATGCAGTTGTCACAGCCGACGGGAGCGCTGCAAGCTCGCCGAAATAGAGGAGTGCGATCGCTCCAGCCAGTCCGTAGTTCTTCCACGCCCCCATGACCGCATAGCTTATTCCGACAGGTTTGGCCACACCCATTATGCGCGTCACCAGCAGAACGCCATAAGCAATGCCGAAAGTGCCCAGAAGTGAGATACCCATCACACGCAGTAGATCACTTGAGAAGTCGAACAGAGCCTCTCTGTTCAGTCCGATAATGGTGTAGACTACAACGAAGAATCCCCAGTTCAGAAGCGTCCCCCTATGGACGTCAAGCCATGATACAAGGCGCGCAGAGCGACGAACAACACGGGAAACGAGAAAGGGCACGGCGATCAGCTGCACCAGCGCCAGCAGCAACTGCTGGGGCTGTACGAGGCTGGTTCCAAGAGCCAGCAGCGTTATCACAGGTGTGAAGACAAATGCAGCCACGTACGCGGCTACAGATCCGAGCAGGGCGAATGAGACATCCCCCCCCAGTCGATACGAAAATGGGATTACCGCAACAGCGGGAGGGACAGCCGCAATCAGCACGTAGCCCGCGCGCAGACCAGGGTCTTCAAGCACCAGGAAGGCCAGCAGGATAAATAGCCCACCCAGCACCACGTAGTTGAGTAGTAGTGCCAGTGTGACAGGACGGACAAGGCCGGCGCCTCCACGGAACACGTCGGAAGACACTCCCACAAGTGATACGGCCATAATTGCGGCAAGAAGAGGGGTGACGGCATCGCGCGTGTAGGTGGCCCCCTGTCCCAGGACTATCCCCGCAACAAGGGCGAGAGCGAGAATGAAGCTGTTGTTCTTCAGAAGCGACATCGCACCAATATCAGCGCAGGACCTATCGGCATACCCATGTGAGCATTTATACTATCAGTCTACAATTCGGACTGCACGCTTTGTGAGGACGAACCGGTCTCTTCGGGCCATGTCCTTTGCCCGGATCTACAGTCAGACGGTCGGTATGCGAAGTCCAAAGATGCGCGGGTGATCACGTTCTCTTGAATACAGGAGGTGAAGAATGTATCCATGGGAAGCCATAGCGAATATGGCCAGGCAACAGGGCGTCGAGTTCACTTTCGGTCTGGGTGACAGCCCTCTGCAGCTCTATGCGGAAAAGACTTCTGAACTCAAGGCAATTAATCTCCGTTATGAAGGCTCCGCACCGTTCATGGCCATGGCGTACTCGAGAATGGCTGGTGTGCCGGGCGTCTGCAGTGCCTCAACCGGGCCTGGAGTTGCCAACCTTGTGCCCGGCGTGCTGGAAGCCTATTACGGTTGCAGTCCTGTGGTCATCATATGCCCATCGGTAAGTCAGAAGACTGAGGGAATGGGCGAGTTTCAGGAGTGCGATCAGGTGGGGATGATGAGACCAATCACAAAGTGGGCAATTCGGATACCACATATCGATCGGCTGGAATGGTTCATACGGCGCGCCTTCTCTCTTGCTCTCAATGATCAGCCGGGACCTGTCTATGTGGAGATACCAAACGACGTAGGAGGTGACATAACCCACGGATATCCCGTAGATATCCCCGAGCCGGACTACACGCCAGCTGAACGGCTTCGACCTGCAGGCGATCCGGATGCGGTCAGTAGGGCGGTCGATATCATCATGGCGTCTCAACGACCAGTAGTTATAGCCGGAAATGGCGCGATACTGTCTGGTGCTCACTCACAATTCCGCGAGTTGATTGATAGATTCGAATTACCATTTGCTACCACACCGGGTGGCAGAGGAATCATCTCAGAGCGACATCCACTGGCCCTTGGGCTCGTGGGGCTATACCGCAATCCGATGACAGCGACCTACTTGAAGAGCGTCGATTCGGTGCTCACGATTGGTACACGCAACGAGGCATTCCAGACGCATCGGTGGCAGGACCTGCCAGCTGGGGCGGACCTCATACAGGTGGATATCGCGGCATCTGAGATAGGACGCAACTGGAGGCCATCGGTGGGCATAGTCGGGGACGCCAGTCTCGTGCTGCGCCAGATTATTGATGAAATGGCTCGGCGCGGAACCACACGCCCGTCATCCGACATTGTTGGCAGCATCAGAGAACAGAAGCAACTGCTCATTAACCAGGTCGATCAGGAATGCAATACACTCGACTACCCCATCCCGGCAAAACGCATCGTTCACGAGATCAGTTCCGTATTCGGCGACAACACCGTATTGGTGAACGAAAACGGTTCGCAGGATGCCTGGTCCTATTTCTTCCCCTACTACACTGTCGGTGACAACTCTGCGTGTGTCACCGTGGCGGAGCAAACCTGTATGGGCATGGGCATTGTAGGAGCTATTGCTGCGAAGCTCGCATCCCCTGACCAGAGTGTTGTCTGTATTACCGGAGACGGTGCATTTCAAATGTACATGAAGGAACTGCCAACCGCTGTGCAGTATGGTGCTGCGTGCACTTGGGTGGTGCTCAACAATTCCGCGCTCGGCTGGCCAATGCACAACCAGATGCAATCGGTAGGCTGGAATACAACCACCTTCGAAGTGCAGCCAGATCTGGCAGCGGTGGCTCGCGCTTCGGGATGCCATGGAAGAAGAATCGATCATAGCCACGACCTGCGATCCGCCCTCGAGGAAGCGTGCCGACTTAACAGCGAGGGTGTACCTGTGGTCCTGGACATCCCGACCGGTCTGGACATGTCACACTTCGAGCGAGCGGTGTAGTCCGTATATGGTCTTCGCACCGTTTGGTTGCCTTGCAGCGGTACTTCTTGTACTCACTGTCCCCATCATACTGCTGCTCTTCTTCCTCGATCTGGTGTCATTTGCCTTCAGTGCTTTGGGGCTGTCGCCTTCGGCAGCCTTTGCACTGATACTCCTGATGTTGATAGGGTCCATGATCAACATTCCTCTGAGGCGATATCGGACGCGGTACCCGGTACGGGATACCATGCGAGGATTATTTTCTCCTCCACCAGCTCAATACTCGGGTCTTGCCATAAACCTGGGTGGAGCAGTTGTGCCGCTATGCCTGTCTGTATACCTCCTGACTGTTGTCCCATCTCTTTGGCAGGTGGCAGTGGCAACCCTGATAATGGCCGCTGTATCGAAGTCACTGGCCAAACCCGTCCCGGGACGTGGCATTGTGCTGCCAGTATTTGTCCCACCAGTACTCTCCGCCGTTCTCGCCCTGCTCCTCATGTACGAGTTCGCCGCGCCCACTGCGTACATCGCGGGTACCCTGGGTACCCTTATCGGCGCAGATCTGTTGAACCTTCACCGGATCAGAGGATTCCCGGGGATCGTTTCTATTGGTGGTGCTGGAGTCTTCGACGGGATCTTCCTCGTCGGAATCGTCGCGGTTCTACTCACCGCACTGGTGTAGTGAGCTCTGACCGACTACTGGTACACGACCCTCAGTAATGGGAAGTATGCTCATCAGCTATCGTGTTCGTATCTGACCACTTCCTCCAGTCGCTTACGGGACTTCGTCACGACTGAATCCGAAGACGGAAAACCCAGCGGCAGCAGAGTGACAATGATGCACGAGTCTGCCACGCCAATGGCCTTGCGTGCACCTTCCTGTGAAAACGCCCCAATCCAGCAAGAACCAAGTCCTTCTTCGGTGGCCGCCAGGGTCATATGATCCACCGCAATCGAGACGTCCACAGCATATCGCGGAACGCCGCACGTCATCACGGAAGAAGGATCAGTTCCGATGGCCGCGATTATCACTGGGGCGTCCGCAATCCACATCTGGTTGTTCGCGGCAGTTGCGAGTTCCCGTCGCCTCGCCTCATTGCGAACAACAACGAACCTCCACTCCTGTCGGTTGCTTGATGACGGGGCCAGGCGCGCAGCCTCAAGCACCCTATGCAAGTTGCTCTCAGGAACAGGGTCGGGCCGAAACCGTCGAACACTGTATCTGGCGCGGATAGCTTCATGCACGTTCACAACACTCCTCCTCGACAAGTGCGGCTTAAACGGAGGCATAACGGATCCTCCGCAATAGCCGTGGCACATTGTAACGGACCGGCAATTATCGGTAGAATGACCGGGTTTGCACGCGGCATGCTGACGATAGATCGCATTGCCTTGGCCCACGAGTAATGGGCTACCCGGCATCATATGACGTCAACAACGGTCTACACTACGCAGCATGCTGAGGGCATTACTCTTGCCCTCAGCATGCTCGACACATCCTCTTTCGCACGACAAGCAGTTCCTGTCAAGCTTCATATGGGTGAGCCTGGTAACCCCTGTTTCGTGAGCCCCGCGGTTGTGCGGGTTGTGGTCGATGCCATCAGAATGGCTGGTGGCCATCCGTTTCTGTTCGACACAGTTGTTGCTTATCCTAGTGAACGTTCACATAGGCGCGGATACGAGCGTGTGGCCGCACGCCACGGGTTCACGAAGAATGCAGTAGGCTGCGCAGTTGTAATAGGTGAGCGGGGAATCCGTGTAGTACAGAGTGACGTGCCGATCGAAGTCGCCAATCAGATCTATGACGCAAACTGCATGGTAGTACTATCACATGTTAAGGGTCACATCCAGGCAGGCTTCGGGGGCGCAATTAAGAACCTCGGTATGGGAGGGGTTACGAAAGCGAGCAAGCGCCGGGTGCACAGCATGTCTATGCCGCTTCACGACGCTGACCTATGTACTCGCTGTGGCCTCTGTGTACCGGCATGTCCATCGTATGCCCTGGAAGTCGATTCCGAATGGCGTATCGACCGTCGCACATGTGAAGGCTGCGGCAAGTGTGTTCTTGCATGCGTGGCCGGCGCGCTAAGGTTCGAACACATGAGTCTGGCTCAAGGTCTCGCAATCAGCGCGATGGCATGCGTCAGAAACAAACAGGTCATCTACGTGAATTCATTGCACCACATCGCGGAAAACTGTGACTGCGACCCCTCACCGGGTCGGATACTCTGCCAGGATATGGGTTATCTTGTTGGAACTGACGCTGCGGCAGTCGATGCCGCATCCCTCGACCTTGTCGATAGTGTCGCACCGGGAGTCTTCAGAAACGCCACAGGAGTCGACCCTCGGGACCAGGTAGCGCACGCAGTCGCACTCGGAATGAACCACTGCTACAGCCTTCGAAGCGTGTAGCGACTGGCTCCTTTGGCGACCCGGGCTACCCCGGACCGGGTGTCTTAGCACTCAGCCAGGTTAGCTCGACTGAAGTCTGGAAGGACAAGGCGACACCTGGCAGCAATTGTTGCGACCGCCCGCCTGTGCTGGCGAAAACGATACGATGGCACATGCGATCGCGGCATCCCACACATCGCTTGTCTTACCCTCAGCGGTGAACCGACTGTGTACAGAGGCATTCGTGGTCGGATCATATGGGTTTGCACTCTAATTAAAGCGACTCGGCTGCGATAGACGCGACGGCGTTGAACAAGCGGCCTTGCGAATCGATAAGGAGAATCACCTCACCGCAGAAGTACAAGGGCATATGCGTGGATGACGTCGGTCCACGGCCAATCAACGCTGTCCCCGTCACTAATGGACGGGAACAGCCTGTCAGAACACTAGAAGCAGTAGGTGCAGGTTGAGACGTAGAACTCGAGCGACCCCGTATCCTGCTCACCATCTTCGTTTGACACGGTGACCGTAACCGTCACATATCCAGGACGGCTGGGGGCTGTCATACGAACAGTATCACCGGAACCTGACAGTTCGCCGTTTCCTTCGATCGTCCACTCGAACGACAGTCCGTTGGCGTCAACTACCTTGCAATGCACGTCGGCGCTGCGCGAAACGAGGATTGCATAGCCCCCACCGAGGTTCTGGTCGATGTAGTGGTGCTCCGCAGTGGCACTGAGTGAGATAATTTCTGGTATCACCACGGCATGCACCTGTTGGGGATTAGAAGCATCATCGTCCGTCGGATCCGACTCGTCGCCGTTGGCGTCGTAATCAGCTGCACTGAGAGCTTCTTCACTATGGCCAACTCTGACTTCGATAGAAAGGGTATCGCTCCTTCCCTCACTATCAGTCGCAGTCACACTGATCTCATACAGACCGTCCTGTTGCGGCGCTATCCAGGTAGCCTGTGGTCCGTCCGTCACGAGGCTGCCACGTGAGCACCACCACGAATAAGCATGCTCATCCTCAGCAAGACCATCAGCAAGAACACAGGATATGACCAGCGACTCGCCCGGGTTGATGTGTTCCCTATCGGGCGTTAGCGCAATAATGCTCGTCTTACGTTCGGCCTGATGCGCTGCGCTGGTTGCGGACGACGACTCAGCACCAACCGATCCGGGAACGTCCCGATGCGCAGTGGGCGTGTCTGGTTCTATTGGCTCTTGTGTCTCTTCGGTATCCCATATGCCGGCCAGATCAGGATAGGCCGACACCAGCAGTTGGGCATAGCTAGTAGCAGCATCATCACCTTCCAGAATCTGCACTGCGTGAAGCATTTCGGTTGCAACATGGGAGCGCGTCGCAACAACGCCTTCCAACGCCCATTCGGGAAGCAAGTCAACTGCTTCAGCGAGAGCCGAGTGTTGCGCGAGATGATCGTTCTTCACGCGTGACAGCAAGTGCGATACGTTGTTCCCCCGGTCCTCGGCCAGAAGCAACCAAGCCACACAACGGTCGAACGTGTGCTGATACGTGGGAAAATGGGCGGCAGCCTGTACATATTCCTGACGTCGTGACATCATCGCGATCGCTGCTGCATCCTGATTGGAATACTTCAGCAGCAACTCGGCTTTCTCGTAGCTCTTGTCCGCGAAGCTCATGCGGAATTCGCGATATGCGACTATGGCGGGATACGTTGCCGAGGAGGGCAGATTCAGGACCGAGGGAGTATGATTCCAGCCTACTGGTTGTGAAGAGGGCGTCGCTCCGCGCACGGCTAGAGGACTGAGCACGATCCCACTCACCACGATAAGCAGCCCGAATCGCACCAACCACAGTCGTACTCTCATTCTCACCCTCCTATGTCATCGCAGTTCACGTTGGAAGAGACATGCTCCCTATTGCTCCCAACTCGTTCGTACGCTCCTATACATCAGAGCGTTTCGCTCGAGCGAGACGTGCGATATCCTGTTGTGCCTGTGGATCACGAATGAGCATGTTCTTCAGTGCCTCGAGGAGCTCGCGCGAGTGTCCGTCAAGGCCCTTTTCTGCAACCGAATAGAGGACCCATGCACCTTCGCGCCGGGCGTCGAGCAGACCCGCGTCGTAGAGGGCACCGAGATTACGTGACGCACGCGTCTGGGATATTTGCAGCGACTGCATGACTTCAGTCACGGAACACTCCCTGACCATAACGATGTTCAGGATCCTGAGCCGCGTTTCCGCCGAAATAGCTTTGCACGCCCTTACCAGCTCTCTCATTGCAGGCAGAATATGCGACTATGCGCATATGCGCATATCGACATGTCGCATGCTATGACGCGAGACTCGGTTTTGTCAATACCTCGTCGGGAATAGTCGGCCATGAAGGCAAACGTGTACAATGCACGTATCGCCGCAGAATCTTCACAAGATCAGCCATGGAAAACGACGTCAATCCCGTCAGTGCCATCGCAGAAACATATGCCGCCTTCCTCCGGCTGCTCGATGCCGAGGACAAATACGGCTGTGTCTTGTTCGTACTGTCGACTCTCGCCTCGGAAGAGATCGACATACCCACGTTGTATGAAGGGGTCCTGGCTCCTGCAGCACGCGAATTACGCTGTACCCTACGTGATCGTCCGCTCTGCGTATGGGAGGAGCATGTGCGAACTTCGATACTGCGTACCGTTCTGGAGTGCTGTTATCCTGAACTCGTTAAGGCACGGCACGCGGTTTCCGGATATCGGACGAAGGGAGTCGGGGTCATCGTGTGTCCCACCGAGGAGTACCACGAACTTGGAGCACGAATGGCAGCCGACCTGTTCACATTGCAGGGCTTCAACGTGGTGTTCGTGGGTGCCAACACGCCGCAGCAGGACATTCTGGACGCAGTTGCCGCGACCAAACCTGTGTTCGTGGGAGTGAGCGTAACAAGCTCGTACAACCTCATTCCTGCCCGAAGGGTGATACAACAACTGGCGAGCCTGCGAGCACACAACGGTGCTGCATTCACGATTATCGCCGGTGGTCAGGCTTTCGTGAAGGATGCCACACTCGCATCGTCACTCGGTGCCGATGTCCTCGCACTAAGCTACGACGATATATGCCGCTTCGCGCAGGAGGCACAGTGGTACTCCCTCTGAGAATCGCGGCGCGCTTTCTGCTCTCGGGCAAGGCGCAGACGCTTCTCATAGTTTTAGGTATCTCCATTGCCGTTTCTGTCCAGGTTTTCGTTGGGTTGCTGATCGACAGCCTTCAGGAAGGCCTCATCGAGCAGACCGTCGGGAATTCGCCGCAGGTAACAATCCGCTCATCAGTCGAAAATGTGACTATTAGTCGGTGGGAGCCCATCGTCTCCAGCGTGGATTCATACAATGCAACACGATATGTGGGTGTTGCTGCAACCTCAAATGCGTTCATTAGCAAGAGCAATGGGTCTGTACCTGTCGTGGTCCGCGGCCTGGACGGAGTAGCCATGGACAGCATCTACGGACTGTCACGTAGCATCTATGCCGGGGATACCATCGCGTCCGCTGGTGAAGTCCTCATCGGCAGGATCCTAAGCGACAACCTTGACGTGACGGTTGGCGACCGCCTTCCAGTCACTACCCCAGCCGGTACCCGGGTCGACTACAGAGTCGCCGGCATCTTCGATCTCGGCGTCGGCGCCATTGACGGAAGCTGGGTGGTTACCAACCTGCGCACAGCACAGAGCCTGTTCGGTTTCGGAGATCGTGTTACGTCTATTGAGATCACGGTGGACGACGTCTTCGCCGCTGATGCCCTGGCCGCAGATGTGAGCGCTCTTCTGGATACCGACCGACTTGAAGTCACGAACTGGAAGGAAGAGAACGCGCAATTGCTTAACGCCCTGGAGAGCCAGTCATTATCGAACAACATTATCCAAGCCGTGATAATCCTGTCGGTCGCTGTGGCCATCGCCAGCCTTCTCTCCATCACAGTCCTCCAGAAGAGAAGACAGCTGGGCATTCTGAAGGCGATGGGCATAAAGGATGGATCAGCGAGTCTGATATTCGTATACCAGGGGCTGTTGCTTGGGGTCGCTGCAAGCGCAGTGGGTATATCTCTTGGTCTAGGGCTGCTGTACGCGTTCACGCAGTTTGCGACGCCGGGGGGTGAATCCATCATCGATTTCGCCGTGGAACCGGCGTTCATCCTGCGCACGTTGATTATAGTTATCAGTGCCTCCGGCATTGCCGGACTTATCCCCGCCAGCAGATCGCTGCGGCTAAACCCGATTGATGTCATACGCGAAGGATGAAAGGCATGGGACAGGTTATCGAGTTGCGCCACGTGGACAAGGTGTACAAGGGTCCGCCGGATGTGCAGGTCCTGTTCAGCGTAGATCTGGCATTCGAAGAGGGCTCATTCAACTCAATCGTCGGCGAATCGGGAAGTGGAAAGTCCACCCTTATGAATATCATCGGCACTCTGGACACTCCTACTGACGGTGAAGTCTTCATCGCAGGCCAGAGGACGCGAAGACTGGGCCGCAACCGACTGGCCGAGCTTAGAAATCGCACGATCGGATTCGTCTTTCAGTTCCACTATCTCCTCCCGGAGTTCTCTGCCATTGACAATGTGCTCATGCCATACGTCATAGGAGGCAAACGTCCGAGCAGCGATGTTCGCGAATGGGCGGACGAGCTATTCGATATCATGGGTGTGTCTGCCGTGAAACGTAAGCCAGCCAGCAGGATGTCAGGCGGACAGCAGCAGCGCGTAGCGATAATCCGTTCATTGATCAACAAGCCCAGCATAGTGCTGGCCGATGAACCCACGGGTAATCTTGATTCCGTGAACTCAGCCGCAACCTACGAGCGCTTCAGAGATATCAATCAACGCTATGGCACCACGTTCGTGATAGTGACCCATGACCGGCGTATCGCGGAACAGACCGACCGGATAGTGGAGATTCGCGACGGTAGACTCGTCCTTGATATCAACAGATAGCCTGGGATTGTGCCATTCAGCGAAAGAGGGGGCCAGAATCTGGCCCCTCTCTGTTGTATTCGCTTCACTGCTACAGCCAGGCATGCGATTCGCGATCTATGTGCTTCGTGTTCGCGTCACAGCTGATGCCAGCGAGTTTCTTGACAATATTCTTGGAATGCTCGATGTTGTGGTCACGATAGATTGCTACCTTCTCGATGACAGGCGACCCTCCACCGTGCAGGTAGTCGACCAGCTTGTGTCCTCCCCATGCCGACGCCATCATGTCCTGGAAGAGCCTGAATGCACGATGCTGGTCCTCAGCTGAGACATTCGGATTCCGCATTATGTATTTCTCGAGATACGGGCCGGTCTTCTCATCATAGAAGTCCTCTTCGGGTGGCAGTGTCGCTACAAGGCCACCTGCGATAGCTGCCAGCGCCTCGTACTCGTCGTAGATCGCATCGCCAGCCAGCATACGACCGGCATTACAGTAATTCGTGTCAGGAATCTGGGTTCCAGAGGGGGCCTTCTTGGAGTTCACTGCAGCGGCGATACCCGCGGCATAGATGAGGTCAACGATCTGGATCATGTCCGCAAGCTGGTGACGTACGTGCTGCGCGCGATCGATGCCGTTGTATTCCGCGGCCAGCGCCGTCGCACCAGCGTAAATCTCCGATACAGCAGCTTTGCAGCCGGTGTAGCTGTGGCGGTGGTAGAGAGCGAAGAGGAGCGCGAGCTTACCGGCCATGTCAGCCTCACCACAGAGGAAGACTCGATCCCATGGAACAAATACGTTATCAAACACCGTGATCGAGTGACTCATACCGATCTCGCAGAACGGTGCCTGGAGCTGCTTTCGCCGTGTGGGTGCGTATGCGGCATTGATCAGAGTCACTCCCTCCCAGTCCGATGGCACCGAGAAAGCAACGGCCCAGTCATCCTCGTCGGCGGTCATATTCCGAGTGGGAATCGCCACGATTTCGTCGACATACACCGAACACGAATTGTGTGCCTTCGCTCCGTTCACGATGATGCCATCATCCCGTTTCTCGACCACACGCAAGTAGAGGTCGGGATCTTTCTGTTCATGAGGCCGCCAGGGCCGATTGCCCTTCACATCAGTCTGCGCGCAGTTGAGCGACAGATCCTCCGCCTGGACCTTCTTCATGAATTCTATGAAGCGTTCATGGTAGTTCGTGCCATACTTCTGATCAGCATCGTATGTCACTACAGAGAGAGCGTTCAGGGAATCAACACCCATGCAGCGTTGAATGCATCCACCCACCTCCTGACAATAGAGGCGTGTCATTTTCTGCTTGCCGAACAGGTCCTCCACGCTCTGGTGGATGTGGGTGAACCGGTTGATGGTGTCACCAGTGAGGTGTGACTTCGCAGTGCCAATTCCCTCAAAGGCATCATCGAACGCGAAATCGTAGGTCCTAGCCATCACGTTGACGCCACCCATGAGCTTAGGATCAAACCGGTCAACAATTTTCCCGCCCATGTAAATATTCGGCTTCAACCTCGAGAGCCGCTCTCGGAACTGGTCGCCAGTAATCATTGTCTAGTCCTCCTGAGATATGACAGTCCCCGCACGAATCGTATGAGGGGAGATATTCCTTCGAACCATAACACAAAGGCGAAATGACGCACAACACGAATGTACAATGCGGCGGCGTGTTACCATTTCAGTTGTGGAACACCAGCGCACACAAGTACGTTGAGCGAGTGCGACATACATGAACACGCGAGTTGAGCGTCTCAGAAGGACGATGGTAGGGGTAAGGCCGTCAGTCGACATAACCCGCGCCCGTATCGTAACCATGGTCCACCAGGAACATGCCGGCGAACCCCTCGTGGCAGTATGGGGACACGCCATGCACCGGCTGTTCGGTCAGTTACCCATCGCCATCGCACCGGGCGAGCTGGTCGTGGGTAGCCCCACTGTGCGTCCTCGAGCGGCGCAATTGTACCCCGAGGTGCAGGCGGCGTGGCTGGAAGCTGAGCTTGATGACGTTGAGAATCGGGAGTGGGATCCACTTGAGATATCCGCAGGGGACAAGACAGAGCTACGTGACTCGATACTGCCATATTGGAAGGGAAGAACAATAGCGGAAAGGCTCTATCTCCAATGCCCGTCTGACACTGCGCATCTTATCTACCTTGACCCGAGTATCTGGCCCACAAGCTCTACAGGCATCATTGATAACTACTCGTTGATCCAGAAGGGAATCGGGACTGTGGTGCCCAACTATCGTAAGGTCTTGGAGGTCGGCGTCACCGGCATTATCACCCAGCTCGATAGACGAGTAGCGGATCTGGACCTCACTGATCCCGAAAATGTCTCAGCTTTGGTATTCCTGAGGTCGGCCCGCAGGACACTCGAAGGCCTGCTTATCTATGCCCGTCGCTACGCACAGCTCGCACTGAACATGGCCGAGCAGGAACACGACCAGACTCGGAGAGCTGAACTCCTGCGCATCCACGAGATCTGTTCTCGAGTGCCCGCTCAACCCGCGCGGGACTTCTACGAGGCCATGCAGTCTTTTTGGTTCACTCATCTTGCGGTACGCATTGAGGAGAGCGGCCATTCACTGTCGCCCGGCAGATTCGATCAGTACATGGCACCCTACCTGGGTGCAATGGATCCGGAACATGCACTGGAGCTGATTGAGTGCCTCTATCTGAAGTTTTCCGAATTGATGTTGTTTGTGAACAAAGACACCTCCAAGTTCTACACGGGTGTCCCACAATGGCAGAACCTGAACCTCGGTGGCCGTTGCGCCGACGGTCTGGATGCAACCAATGCGCTGTCCTATCTGTGCCTCGACGCGATGATCGATCTCCGGGTCGTCCAACCGGACATATCGGTGCGCATTCATTCGGATACCCCTGAGGACTTTCTGCTGAAAGCATGCGAGCTCTCCCGGCTTGGTACTGGTCACCCGAAGTTCTATAACGAAGACCTCATCGCCTACTCGATGGCGTGCAAAGGATTGAGCATCAACGAGTCGCGGGATTTCGCCATCATGGGCTGTGTCGAGCCCCGCGTACAGGCGAAAGAAGGCATACACCTCACAGGCGGCTTCATTAACCTTCCTATGGCGCTGGAGCTGGCATTGAACGATGGCATCTGGAGACGCACCGGCAAGCAGGTTGGCCTCCGCACCGGAGACCCTCGCACATTTTCCAGCTACGAAGAGTTGCAGCAAGCGTACGAAGCACAGTTGGCTCATCTCATTCACCACATGTTCGTGGTAAACGCCATTGCTGAGACTGCTTACAGCGAATTGCTGTGTTCGCCGTTCCTGTCGGCACTCACTGAGGGCTGCATCGAGTCTGGTCGGCCACTTCAGCAGGGCGGAGCACTCTACAATTTCGGCCCGGCGGTCAACGAGATCGGCGTTGCTGATACGGGTGATTCACTTGCTGCCATCAGGAAGCTTATATTTGATGAGCGCAGGATAGAGATGTGTGAGCTTCTGCATGCACTGGAACATGATTTCGAGGGATACGCGGAACTGCGCACGCTGCTCCAACACCAGGTGCCACGATACGGCAACGATGACGATTACGTCGACTTGATCACCCGCGATGCAGTCCAGTTTGGTAACCGTGAAGTGATGAAGTACCGCAATATATTCGGTGGCCAGGCGCAGGCCGGGATTATCGCAGTGACAGCGGGCATCCCGTTCGGTGCCGTTGTCGGTGCGTTGCCAAGCGGACGTCAGGCTGGACAACCCTTGGCGGATAACTCCTCGCCCGCGAGTGGCTGCGACCGAACAGGACCAACCGCGATTGCCCGATCGGTTGCCAAACTCGATCCAGCAGCGCTACGTAACGGAACGCTGCTTAATCTCAGACTCAGCCCGCGATCAGCAGCCGATATGGGCGGGCTCCACAAGATAGCTGCGCTGGTTCGTGGTATGTGGGACGTCGGTTGCTGGCACGTCCAATTTAACATCATAGACACGAAGACTTTGCGCCAGGCACAGGAACACCCTGCCGATCACGCGGACTTGCTTGTACGTGTCGCAGGCTACAGCGCCTATTTCACGCTGCTGCACCGCGACGTGCAGGAGGATATCATCAGGAGGACCGAACACGGTCTGTAGATGGCTACGGGCATAACGGCTTACGTCTTCGACATCCAGCGTTTCTCGCTGGAGGACGGACCCGGGCTGCGTACGCTTGTGTTTTTGAAAGGATGCCCACTGCGGTGCGCATGGTGCTCCAACCCGGAGTCTCAGAGCACAGAGCCCGAGTTCATGTATGACGACTTGCGGTGTACGGCATGCGGCACTTGCGTGCGCGCCTGCACATCTCGCGCCCTGACCGTTGCGTCAGATGCCGCACCCATTATCCAGCCTGGGTTGTGCGATTTCTGTGGTAACTGTGTCACTGCATGTCCATCCGGCGCCCGGTGGATATGTGGTCGGTGGATCTCGGTCGACGATGTGGTAACTGCCATACGAAGAGATGTCCCATTCTACAGGCGGTCTGCTGGCGGTGTGACACTGGGCGGTGGCGAACCAGTATGGCAGCCCGCATTCTCGCTTGAACTGCTTAGCCGCGCCAAGGATGAAAGAATCGATACCACCATCGAGACATGCGGGTATGGTGATCGGGAATCAGTTGTGCCACTGCTGATGGCGGCAGACCACGTGTACTTCGACCTGAAGCACGCAGATACAAATCGGCATCTTGAGCTGACCGGCGCCAGTAATGAGACTATTCTCGCCAATTTGTCACTCCTCCTAGTGCAGCATGGCGATGTGACCATCCGGTACCCCTTGGTGCCGGACTGCAACGATCAACCCGGTGATATCGCCGCGCTGGCGCAACTACTCCTGGGTCTGCCGAGAACTCCACGCGTGGAAATCGTTCCGTATCATCGCTACGGTGAGCACAAGTACCGGTTGCTGCAGCGGCACTATCCGCTGTCGGGAATCACCGTCCCCGGCAGCGATGACGTTCAGGGCGTGTGCCACACTCTCCAGCATCACGGCATTGCATGCGAGGCGCTCACGCTGTAGTGCCGTATGCGCCACATGTCTATCACAGATGAACTGCTGTCATCAGTCCGACGCACTCGTCATGGCCACTGTGAACGGATGAAGAGCCATCACCTTCATAGTTTGCAGTGTATTATTGGCGCGTATTAGAATCACACGCTTCCCAATGCGGCTGGAAATGCAAGCTGCGTCTTTGTTTGGTGCACCAGCAGGGTGGGCAGCCGGATCTATGGGCATATGGCCAGTGCAGCAGACTGTGGCCGAGTTAAGGAGAATCGTGGTCAAAGAGATTCTGCCAGGCATTTTCCAAATGCAGGTCCCGCTGCCAAAGAGCCCCTTGAAGGCGACCAATTCGTATGTGATACTCGACCATTCAAGACCTCTGGTTATTGATACGGCATTCAACCGGCCCGAATGCCACGAGACCTTCCTCTTGCTCCTCAAAGAGATCGGGCTTACGCCCGAGGCGGTGGATTTCTTCATAACTCATCTGCATGCGGATCATCTCGGCCTGGCTGTCGCGCTGGCACGCGATGGAACCACCATCTATTTCAACGAGCCTGATCTTCCGCTGGCACGACCTGCCAAGTCATATTGGGAGCGGATGGGCAGAATCTATGAGCAACACGGACTTCCTCTGCAGGATTCACTCGAGGCTATAACCCGTCATCCCGGACGTATCTACGGACCCCAGATGGACTTCCCGTATACAATCGTCCGCGATGGTGATGTCCTTCACAGGGGACCGTACTCACTGCGCTGTGTTCAGACGCCAGGTCACACGCCTGGACATATGTGTTTGCTTGTTGAGGGCCACGACGTGCTGTTCTGTGGTGATCATATGCTGGGCGACATCACACCGAACATCACCATGTGGGTAGAAATGGCCGACCCGCTGGGTCGCTACCTGGAGAGCCTCGATAAGGTGATGAGACTGCGACTTAGACGCGTGCTCACCGGTCATCGCTCGGCGATAGAAGACAGTGAGGGACGAATACGCGAACTGAAGGCCCACCACGAGCATCGGCTTCAAGAGGTGATCGCTGCGCTGCAGGATGGTGAGAAGGACGCCGCAACGATAACCCCTCTGATCACATGGGACCTGCGTTACGATTTCTGGGAAGATGTGCACCCTGTGCAGAAGCTGTTCGCTACCGGGGAGACTATTGCACACATTCAGCACCTTGAAGCCACGGGAATCGTCCAAAGCACTCTGCGTGACGGACGGATCCTCCACAATCTCGCAGAAGACTAGAACGAGCACGTGCACGTGTCTACGTAGATGAGTGCACTGGCAGTGGACTTGTCTCCGTCCCTGTCGGTTACTGTGACGACAATTGTAGTGCCAACTATGTCATTAGGCGCCTCCCACGTTGCCACAGCACCATCGTACGTCAGTGTGCCATGGTCAGCACTCCATTCGTAACTGAACGGCCCATTTCCGTCTTCCACAACGCATTCGATTGTGCATGAGCGTCCCCGGTAGATGGTCCAGGAGTCGCCGTGCGTCTTGAACATGCTCGTGTTCAAAGGCTCTACAATCAAGGCCCGTATGTCTGGAGGATCCCGGGGGGTTACAGTAATAGGCAGCGCACGGCGTGCCTCACCACCGTACGAATCCACCACTGTGACCGTTATCCAGTATGCATCAACTATACCCTCAGGCGCCTGCCAGATCACGGCTTCTCCCTGACCGAACAATTCCCCACCGGTAGCCGACCACTGAAAGGTGAGTTCGTCGCCATCAGGATCCAGAGCTTCGCACCACAGATAAGCGCTGCCACTTCCGGGCAGCCAGTTGGTGTCCGAGTCCATTCTGATGATCTGCGGGGGTCTGTTGGCCCTCACGCGCAGAGAAATAGAGCTTTCATCGCTTCCCCCATGAGCATCCCGAACCATCACCGCAATCCGGTACAGCCCTTCTGAGAGGGGGGCACCCCACTCTACGTGAGATCCTTCACCGAAGATCGTTCCAGCACTGGCAGACCACTCATAAGTCAAATCCTCGCCATCGGGATGAATCGCCTCACAAATGACATCGCACAGGTCGAAGGGCTGCACGCGGTCTGTGGCGGCGGTAAGACTCAGGATCTCCGGAGGACTATTCTCCTCGCTGGAATACGCCAGAGTGTTCTCCTGCGTGGGCGGCGCAACATCAGAACGAACCGACGGTCGGTCGCGGT
>PUON01000168.1 GCA_003552125.1 Dehalococcoidia bacterium | reverse complement strand
GTGATCAGGGTGCCGGCGGCACAAATACCAGAGCTCGTGTTCTCCGGGCAGTTGTGCGATGCGAAGAGTATCGCTGCGCTCCTCACCTATCTCGCCTGCGACAAGCGACTCTAGGACAGCTTCGCAATAATGGCGTCAGCAACTTCACTTGTGGTGACCGCGGTCATGTCATCCCTGTCGACCTTCATATCGTAAGTAACACTTTTGCCCTCGGCAAGCACCGCCGCAATGGCCCCCTCCAGACGTTCTGCTGCCGCCGCTTCCCCCAGATGACGCAGCATCAGGACTCCTGAAAGCATAGTAGCAATCGGATTCACTTTGTTGAGACCGGCATATTTCGGTGCGCTGCCATGCGTCGGCTCAAACACCGCGATGGTATCCCCTATATTCGCTCCGGGCGCCAGGCCAAGGCCGCCCACGAGACCGGCACAAAGATCCGAGAGCAGATCCCCGTAGAAATTGGGCGTCACCAGCACATCGAACTGCTGCGGACGCTTGGCCAATTGCATGCAGCATGCATCAAGGAGAACATCACTGAATTCAATATCAGGGTACTCGTTCGCCACGGCCTGGGCCGCCTTCAGAAAGACTCCGTCGGAATACTTCAATATGTTCGACTTGTGGACTGCAGTTACCTTCTTTCGCCCGTTAGCCCTCGCATACTCAAACGCGAAACGGACAATGCGCCTGCTACCGGCATCAGAGATAACACGCAGGCTGACTGCGGCATCGGGGGCAATGGACTGTCCTCTGGTTTCGCGAACCAGTTCAGCGAGGCGCTGCGTCTCCGGCTCGTTCAGGTCGTACTCGATCCCGATATACAGACCTTCAGTGTTCTCCCTCACCACAACGATGTCTATATCATCGTAGGGAGCATACACACCCGGGTAACTCTTGCACGGCCGCAAGCAAGCGTAAAGATCAAGTTCCTGCCGCAAAGCGACATTTACACTCCGGAAGCCACTCGCAATGGGAGTGGTGACCGGCCCCTTGATGGCAACACCGTTCTGCCTGATCGACTCAAGTGCAGCAGGTGGTAGCGGCGTGCCCAGGCGCTCCTGCGCTTCAGCGCCAATAATCTGGCAAGTCCACTCAAACTCAACACCAGTGCCCTCGAGAACGCGCCGGGTCGCCTCGGCGACCTCCGGTCCTACTCCGTCGCCAGGAATAAACGTCACCCTGTGTTTCACAAGACCTCCTGAAACGCAGAACGTTGCCAGGCTCGGCGCTACGTGCCCGAGTCCAGCGTTCCGTGTTCTTTAATGTAAGGTATCAACCCGCCAGCAGCGAGTATATTAGACATGAGCGGCGGCATTCTGCCGCAACTCAGTTCCTCTCCCGCCCGGTGATTCACTACGATGCCATCGTTAAGTCGAATCTCAAGCTCGTCGCCATCCGTGATGCCAGATGTGTCGCAGATCAGCACAGCGAGTCCCTGATTAATCGCATTGCGGTAGAAGATGCGAGCCACAGATCGCACGAGGATTGCAGAAATGCCAGCCATCCTGATAACCACAGGCGCATGTTCGCGACTGGAACCGAGTCCAAAATTCCTGCCACCAACCAGAATGTCGCCAGGTTGGGCTCTCTCATAGAACCCGGGGAGCCTGTCTTCCAGCGTATGGGTTGCCAGCTCGGGGAGATTGCTACGCAAGTGTGCGAAGCGTCCGGGTATTATGTCGTCAGTGGAGACATCATCGCCGATGGTAATCGCGTTTCCTTTGAACACCGAGTCTGCCATGATCAGCTTATCTCCCGAGGATCGGTAATGCAGCCCCGTATCGCTGTCGCCGCAGCTGTGGCTGGGCTGGCCAGGTAGACGAATGCATCGGGATTACCCATGCGCCCTTTGAAGTTCCGGTTCGCCGTCGACAGACATACCTCGCCATCACCCAGGATGCCCTGGTGCAGACCAAGGCAACCAGCACACCCTGGAGGCAGGATGGTCGCACCAAACTCGACGAGAGTGGCTATATGTCCCTGCTCGATTGCCCGCAGCAGCACCTGGCGAGAGGCAGGAGCAACGAGCACGCGAGTGGACTCAGCCTTCTTGCGTCCGGATACCATTGCCGCAACCATAGCGATATCCTCGATACGCCCGTTCGTACACGTACCCAGGAAGACCTGGTCCACGCGCACGTCTCCCAGCTCGGCAGCGGGACTCACATTGTCCACCGTATGCGGACATGAAACTACCGGAACAAGTGAATCAAGGGCGACCCGAATCGCACCAGCGTATTTGGCATCTGCATCCGGAAAGAGTGGCACGTAATCGTGACCGCGCTCCATTGACTCGAGAAAATCCCTCGTACGTTCATCGCTGGGGAAGAGTCCGGCCTTGGCACCGGCCTCCACCGCCATGTTTGAGACAACCAGCCTGTCCGGCACTGTCAGCGACGCAACACCGGGACCGGAGAACTCCAATGCCATGTAAGTTGCTCCATCGGCACCGAGGAGACCGATCAGATAAAGGATCAGATCCTTCGAACACACGGGCGGCGACAGTTGTCCTGTTAACGTGATACCCAAGGATTCAGGAACCCGAAACCAGTTCCTGCCGAGTGCCATTGCCACGGCCACATCGCTGGACCCCATACCCGTGCCGAAGGCGCCAAGCCCGCCTGCAGTCACACTATGTGAGTCGGCGCCTACTACAACTTCGCCAGGTCGCGCGTACCGTTCGGCCACTATCTGATGGCAGACCCCTTCACCTACATCACTCACTACACAGCCGGACTGCCTGCCAAACTCGCGCATAAACACATGATCGGTCGAGAGCTGTCGCGCAGGACTGGGTGCAGCATGGTCCATGAACAGAATGGTGCGCTCGGGCACGGCAGGACGTCCGATACCGGTTTCGTTGAACAGCCTTATCGTCAAAGGACCGGTAGTATCCTGCACAAACACGAGGTCCACGCGAGAAATCACGATGTCGTTCGCCCACGCATCGGTGCCGGAACGTTCCGCGAGTATCTTCTCAGCCAGAGTCTTGCCCATGCTTCCTAACCTATCACAGCGAGTGTTTGATTCATCTGCACCCTGTCACCCGGCTGACACATAACGCCTACTACCCTCCCTTCCTCGGGAGCAGGCAGCACGTTCTCCATCTTCATTGCCTCAAGGACACAGATTCCGTCACCGGCCTGTACCTCGTCGCCGACCGCTACAAGCACACGAACGATGGTGCCGGGCATCGGTGAAAGCAGAGGCGTACCCTGCGAGAGTCCCTCTCCCTGCCGCTTCGCAACATCATCCACATTCTGTGCGGGCTCACGCACAGTTTCCCCGATGACTGCGTCTCCTGAGCGTATCTGGTCACACAAGGCATCCTCGTGCCGAACATCGTCAAGTGTCTTTGCTATGGTATCGTGCGGCGGCTCCTCGAGACCGTACTTCCAACGAAGGAACCGCATTCCCGAACTGGGATAAAGCACGTACGTCAGCACATCCTCCTCGTTGCTCGTCATCGTGGCTAAGTCGCGACGCGCCGCCTCCAGTTCCGGCTCAACGATATCACCAGGACGCACGGATATGGGCTTCTCGCCCTTCTCGTAACCCTTGAGGATGGCAGCCTGCACCTGAGGATTCACGGCAGCCGGAGGACGGCCGTACATGCCGTATACGTACGCTTTCACTTGCTCAGAGACCGCCTGATAGCGTCCGAACAGCACATTGCTCACAGCCTGCGACCCGATGATCTGACTTGTGGGAGTCACCAGAGGGGGATAGCCGAGGTCCTTACGTGTCTGAGGTAATTCCGCGTACACCTCGGGAAGCCGCTCAAGCGCATTCGCCTCCCTCAATTGCGCCACCATGTTGCTGAACATGCCACCTGGAATCTGATGACGCAACACTGCCGTGTCGATGGTTGAGAATCCGATGTGCACCAGATAATCCCTGTACTTGGGGGCAAGGGTTTCAAGAACACCACTCAGCTCAAGAACGCGGTCGAGGTCAAGGCCCGTATCTCGCGGCGTCTCGCGCAACGCAGCAATAATGGTCTCAAGCGCGGTATGGGAGGTGCGCAGAGCGAAGGGTGCGAGACACGTATCCAGGATGTCCACACCCGCTTCAACCGCCTTCAGCAAACTCATCGGCGCCATACCGCTGGTGGCATGACTGTGAAGTACAACCGGGATATCGAGCGCTGCCTTGAGCGAGAATATCAGGTCATAGGCATCGTCCGGAGCCAGCAGTCCAGCCATATCCTTGACGCAGATACTGTCAGCACCCATATCCTGAAGCGTCAGCGCCTTGTCCACAAAGTACTCGACGGTATACACGGGCCCACCGAGCTTCTGCTGGGTTAGGGAATAGCACACCGCAGCCTGAACGTGCTTCCCGCTCTCCTTAACGGCCTCGATGGTGGTAAGCAGATTGCGTTCATCGTTCAGGGCGTCAAAAATGCGGAAGACATCGACGCCGTTCTCTGCGGCCCGCCGCACAAATGCCCTGACCACATCATCGGCGTAATTCCTGTAGCCGACAAGGTTCTGGCCTCGAAGTAGCATCTGCAATGGGGTCTTCGGTGCGGCATGCTTCAGCATCCGTAGCCGTTCCCATGGATCCTCATTCAGGAATCGGGTCATTACATCGAATGTTGCACCCCCCCACGCCTCCAGGGACCAGAGTCCCAGTTCATCCAGTCCTGGAGCCAGCGCGAGCAGGTCTTCGCTTCTCACACGGGTGGCCAGCAATGATTGGTGACCATCGCGAAGCGTAAGGTCAGTTATACGGACAGGTGTCGGTTCGTACATGAACAGAGTGACTCCTCACTTACGGGTTGCTTGGGAACGCGTATTCTACTGTGAATCTACTGCTATAATCAAAGCAAGTTCCACCGGATACGCACACATACCATCACACTATGACGAGGATACAGTTCGACTGGGGAAAACGCACGTACGTGATGGGAATCGTGAACGTGTCGCCTGATTCGTTCGCCGGAGACGGTATTCACTCACAGTCGATCGCCCTGACACAAGCCGTCCGGATGGCGCAGGAGGGAGCAGATATCATAGATATTGGAGGCGAATCGACGAGGCCCGGATCAACCGCGATACCCCTGGATGAGGAGTTCGCGCGCGTTCTACCTGTGGTGCGGGCCATACGTCGCGAACTCAGTCTCCCATTGAGCGTGGACACATACAAGTACGAAATCGCCCAGGCAGTACTCGAGGCCGGGGCGGACATCATCAACGATATCTGGGGGCTCAAGAAAGAGCCGCGCCTTGCTGGACTGGCCGCAGAATACGGCGCCAGCATGGTGCTGATGAGCAATCAGCGCGACGTATCTCCCAATCACGATGTCGAGTTCGACGATATCGTTCAAACAGTCCGTGACGATCTTGAAAGTGCGATCCTGAAGGCAGTAAGACACGGACTCCCGATTGAGCAGATTATCATTGATCCGGGTATTGGCTTTGGTAAGACACAGCCACAGAACCTGATGCTGCTGAGGAGGCTGCGCGAACTCCATGACCTCCCGTATCCTCTTCTCGTCGGCACATCGAGAAAGTCCGTCCTTGGCCACGTCCTGCAGCTGCCTGCCGACGAAAGATTTGAGGCCACCGCAGCGACCATCGCGTTGGCGATCGACCGCGGAGCAGATATCGTGCGAGTGCACGATGTAAGGGAAATGTGGCGCGTGTGCAAGGTCGCCGATGCCATAGTGCGAGGTTAGACCATGCAACAGGCAGATGTATTCCTCGGACTCGGATCAAACCTGGGCGACAGAATGCGCAATCTAGATGCGGCGATAGATAGACTATCCCGTCACCTATGCATCAGGTCCATATCGAATGTATTCGAAACAGAACCGGTCGGTTACGATGCTCAGCCTCCCTTCCTCAACATGGCGTGTCACGCAACAACGAGCCTTAAGCCCACCGACGTACTGCATCTGACCCAGGAAACAGAGGTAGAGATAGGGAGACATTCGACGTTTCGCAACGGGCCACGTGTTATCGACATCGATATCCTGTTGTTTGGCAACATCTGCATGCGAAGCGATGCACTCGAGATTCCACATCCAGGTATACCCGTACGATCGTTCGTACTCGTTCCGTTGGCGGAGATCGCACCGGACTTCATGCACCCATCACTGCAGAAGACCATCCGCCAACTGCTTGACGAGACCAAAGACCGGCACTGGGTGTGCCCACTACATGGAGGACAGGATGTATCAGCTATTCGTTGAAGAACACTTCGACGCCGCACATTATCTGCCGGAATACAAGGGCAAGTGCGAACGTCTCCACGGTCATCGCTTCAAAGCTGTGATTCGCGCAGAGGGGACTACAGTTGGCAAGGACGGCATGGTATACGACTTCTCGGAGATGAAGCGGCACCTGCGCGACGCCATCGGTCTCCTTGACCACTGCTGTCTCAACGAACTCGAGGAATTCTCAACAGCGCCCCCTTCAAGCGAGAACATTGCCAGGTGGCTGTACGAGCGACTCGCCCCGCGGTTCAATGCGCATGGAATTCGACTCAGCGCAGTTGAGATATGGGAATCGCCCACCGCCGGGGTAACGTATGCCCCCTCCTAGTCATCGATCCCGGGAGGCAGCAGATTGGGAATAGTGTCCGCGATCGGATAGTCATGATCACAGCTGACGCAATACAAAGAGCCGGACACAATCTCCGTTTCATTCCGCTCGGTGACGGTGAGCACGAGGGCTCCCTTGCAGACCGGACACACGATAAGTTGCATCAGGTCGTCTCTCATCAGAGCTGGATTATACCAGTCCAGTGAGAAAGCGAACCTGTCATCGACCAGTGCTATAATGCGTTCAGGAGAAATGCAATGGCTGTCCATGTGAAGAAGACATATCGCGGCCTTAACCCCGAGATGCTCTACGACGAGATCCGTCATCTGCTGTCGCGACACGGGTTCCGTGCGGCGGATGCGCATCTTCAGACGTACTCAATATCGAGCGGTGCCACACAGTCACGCGTCACAGTTCCGGTACTGACCGCGGAAGGAACCGAATGTGGCAGCCTGCACATACTGGGTTCAGCCAACGGCGATGCTCGCATGACGTTCGACCTTGCTGACCAGGCAGTTTCTGACGATGTCGTAAGAGCACTGCAGGAAGACATTGACTTCCTGCTGGGTTCGTACGAAGTCAGATGGTAAGGCTTCCGAGACGACCACAGATCGTTCGTTATGTCGTCGATACGCAAGCCGATCTCAAGGTACGACATCAGTGTACCGCGTGAGTCGGGCAGATCTCTCATAGAGATCTTCTATCGACACACCCGCCTTGCGAAGTGCAGCATATATGTCTTCGATGCGCTCCTGTACCAGGCCAACGTGCAACCTCATCAGCTGACAGAGTTGCAGCGTTCTCTCAGGCGATCCAGTCAGTACCTGCACTGGACACCTCCCACCACAATAGGGATACACCCCACAGCGGCAGCAATGGAGTATGTCCCGGTAGCTGACCAGCGATCGCAGTGACGACATGAATGACTCGCCCGTGTCTTGCGGTGGGAGCATTCCGAGAGACAAGGGCAAATCGGCACAGGCAGTTAGTCTCCCCCCAACAATGTCGTAGTTGTCCGCCAGTTCGACCGCGCATGCACTGTGTCCTCGCATACGGCCGGTGAGGAGATAGAGCACCAGTTCGTTAACGTGGATGATTGAGAGGAGTCGGCCTCGCCGGAGTTGTTCCACATACTCGTTCAGCACGCTCTCAAACTCTGCGGCATAGCTATCCACGTACGCCGTGAAATCACGATAGGGCTCCGTTGACTCAGCCCAATGCCAGAAGAGGTGCCCCACAAGGGAACCATCTCTGTACTTCATGAACTGATCGAAACAAGGTAGAAGCGATTGCTCTTCTCGAAGCGTAGACCAGAACAGAACATCACAACCGGAAGCCCGTCTCAACCGAGTCAGGCCTGCCTCTATGGTAAAAAGGTCAGTGCCCGGGCGCATGCGATTGTGCTGGCCAGCGTCACCATCAACAGATACGGAAACCAGCCGAAAGCGATTCAAGAGGTCAGGATCTGACGTGATAGTGCTATTCAGTAACTGCCCGTTCGTATAGAGCATGTACTGGACGCGCGGAGCAATCGGTGATGAGTCGAGTCGACAAAGGAGTTCAGAGATTCGATCGACCTCGAGCAGAGGCTCGCCACCATACAGTGCCACCGTAACAGGTCGATCTCCACAGGCCTTTGCGATACGTACAATCGTCTCCACATCTCGTTCTGGGTCACAGTCAAACTCGGTGATCACCCCATCACGGCTACCACAATCCGACTCAAGTGACGTGTTTATGCAGCCCTCACATCTGGCGTTACAACGGCCGGTCACCGTGAGATGGATGATCACATCATCAACTTCACGGTGTCCGTCCTGAATCAGTGGCACGGCGGACATGCACACTACATCCGGCCGTGACAGGTCGCCAAGGCGAGGATGAGTTGCTCCGAAGTCACCGCTCACCGCCGCAAGCTTTCGCAGCAATGCTGACAGATCCGTTTTGTTCTCAGCAGAAGTGCCCATGTATGTTCACACACATAGTAGCCTCCAGGTGGCCGCACCTCAATCTCTGGACGATCCGTGTAGCAGTATGACCGCACATACAGCGGAGATGATGAGGAGCACCACGCCGCTCGACGTGAATGCAACAGCGAAGCCGAAACGGTCGATGAGGAATCCGACAACGGGTGCCAGCAAGCCACTCCCCTCTATTGAGCCGAAGTAATAGAGACCCAATACTGACGATCGCTTCCCGTCTGGTGTGTGCTTGACGACATAGGACTCGGATGCAGGGGCGCGCGCGTACATTCCCGCACCGAGCAGTATAAGGAGCCCCATAACAATCAATCCCGAGTTGACGAAGTCGAGCACCATAAGCGCCGGTCCAGAAAGTAAGGCAAAGCCCACCACCACCCGTACCGTGCCAATGCGATCGGAGAGATAGCCACCCAGGACGGCTGCCCAGAGTCCGGTGGAGTAGAACAGAGCAATGGCAATCGCTGCACGATACTCGACATAGCCATACACATCGACGAGGTAGAGTGGAATGAATGCCACCACTGCGAGAACGGCAGCAGCCGTAATGCTGGTAAGCACAAGGATTGTAACCATACGTGGCCAGTCAATCCTGACATCTTTCTGTACCGGGGCCGGCTGAACGCTATCTGCAGGCAGAGATACGGGCGCCACCACTACTCCGCGCTCTCGACGTGCGAGCAGCACGAAAAACCCCACGCCGAAGATGAATGCGGGAGCAGCCAGTC
>PUON01000123.1 GCA_003552125.1 Dehalococcoidia bacterium | reverse complement strand
CCTTTCCCGAACGACTGACTGTCGTACGTTGTTGCCCGGCCATCATAGCACAGGAGGCAGGTTATCACGTGAGCGATCTTCAGTGAGGTATTCGAAGACGCACCGCGCTCCGCAAGCCCCGCAGAGTGTCCCGTTTTCGCATGGGCCCGTACGGAGTGGTGGCGTGGGGTGGGCCGGAGAGACGCCACATGTGGCGTCCGTTGTCTGGATTATCAACGCTGGCGGGATCTGCCGGGGCATTCGTGTACCGGTCTACGGGCGGGTCTGAGACCCGCCCCTACATCCGATGAAATTCACGCCATTCACAACACGACCGTGCTTCGCCACAAAACAACGGACGGCACATGTGCCGTCCCTACAGAGAACCACCATCATCCGCGGCCCAGTGGGCCGTTCGCGAACGGCCCCTACATCACCCAACCCCGCCCACGGGCACGAGGCATCGTGCCCCTACCCAGAAACGGGGTACACGCACGCTATTCACAACACGAACGTGGTCTATAACCGAACCTTGGCGGGCCGGATGTATCCGGCCCGGGTGTGGAGCTGGGCCGTCTTAGTAGGGACGCCACATGTGGCGTCCGTTGTCCGGATTATCAACGCTGGCGGGATCTACCGGAGCATTCGCGTACCGGTCTACGGACGGGGCATGCCCCGTCCCTACCCGAGAATGGACATCGATAAGGCCGTCCAGATTCAGGTCGTGTTCTCACGCGGGGACACCTGGGAGTGGCGTCCGTTGTCCGGATTATCAACGCTGGCGGAGTCTACCGGGGCATTCGCGTATCGGTCTACGGGCGGGTCTGAGACCCGCCCCTACACCGGAATTGCGTTCACATGCGCCCACCACGTTTCCCGTGCGGTTCACCACACACCAACGGACAGCACATGTACCGTCCCTACAGAGAAGCACCATCATGCGCGCAACAGCGGGCCGTTCGCGAACGGTCCCTACATCACCCCCCACCCACGGACACGAGGCATCGTGCCACTACACAGAAACGGAGTTCGCGCACGCTACTCACAACACGAACGTGGTTCATAGCCGAACCTTGGCGGGCCGGATGCGTCCGACCCCTCCGTGGATCCCACCAAGGGGCATGTGACAGGATATGCTATTGCCGCACCGCCCCTTAGTCCATCGGATCACAGGCCAACGGCGGGTAACATGGGGTGTCTTTGGCCTAATCCTTCTGTGGAATCTCCACCTTCACGTCGTCCCCTTCCTCAACCACTTGGAACGCCTGCTGGTCATGGGCTCCCTTTCCAACGGTCAATGCTTTCGCGGCGAAACCCACATCTTTGACAAGCTTACCCGTCTTCACGTTGTACTGTGCTCCGTGTCGAGGACAGACCACAACGTCACTCTCCAGTCGCCCTTTCGGCAACTCTCCTCCCATGTGGGAGCATACGGCGTCGATGGCGTACAAAGTCCCACCCACCCGGGCAATCAGTATCTTGCGGCCCTCCGCTTCCACTCCGATCATCTTACCGTTTGATATCTCGCTCGATTTCGCAACCGTCACCATCGCCATTCGCATCCTCCTGTGGTTTCACCCGTTTGGGGTTTACCCAATGTTAGGCGGACACGTCCGGTGCGTCAACTTCTCCTGCGGTCGCAGTCGCGATCACAGGACCTACGCAACCACTCCGCGGCATCAATATGTGGCACAATAACTGGTGCCGGGACACCGTATCCCTGCGCGTCCGGCAGGAGGTGCAGTAATGGCATTGAGAAGTGATGCGATACGCAGAAACGCCCCGGAAGCGCTTCCCCTCTATCTTTCCGGTGCAGTGACCGAGGAGGACTTCGGCAAGCCGCTGGTGCTGGTGCACTCCACCTTCGGCCAGTCTCACCCCGGGAGCTATCATCTCGACCGGCTGGTGAGGCAGGCCACACTCGGCATACACGAATCCGGGGGTGCGGCATTCAGCTTCACCACCACGGACCTCTGCGACGGCGTGGCTACGGGTCACGATGGCATGAACTACGTTCTGCCGTCGCGCGACTACATATCCGGCATCATCGAGGCGTACGTTCAGGGACATGCGTTCGATGGCGCGGTGCTGGTCGCCAGTTGTGATAAGGCCATGCCCGCAGTGCTTATGGCAGTGGCCCGAATGCGGGCGGATATCCCGGCGGTGGTCGTGCCCGGTGGGTCGGGTGGCATCGGAAGCTGCTACCTCCTTAGCGGCGACATCGCACAGACGTTCGCACGTGTGGAGGCGGGCATGGAGACGATTGAGGACCTGCTGCACGTACAGCGCCACTCGCTGCCATGTGAGGGGGCCTGTCAGTACATGGGCACTGCCTCGACGATGCAGGTGATGGCGGAGTCCCTGGGGCTCGCGCCTCCGACGTCGGCGCTCGCCCCTGCCAATGAACGCTACGTGCTCACGGCCGCAAGGCAGGCGGGGCTGCTGATTATGGACCTGCATCGACGGAATATCAGAGCCGGCGATATTCTCTCAGAGGCGTCGCTGCGCAATGCGGTAGTTATTCATCAGGCCACTGGCGGCTCGACGAATGCGCTGCTGCATCTTCCCGCCATCGCTGCGGCTGCGGGACTCGAGTTTGATGTCCGGTTGTTCGACGAAATAGGGCAGAAGGTGCCGTACCTGACGAACCTGCACTCAGCGGGCGAGTACGCTTCGCGTCAGTTCTGGTACGCGGGTGGGGTGCAGCGGGTGATTGCGCTCCTTGCCGATTCGGGACTGCTCGAGATGAACGCCCTGACGGTCACCGGGAAGACGATCAGGCAGAACCTGGATGATGTGTGGGCCTCAGACTTCTTCCGCACGGGCGAGGGGTATCTCTCGAACTATGCTACGCGCGACCGTTCGCGAAGCCTGGTGCGGACCGACGTCATCAGGTCGGCAGAGGATTCGGGTAATACGTATGGCTCGGTGGCGATTCTCTACGGCAACCTCGCGCCGGAGGGGGCCGTTTTCAAATACAGCGCGTGCGATCCTGCAATGTACGAGCATCGCGGCAGGGCGGTGGTATTCGAGAGCGAAGAGGACTGTTTCGCTGCGGTGACAGGACTCCAGGTGGAACCAGGCGACGTGCTCATCGTGCGCAACGAGGGCCCTGCGTCGTGCGGCATGCCGGAGCTGTTCAACACGAGTTCCGCCATTGTTGCGATACCGCAGTACCGCAGCTCCATCGCCCTGATTACCGATGGCCGGTTCTCGGGCGCCACGGCGGGACCGGTAATAGGGCACGTTTCGCCCGAGGCGGCTTCTGGCGGCCCAATCGCGTTCGTGGAGAGTGGTGACATCGTAGAGATCAGCGTCAGTCGGAGGTCACTCAACATCGTGGCTGTGCGGGAAGGCTTCTCCTCCGGTGGCGATGTCGCACGTATCCTGATGCAGCGGCAGTCGGCGTGGCAACCGCCGCCTCGTCGCTACACCTCAGGCATCCTGGGCGCATACACACGCCTTGCCACGTCGCCCATGAAGGGCGCATACATGAGCGGAGAGTGAAGCAGTTACGCGTTGCTCAGACGCAGAGTTCGCAGCAGTGCTCCACATGCTGGTGGAGGCACGCCGCCGCGTGTCCCTGCGAATGCGCGCACACACGGTACGGACGGACAGGGACACCCACGGACATACACGGCCAAACACCGGCGGGGGGAACCACCCACACCCCCTCGGGCGCATCGCCCGGGCGAACTTTGACCGTGCATGTCGGTGCACGTCAGTGTTATTTCGCGGGGCCATTTGTATGCGTCCCATCGCCGTAATCACCCACCCTATATCAGCCCGCTGCCCAGACCTATGGCCAGAACGATCAGCATTACGCCGATGATGATCTGGATGCTCCTGAACGTCACCTTCTTCAGCAGGCGATTGCCGATGAACGCACCAGCGAAGGCGCAGATCGTAGTCACGGCCAGCAACGGCACGTTTTCACTTATGCCGGCCTGTGCGAAGTGCGTGCCGTATACGGTCAGGCGTCCGGTGTCGACCAGTGTCGCGATCACTACCCCGGTGGCGATGAAAGCCTCCTTGCTCAGGCCCGAATGCAGCAGAAAGGCCGAGCGCAGCGCGCCCTGGTGTCCGGAAAGCCCTCCGAAGAAGCCGCTCAGCATGCCGCCGACCGGCAGGTACCGGCGATCGAAAGACAGCCGGCTGAACCGTGGCAGAAGTTCCAGAGTGGCGAAGCCGATCATCAGAACGCCGATGATGAGCTTAATGGGTAGCACCTCCACTATGCGGTTACCCAGCGTATAGCTGGTCAGCGGGTCCAGCCCGGACAGCCACAGGAGGAGCCGGGCTCCCACCAATGCCATGAGTACGGCTGGGATTCCGAAGCGGAGCACGGCGGCGCGATCGGCATGGCGACCCAGCAGCACCAGCTTAAAGACGTTGTTAAGGAAGTGCACCACTGCGGTCATGGCCACAGCCAGCTCCACGGGGAAGAATACGGCGAATACGGGCATCAGGACGGTGCCCAGTCCGAACCCGGAGAACAGGGTCAGGCCCGAGATTCCCAAAGCTACCAACGGTACCAGTATGAATTCCATCTCAGGGTGATCCTTTGTCCCGGAATCTACCTGGTTTCACCTCGTGCCCGGTGTTCCCGTGGAGTTCGCCATGTAATTCCCTCACGAATCCCTTGACGCGTAACAGCACGGAGTGTCCCTCGTCGGTGAGGAAATACTCGCGACGCCCCTTTGGTCCGGCGGATGCATCCGACTCCGATTTCAGCCAGCCGTTACGCTCCATTCGCTTCAGCAGAGGATAGAGTGTGCCCGGGCTGACGCGATAGCCGTGGGAGCGCAGTTCCTCCATCATCCACTGGCCTACCAGTGGTCCGTGGGAGGCGTGGTGCAGGATATGTATCTTCCACAATCCCAGCAGTATCTCGCGGGAGAAAGCGGGGTCGTGTTGCTGCATAACGCTTAGCGTAATCGCTAAGCGTAATTAGGTCAAACAATTCCCGGGTTGCGGTAGACGGAGAGAAATGGACGAACAGAAATGGGCATGGGTCGCCGAAGGCACCCAAGTCATCCCCTATGTGCAGGGTGCCGGTGCATCCGGACCGCCGCCATCCTGATCGCAGTTCCACAGTTGTGGTGTTGATGACGTGTCGGAACCGACACGGAACGCAGACCCCGTCCTGCCCGTGGAGCAGTAGCGTCTATGGGACGGGCACGTTTCAAACCCGCCCGGGACAGAAGGGAAGCGAAGAGCCCAACCACGGGGGGGCAGGGATTCAGGCACAAAGCAGTTCGTGCTCCCTACGCTCTGCGAGTGCGGAATATGAGCGCGATAATCACGATGATCAGTATCGCAGCCAGCGGAATCACTACCCACACCCACGTCGGGGTAGAAGGCGGCTCGGGCCACTCAATGATGGTGGCGGGTGGCTCAGGGTACGCGGACGGGGGCACCGGTTGCACCAGGGTTCGGAACGATGCAATGTCCGACTCGCTGATGACCTTGCCGTCCTTCATTGCCTTGACCTGCCACGTGTAAGAGCTGTCGTATTCCAGCGTCTCGCCAAGTACGATGGAAGTGCTGGCCTGTGAGGCGGAAGCTACCGCAGCACCCTCAACATCCCAGAGGGTTAACTGGTAGGAGGTCGCGCTGGACACGGCGGACCAGGTGAAGACCACATTCTCGTGCGGGACGTTGTTCGCGCCGCTCTGAGGCGAGGACAGTCCGATCTCGCCGGAAGCCGCGATGGTGAAGGACCATGTCTCGGACCACTGGGAGCGGTAGCCCTCGCCAGTCTCGGCGAAGCGCGCCCTGACGCGCCAGTAGTAGTCCTGGTTCACGGCGAGAGTGCCCTCCGGGACAACAACGGATGGTTTGCACGGATCGGGAGGCTTGTAGAATTCCCGAGGCTCCTCACAGGCAAGGACACCGTCGCAGGCCCAGTGCTCTGTGTTGGTGAAGTGCGAGGTGCTGTGCACGATGTGCGTGAAGCCGGAGTCCAGTGCGATCTCGATGTCGTACTCGCAGGCATCACAGAGGCGATCCCACTCGAGGACGAACTGAATACTGTCGCAATCCCCACAGTCGTCCGCTGGAATGACCTTGCCGTCCGCCACCCCGATGAGCGCCGGGCCTCTCTTGGCGAAACAATCGGTGAAATGCCACAGACGGCCGACATCGCTATCCTGGAGACTGGTGTGGCAGGTGTCCCAGCCATCGTAGTACGGGTTGGCATCGATAGCCCAGATGGTCGTATTGCTGTTCGGGCTGAGGCAGCCGCAGATGGCGAGGTTCGACGGCTGCACGGCGAAGTCGGCTCCCACCCAGAGATCGTTGAAGAGGTAATCCCAGTCGAGCGCACCGCAGCACGGCTCCGACGCCGGATTGAGCAGGCGTGCCACGCCGCTCTCCGCACAGCCAGTGGTGCTGTTCGCAGGTAGTCCTCCCGTGTACGAGGCGTAGAGCACACCTCCGGTGGACGGATTGGTCTTCGGATTGCCATCAGGGTTGGAGGCGACGATGCCCCAGTAGTCGAGGCCCGGACAGGCGTCGATGCGCTCGAAGTCCGCCGCATCGATCGTGGTGCGGTAGACCCCGCCGTGGTCGCCATTCGGTTCGGCCACCGCCGCGTAGATGTAGCCATTATCCTCGAAGTAGGAATCGAACGCCAGATGCACTTCGCCCCCGCCTATGTCGTCGAAGATGGCGAAGGTGCGTCCACCGTCATTTGACCAGGAGACTGTACCCATGCCCCCACCCACCAGAACCCAGTCGCCCCGGGCGGTGATGGTGTGAGCCATCTCCCCCGCCTTATCGGCAGCTTTGGAGTCTACGGGCGTGGTCCAGCGGACTCCGGAGTTGTCCGATCGAGCCACCTTTCCGTCGGCCCCCAGCACGTACAGGCTGGTGTGGCTCCGTACCGCGATGTCGGCGATATCGCCGACCGACGTGCGCCGTGACTCCCAGGCACACAGTCCGCCGAAAGTGGCACGGTAGATGACGCTGGTGCCGAGGTCGGCCATGTAGATGGTGACCAGTTCTTCTTCATATGTTTCCGGCACACCGAGCACGGCCCACTCGTCTCCCTCCATGTAGTCGCCTCTGAGGCTGCCGTGCCAGATCCTGAGCCAGGTCCTGCCGCCGTCGCGGCTGCGCCACACGCTGTCGCAGTCGCTTCCCTGGTCGCCGCTGCGGTAGTTGATGGTCGCGATGACGATGTCGTCGCATTCTCCTGCCAGTACCACATCTGCAATGTGGTCGATATCCGTATCGATGAGTCCCGTCTGGTTCCAGCAGGCACCGAAGTCGGTGGAGACGGAGAACGCACTCTCGTCGCTCCTCTGCCACGGAGCGGCCACGTAGCTGTAGCCCTGCGTGCTGGCGTAGGCGTGGCGGCCGTCGGGGGTGAATGCCACCCTTGCGTTGAACTGACCGGAGGGCGGCTTCTGTGCGCGGCGCCAGTTGTCCGGACAGCAGAAGTCGGCGCTTATGGGGCGGTCGGTGTAGAGGACCGTGACGCCGCCACACCAGTCGAGATCGGCGACTCCATCGGGCCACTGGGCGAAGCTGGCTGCCATCCACATCTCGGGGAAGGCGAGGCCGACCATGGCGTTACCCATCAGCTTGATTGAGCCGTGGTACGCGACACTTGATACAAACGGATTGCCGTCCTGATGCAGCAACTCGAACGTTGGGGCCATACCCTGCATCAGAAGCAAAAAGCCTCCCGCACCGGCTGGCAGGCCGGTCCGAGGAGGAACGACCGAGCCGTTGACCGACACGAGCGCCACCATGTCGACCGGATCTGCCGCGGTGAAGTCGTACGGCAGCGCGACATCCGTCGCCATGCGCAGCACTGGTGATGCGAAGAGTTCTATCCAAGTGCCAGCAATGTGGTACGTGGACGCGTACAGCAGCATTCCTCCTGCACGCAGCGTGGAGGGGAACGCCTCGAATTCGGCTGCGCTGTTCCACGCGTCGAGGCTGTTCCACTCGCCCGCGAAATAGTAGAACGCGGGGTAGAAGCCGTCGCCTTCACCTATCGGATTGGACTCAGGAGCGGAGGCAAGCGAAGGATCGAAGCCGAGGCCGAGGGCCACCCCGACGATTGAGTGATCGTAGTCGAACGCGGGAGAAAACTCCAGCGAAGTGATGGCAAACACCTGATCGTTTGAGGTCCACGCGGGGGCGTCGAGCCACCCGTCATACGTGGTCGTGTCGATCCAGTACGCGGGCCATGACCCGCCGACCTGCAGCCGCCACACGCGACCACCATCGTCAAGGTCCTTCGTGCCCGCAGCTATCTCGCGTTTGCCGTCGTACCCGGGCGAGATGGCGAGGCACAGGACCTCGCCGGGGATGGCGCCGCCGCCCGTAATCTCGAAGTTGCTGCCGCCATCGTCCGAGCCGGCAACCATGGCATCTTCATTCTCATCGTATCCCGCCACGAATACGAAGTCGGCATCGTCAGGCGCGGCTGCTATGGCCGAGAAGAAGACGAACTGCTCGCCGGCAGGCATGCGCGCGGCGTCCTGTACGTGCGCCGTGATGTCCTTCCACGTGACGCCACGATCGGTCGACTTCCACAGCCGCGGCACGAGTTGGTCGTGCAGAACATTCTCAATGTCTGACCAGTACTGATAGTCACCGGGGTCAAGACACTCGTCGTACCAGAGGCCTATCGCATAGAGCGTGTCGCCGTCGGGTCCCGCGACCGCATAGTCGATGATGTCCGATCCTGGCAGGATGACAAGGTCCTCGTGCGAAGGAGTGCGCGATGGCGCCCATGTCGAAAGGGATTCATCGGCGCTGATTGCGGCCGCCGGAATCGCGGACAGCACAACGGCGGCGGCCAACAGGGCCGCCGGAAGTGTTCGTGGGAAGCGGTGTCGATAGATACGCGACTTCATGCAGGCTGCAATCGCCTCCATGCGCGAAATGCGCATGCGTATGCTAGGTGGCCGGGTAGGTCCTGTCAATAGCATGTTGGCTGTCATGCGCGGGCCCCTACGCATGCGGTCTATCACTGACGCTGTATCCGCTCCTGCCGAATCGCAGACCCTGTCATTATCACCATGTAGCGCTGCGTGACGTAGCGTCAGCATTACAGCCTCCTTGCTTCGATCCCGTTGTGGCACTGCGCACATCCCCACCCTTGAGCAACTCAGCCTTATGGCACCTGGAGTGCGACTGTATCGCCCTCGCTGACGCCGCTGAGAATCTCCATTATGCGGCCTTCGCGTAGGCCGATGCTGACCTCCTGTCTGGTTGTCGAGCCGTCGTCGGCGACGAGATAGACGACGTCGCGACCGGCGTCGCGGAACACCGCTGATGCGGGGACGGTGAGGACGTTCTCGCGGCGCTCGACGATGATGTTGGCGGTAGCGCTCATGCCAT
>PUON01000028.1 GCA_003552125.1 Dehalococcoidia bacterium | reverse complement strand
TGTCGAAACTTCTACACACCGGACCAGGCTGGCCGGTCAGCTCCTGAGGATGCCCCGATACCCGTTCGCCCCCCGCGAACGAAGAGAGAGAAGGCAGCACGTCCGGTACCGCCGCGCAAAGAGCATCGCAGTGATTACAGTGCCTTCATGCCGTCATCACGCCCGACAAGACGCAGGTCTGCCGGCGACTTCATCCTGCTGGCATCAGCCATCACTCTGATTGTCGTCATCGGCACACTTGTGGCTCTTGGAATGACCGGATATCTCGGATAATCATTCGAATTGCCTTGGGTCCTTGTTGATTCCAGTGCCAACTGGATTCCTGATGACGTCTCCGCATGGTCCTGCGGGGTATGATCGCGAATTAGCGAGACAATCACCCGGGGAGCGAAGTGAAGACTAAAGGGGTACGTTGATTGTCTCTATTTCCTTGGTGGTTGCAGGCTTGGCGTAGAACTTGTCCTGGGTTATCGCCCGCTGAGGACAGATCTGCATACATGCACCGCAGTAGACACATCTGAAAGGGTGATAAGTCCACTGCCTGTCTTCCGGGCTGACTTCTATAGCACCGGAGGGGCATACCCTGGCGCAATCACGGGATAAATCGCACTTCTGGGGATCCAGATGGATTCTTCCCCTGTATCCGAGGAACGGTTCTCTTATGTCCTTGTAAGGATAGCGCCTCGTAGCAGGTCGCGAAAAGAGGTTCTTGATGATCGTTGGAAGCATCCAGGCCATTGTCGTTACCTCTCTGTGCAACCGATACAGGGATCTATGGACAAAGTAATTATCGGCACATCAGCCAGCTCACAGCCAGGAAGCATGCCTAACAGAGCAGGAATGTTGGCAAAGGTTGGCGTCCTCACCCGCACCCTCTCGAGATAGTTCGTGCTATTGCCCTTCAGGTACATGATTTCCTCTCCTCTCGGTTGCTCTACCCTGGAAACGGTTTCGCCCTCGGGATAGTTGCTTACTGCGACCAGTATCTCGCCCGCTGGCATCATGGCCAGGACTTCACGAACGAGCTCTACGCTACGACTGAGTTCCCTGACCCTGACTTTGGTGCGGGCATAGCTATCACCAGCAGTCTCTACGACCGGGTCGATGCTTAGGTCGCTGTAGGCAGCATACCCCGTCTGTCTTATATCCACGGTAACGCCGCTTCCGCGAGCCGTTGGGCCGACCGCTCCCAGGAGCTCAGCCTGTTCCTTGGGTACAATCCCTTTGCCCTCAGTCCGTCTATTGATTGTGTAATCGTGGAGGAACACTGGAGAGATCGACCTGTCCAGCATCTCTTGTAGAGCACGCAGTCTGGCATCCACTTCCTTGGCCATCTCACTGTTTATATCTCTTCTTACGCCGCCCACAGAGCAGGTGGACTGAATTATCCTGTGTCCTGCAGTCATCTCGGAAATGTCCAGAACTATTTCCCTTGCACGCCAGCATTGCATGAACAGGCTTTCGAAGCCCATGGCATCAGCAAGGAGCCCCAGTGTGAGGAGGTGGCTATGTGACCTGGAGAGTTCACTCCAGAAGACGCGAAGAAACCGGGCCCTGGGTGGTGCTTCTACATCCGTCAAGGCTTCCACTCCCTGGCAATAAGCTAAAGAGTGCATGAAGCTGCAAATGCCACATATCCTCTCGATAAGGAAGACATTCTGGCGAAAGGTCTTGAGCTCGGCGGCCTTTTCGATCCCCCTGTGCATGTAACCGATTACGGGGGTGACCCCGACAACAGTCTCATCCTCCAACTCCAGTTTGAGGTGGACAGGCTCGGGAAATACCGGGTGTTGCGGGCCAAATGGAATTGCCGTTCGTGCCATTCTATTCCTCCAAATCACATCGCCAGCATCGCTTGCCTTCAGCTACGGCCATTTCCTCAGTCAGCCCAAGTTCAACCTCGTCAAATCCCCGTAGTCGATCGTCGATGGTCAGGGTTGGCATTACGACCCTCTGGTTGTCTCGCGCCCACCTCTCTATAAAGGTCTGGCGTGAAGTAAGATCCTTTATGTCTAATTCTGGAACGGGCAAGACCCCTTCGCCGCCAAGATATCTGTCTATTGAGATGGTTGCCTGTTTTGCCGACCTCACTGCCTCCACTACGGATGCCGGTCCCGTAATCACGTCACCGGCGGCGAACACACCTTCTCTTGAGGTAGCCATAGTTTCGGCGTCGACAATAACAGTATTCTTGCTGCCGGTTTCCAGAGCGAAGTCCTGGGGCACGTCAGGAGATTGCCCGATGGCAGCAATAATTGCATCCACTTCCAGTTGAAACTCACTGCCCTCTATGGGCTCGGGTCGAGGCCTGCCACTGGCATCCGGGGCTCCAAGCTTCATGCGAACGCTCTCCAGTATGACTGTGTCGTTCTCAATCATTATTCGTCTTGGCGCGACAAGGAAGTCGATGTTCACACCCTCGGTTATCGCCTCTTCGATTTCTGAAGCACTGGCCGGCATCTCGGCTCTCGTGCGACGGTAGAGCATCGTTACGTCTGCAGCTCCTGTGCGCAGGGCAGTTCGAGCCGCATCGATAGCAGCGTTACCACCACCAATCACTGCTACCCGATTTCCCAACTGCGGTCCTTTGCCAAAGCTTACGCTTCTCAGGAAGTCGATACACTCCAGGACTCTGTGGTGGTCCTCTCCCTCAAGGCCCATCTTCATGCCTCGATGAGCACCGGTGGCAACGAGGATTGCGTGATATCCATTCTCGAATAGCGTCTCCAACGAGGATACTTCGGTACTGGTCTGTATCTTCGCGCCGAGTTGCTTAACCAGGTCGATTTCTTCGTCGAGAACCTTTCTGGGAAGCCGATATGCGGGAATCCCCACGCGCATCATGCCCCCAGCTTCAGGCAAAGCCTCGAGTATCGCAACTTCATGTCCCATTTTCACCAGATAGTAAGCTGCAGTAAGGCCCGCTGGCCCTGAGCCAATAATGGCTACGCGCTTACCTGTTGGTTCGGCGGCAACCTCTTCTTCATACGTGGTATTGTCATAGGCGAATCGCTTGAGCATTCTGACGGCAATAGGCTCTTCCTGCTTTGCCTGGCGGCAGGGAGCCTCGCAGGGGGCGAAACAGACCCGCCCCAGAATCCCCGGGAACGGCAAGGATTGCTTGATCACCGCCAGTGCGTCAGCGGGTCTGTCCTCGCCAATAAGCCTGACATAACGAGGTATATCAATGCCTGCGGGACAGGCTTCACCGCACCTCGCAGGGTGCCTCGTTGCTGCGGTTAACTCATAGGGAGTAGGTTTAAGGAGTGCGGCCTCCGGGCTTTCCTTGGAACGCAAAAACCTCCCGCGAAAATCAAGCGTGATGCCAGTTATCTCAATATCAAAGTGATCCCGTATTTCAAGTTCAGCCAGGGAGGCTGAAGGATAGATGCTGGTTATGCTGGGCCAGGTATCCCCCTTAGCCACTCTTGCCCTGAGGTGTGTTAACGGCTCTGGCGCTTCCTGTGGTTCGAAGTGGTAGATAAGCTCAAACTCGTCGACCAGATCGAGGCAACTGATTGTCCCCAACCGGGCTCTTTCCGTCAGCATTCCCTGTATTGCAGGAATGAACTCATCCTTAGTAACAAATACTTCATGTTCCATATGCTTCAAGCTTCCCTAGTGCCAATACGACCCCGTCAATGATGGCTTCGGGCCTGGCTGCACAGCCGGGGATATAAACGTCGACAGGTATGACTGTATCTATACCGCCAAGGGTGTTGGGGCACTTGTCGAAGACTCCGCCAGTCGAGCCACACACGCCTACTACTACTACGAGCTTGGGCTCTGGCATTTGGTCATAGATGTTGCGCAGCACCCGGTAATTGCGCCAGTTTGCCGGGCCGGTCACCAATAGCACATCAGCATGTTTGGGATTCCCCATGTTGACGATGCCGAACCTTTCTACGTCATACAGGGGAGTGAGAGCGGCAAGTATCTCTATGTCACATCCGTTGCAGCTGCCGCAGCTATAGTGTAGCAGCCACGGGGACTTGGTTCGCGACCTGGTTAGAATGTCCATTCGTTACATCCAGCCTAAATGAATCAGTACGGAGTTCAAGGTTATCAGCGTGATGCCACAGCCCCAGGCAAATTTCACCATCCAGGACCACGTGAGGCGGGAGGTGACGTTATCGACGATCAGGACAATGAACCAGCCGCCCAAAGCTATGATTACTGATAGCCACCATAGGCTGCCTACGACCCAGAACAGCCCCAGGATAGATAGCACAAAGATCTTCGCGTACCAGTGTCCCACTTCAACTAGCGCAAGGTATGGGCCGGAGTACTCCGTCAGCACCCCCCTCACCAGTTCCTGATGGGCGTGCTCTGAGCCAGCGATGTCGAACGGAGATTTCCTCATCACTAGAGCTACCGGAATAAGCAGGACAGCAAAGGTAATCCACAAACTGGGAAGGAGAGGTTGCCCATGCGCGAATATGTCCGCAATGAGAAAACTGCCCACCTTAAGTGATACGGGAATCGCTGAGAGAAGGAGAATAGGTTCCAGGGCCAGGAGCTGGAGGAGTTCCCGATGCCCCCCATATTGGCTATAGGGAGATTTCACGCTCAGAGCTCCAAGAGGCAGGCAGACACTGCCGAAGAAGAAGACAAGCAATGTCAGTACCAGGTCTTGCCTCAGCGCGAGGAGAACTACGGCGGTGACGGTAAGGCCAACAAAGGCCCAGGCAAACACAAGCTGAGCCTGACCGGCCACCATAGGCTTCTTGCCGAGGAGTTTGATGATATCGTAGAACGGCTGGATTATCGGCGGGCCGATTCTTCCCTGCATGTGGGCAGTAAGCTTACGGTCAATGCCCGAGAGCAGCCCCGCGACAAGCGGAACCACTATAACGGCGATTATCACACTTGCAATAATCCAACCCGAACTCATAGTGCCACCATCGCGAACAGGATACCGAGGAGAACAACGCCTGCAGGGATAACGAACCTGTCAAGCCTTTGTTCTCCCAGAAGACCTTCGATATAGAACCCGCCGGTCATCAGGGGGGTTCTTTCGTCGCCTACCGCAACAAACTCATCTGACCCGATTTCCACATTCTCTCCGCACATGAAAGCGGGTCGGGTCGCTTCCGGTCTGACTTTCATGGTGGCGAAAGGAATCAGTAGCACTATTGCCACTACTATGAAAATCGGCCAGCCGGCAAAAACCCCGCCTGTGGCCCTCAGGAACCAGGCCTCAGTAGTAAAAGCCAGAATTGGATCGTAACCCGCACCAACGATAATCGGGACAATGGCAGCGTTGTAGAGAGGAGCGATGAATACACTTGATAGCACGGCGAAGCCGACCAACGTCAACAGGACGCCATGATAATGTGGAACGAACGGCTCCAGTCTTGCGCTCTCAGACGTGGGAGTCTGGCACAGGATGCGTCCCAGCCACTTAGCCCAGAATACGGTAGCGGCTCCGATGCTCAGCATGAGGAGTGCCAGCACCAGAGAAGACCATATGCCGATAACTGCTGCTGCCTGTATAGCGGCCCACTTGCTCAACAGGATACCAAAGGGAGCTACCAGCAAAGACAGTATGGCTGTCATGGTTATACCCGTCAGCAGGGGCTGCTTCCTGGCCAGTCCCTCCATATCCTCCACGTCGTTGCTCCGGACATGCTGCTCGATAACACCCGCACACAGGTAGAGGAGGATCATGGATATAGTAAGGAAGATCACCAGCATGACGCCCGCAGTGAGAGCCAGGGGCGTACCTATGCCGGCGCACACTATGATGAGTGCCAGATTGCTGATCGCGGAACAGACCAGGATGCTGATGCTGCCGCGCTGACTTATGGCTATTAAGCCAAGGGATAGCGAACTGGCAGCCCCAAATATGGCCAGGAAGGTTGCAAACTGAGTGCCAACAAAGCCGGGCGACACATAGAGAACTATGAAGACTCCGGTCGTCATGAAAGGATATAGGATGGCGTGGACCGGGGCAGGGGAAACCAGGGCCGCTTTGATTCCCCATCCGTGGAAAGGGATCTGCCCCGCTTTGGTAATGCCGGCAACACACAGCAGGGCGAAAGGTAGCAATAGCACTGGATAACCCACGGCACCGTTAGAAACAAGGGCGCCCAGCGAAATAGTATTGAGGGGACTGTACCAGGACAGGATAATGGCTGCAGAAAAACCGACATTGCCTATGAGGCATATCCATAAGGTGCGAAAAGCACCGGCTATTGCTTCCGGAGTCTCATCATGGCGGATTAACGCATAGGCACAGAGTGTGGTTAGTCCCCAGAAGAAGGCCAACCAGAGAAGGTTATCGGAGAAGGCGACTCCGTTCATGGCGCCTATGAGAACCAGCATGTAGAAGAAGAACCTTGGCTGTCTGGTTCGTTTAAGCTCGCCCAGGTGCGTCAGGTGCTCTTCATGATTCTTCATGTACCTTATCGCATATACGCAGATAAGCGGGCATGTTACCGAAATCAGAATACCCCGTAATAACGAAAAATGATCCACGTAGAGGGCAGGATTAGCCACAAGAGGGACTTCTGGTGCCAAAGCGAATTGGAAGACCGCAACGGGTATGGCTGCGGCCAGAGCCACGACTATAGTAAGCACACTATGCAGGGTTACTCCCCTTCGCCGAATATCCACCGCGGCAACAAAGACGATATAGGCCAGCATCACCATGCTCAGAACGAGAACGATCCACTTCGAAGTGGGACCTGCGTAGTACTTGAGAGGGAGGCTCCATTGCTGGGCAAGCACGATTGAACTGACTATGAGGAATATGGCGGTAAGATAAACAATGCCTGCTCGCACTTCAGACTTCCTGACCACCAGGCAAATAGAACCGGTGACTATAGGGAGCAGAATCAGCAAGCGAATCAAGACTTCAGCCACAGGGAATCCCCCTAGCGTGTAGTATCGATTCGGATTGTAACAGACCGGATTCTCTCTACGTCCCGCCAGGTGCTGTATGATCACATCATCGCCATCGACAATGGCTCAGTACATGCCCGCCGGCAGCGCCTCTTCCGGCAACAACGCGTCAGCGCAGTGTCGACCGCTGCTATCATTTCGGTTTCTCAGGACGGCGCCAGCGAGACGCACGGCGGAGGTCATTCCGGAAGAATGCTCACAACAAGGGTCCGCCGTTGTATCTCCATGTTCACGTGCTCCCGCACGTCGTTGGACCGGATCTGATGTAAGTGCGCTCCACGAAAGGAAACGCGGGCGAGGATCTCGGGGTTTGCCTCTGCCAGCAACTCCGCCATTCGTAACTGTTCCGGAGAGATACCTGTTCGGTATTGCGTACCCGGTCGTCGATGTCGGCGCACTTGTGGCATCACACTGTCCCGTTGTACTCGTCCCGCAGATTGTGAGCATATGCCTCCGTGTGCATGATGGTCGTATGCTTGCAGAAACTGACGAAGCCACTGGTTGGCTTAAGCGCATGCAGAGTCGCCGAGGCTACTGCAGTGACATCTCGTAGATGCGCCAGGTCTTGTAGCGGTGTCCCCCCATGAACTCCGCGGAGCCGATAATGCGGTAGTTGTCATCAAGAAGCATCGATGCCTCGCAGTATGTGTAGCCGTTTTGCTGGGCGTATGTCTTCACCTCGGAAAAGAGCAGCCCGTCCAGTCCCATCCACCGGAATCTCGGGCTGATACCGAAGAACATCAGCCGGATAAACGGGATGCGTCGCCTCATCCACAAGAGCCGCAGCACACGCACTACGTCTGAATCCCCGTACCATTTCCAGCGAGGACGCAATGCTCGATTGGGATCTGGAAACGCTCCCAGGATTGCGGCCGGTTCATCATCGACGTAAGCGAAGCGCATCAGACCGGGGTCGATGACGGGGCGCAGCGTATCGGCAATGGCATCAGCTTCTTCGTCGGTCAGCGGCAGGAACCCCCAATTCTCACTCCACGCCTCGTTGAACAGTCTGACGATCAGGCGCACGTCTTCGTGGAACACCTTGAGATCTACTTCTCGCGTCGTCACCCGGTGCCGTTTTCTCGCCCGTTCCGCGAGCAGAGTAAGCGCCGGATGAATGGGAGTGTTGATGTCCATCACGTGAGCGTGGTAATCCATGGCTCGGACCAGGCCGTATCGATCCATGAACTCCGCATAGTACTGTGGATTATGCGTCAGTTCCACCGTTGGACACGTGTCGAAGCCGTCGATGAGTATCCCCTGGCGTTCGTACGTGCTGTTTGAGTACTCTCCCGGTCCGCGCAGGATGGTCATGCCGTGCCGTTCCACCCAGTCCCGGGCGTGGTCCAGGAGCGTCCGGGCTACTTCGTAGTCCTCCACCACGTCGAAGAATCCGAACGACCCGATGCGGGTGCCGTGGTAAGAGTTGAAGCGGTGGTTCACGGCGGCGGATATCCGTCCGGCCAGACTGCCGTCACGCCATGCCAGGAAATGGGTTACGTCTGCCTGTCGATGGTAGGGGTGAGAGGGAGTCAGCAGTCCCTTCAGTCTCAATAAGCGGCTTCCAAGCAGGTCGCCGCGGAGAGGCGGGGTCCAGCAGGGATCTCCTCGATGCAGCTTCCACGGCAGGTCGGCGAACGCCTTCAAGCGACGATCACCGAGGGGTATCTGTTCAACATGGACTGCCACGTGGGGAGGTCCTCCTTGCTGTGATGATGGGCCGAAGGCGACGTCGGGATCGCTTCTCCGGCATCCAGTTGGTATAACAGATTATCAGATTGATGCCTCGTTTCACGATACTTCTCGCCAGCCGAGAAAGGGATTCGCAGTGGCGTGAAAACTGTGATGCGCAGCAGATCGCTGGTCTCGGAATACGACTGATATTCAGGCACCGGGTCCCGGGTGGCACAGGGCCGGATTAGCTGTGGACTGGCTATGGCGAGGGCCGTATGTGTAGTGATTGACAGGGCTCGAATAAAGATGTAAATATACGTATATGTTGTATCGCAATGTCCAGCCATGGAGGTCAACCTGATGACCGATGCTTCGAGAGATGCCGCATCCGGCCTGCAGCCTATCCGGTCCAGCGGAAAGTTCACCGATACCGCCTATGCGGTCATCCGCACTGCAATACGTATGGGGCGCATTTTGCCGGGTACCCGGTTGCACGAAGCAGACCTCGCGCTACAGCTTGGCACCAGCAAGACGCCCGTTCGGGAGGCGCTGGGTCGACTCGTCGCTGACGGCCTTGCCGATGCCACAGCCGGGGGAAAGTCTGCGGTATATGTTGCCAGGCTTTCGAGCGAGGAGATCATTGATCTCTACGAGGCACGTGAGATCATCGAGCCACCTCTTGCAAGAATGGCGGCTGGGAACGCCACTGAAACTGAGGTAGCTGAACTGCGGGCCATTCTCGCTTCTTTCCGGGAGGCGCTGAG
>PUON01000121.1 GCA_003552125.1 Dehalococcoidia bacterium | reverse complement strand
GCTCCCTTCAGGATGCTGGCGATGCGTGCGTGGGCATATTGGACATAGTACACAGGGTTGTCGGCCGACTGTGTCTTGGCGAGCTCGATGTCAAAGTCCATCTGGCTGGCTGCCGAGCGCGAGAGGAAGTTGTAGCGGCATGCGTCTGCCCCGACCTCGTCCACCAGTTCCCGCAGTGATACGACATCGCCACTGCGCTTCGATGCTCGTACTATCTCACGGCCACGGCGCAGTGTGACGAGTTGGCAGGTAATGACGATCAGCTGTTCCGGGTCGATTCCAAAGGTCTTGACGATAGCCTTCATGCGGGGTATATGGCCCTGGTGGTCCGCGCCCCATATGTCGATTACACGGTTGTATCCCCTGCGAACGAACTTGTCGTAGTGATAGGCGATATCAGAGGCGAAATAGGTGGGGCTGCCGTCGCCCCGGACGAGCACGTTGTCCTTGTCCTCGCCGAGGACGCTGGACTCAAACCAGACGGCATCGTCGCGCTCCACCACATAACCGCCCTCGCGCAACAGCATGATGGCGCGTTCGTACTCGCCACTGTCATGGAGCGACTTCTCGCTGAACCAGACGTCGAACTCGACGTTCAACTGCTTCAGGTCATCGCGTATCCCGTCTGTCAGTATGGAGGTGCCGAGGTCGCCTATGGCGGTGATGGACTCTTCCTCCGGCATGTCCCGGAACTGCGTGCCGTGGGTCTCGACTATGGAGCGCGCGAGGTCAACCACGTAGTCTCCCATGTAGCCGTCAGACGGCATCTCCACATGCACGCCCAGCGCCTGCAGGTAGCGGGCGTGCAGCGACCTCGCGAACGTGCGTATCTGGTTGCCCATGTCGTTGAGATAGTACTCACGGTCGACGTTGTACCCCGCGGCCTCGAGGGCGTTCGCCAGCGTGCTGCCGAGCACGGCACCGCGGCCGTGGCCGACATGCAGCGGTCCTGTGGGATTCGCACTGACGAACTCTACCTGCGTCTTCACGCCTTGGCCTACCCTTATGTTTCCGTAGGTCTCTGGGCTCGAGAGGATCGTGATCACCAGTCCCTTAAGCCATTCGCGGTCCAACAGAAAGTTGATGAACCCGGGTGCTGCGATGCTCACGGATGCGATCTCGGGCACTGGGGCGAGCCTGCGTACGATAACGTCTGCGAGCTGGAGCGGGTTCATATTCACTGATCGTGCCAGCCTGAGGGCAATGCCCGAGGCGAAGTCTCCGTGCGCGGGATCCTGCGGCCTCTCTATCTGGATGTCCGGCATGGTGCTGAATGCGATTTCGCCGCTCTCCTGCGCCGCCACGATTGCATTCTTGAGACTATCAGCCAGTGTCTGCTTAATCATGTTGTGTCAACTCCACTCCACATTCACGTTCCATAACGCGGCCACGCGCTCCCGTATCTCTGCATATGCGGGGTCCCGTAACAGACCGCGGATACGTGCGAGCCTCTGGGCCTCTGCGCGGGCGGATTCCATCGTTGAAAGGTCCGTTAGTTTAGCAACTCTAAGTGGTGGTAGGCCACTCTGCTGGGTGCCAAGGAAGTCCCCGGCACCACGCATCTCGAGATCGTGCCGCGCCAGCTCGAATCCGTCGTGCGTCTTCTCCAGCACCGCGAGTCTGCGCTGCGCGTCCGGGTTGGCGGGGTTGCCGACCAGCAGGCAGTAGCTCTTCTCAGACCCCCGACCCACGCGACCGCGCAACTGGTGCAGTTGCGACAGACCGAAGCGCTCGGCGCCGAGCACTACCATGACAGTAGCGTTTGGCACATCGATGCCGACCTCGATGACGGTCGTGCTGATGAGGATATCGAGCTCGCCATCGCGGAAGAGTCGCATGACGGCGTCCTTTTCTGCGGACTTCATGCCTCCATGCAGCAGTCCGAGCCGCAGGTCTGGAAATACCGTGTTGCTGAGGTGTTCGTGCTCCTCTGTGGCCGCGCGCACCGCCAGCTTTTCGGATTCACTGATGAGCGGGCAGATGACGTACGCCTGGTGGCCTTTCTCCACCTCCTCACGCACCATGCGGTAGACGAGGCTGGTGTCTTCGGGCTCAAACACGACCGTCTCTATCCGCTGCCGACCCGGTGGCAGCTCGGTGATAGTTGAGAGATCCAGGTCCCCATACACCGTTAACGCGAGGCTGCGGGGTATCGGAGTGGCCGTCATGACCAGCACGTGCGGGTTATAGCCTTTCTGGCGCAGGCCGCCGCGCTGCAGCACGCCGAACCGGTGCTGCTCGTCTACGACTGCCAGTGCGAGGTTGCGAAACTCGACCCCTTCCTGTACCAGAGCCTGGGTGCCTACGATGATGTCGACGTCTCCTGAGATCATTTGCTCGCGCACCCGCCTGCGACGGGCGACTGTGAGTGACCCGGTCAGCAGCGCGATGGTAAGGGGTCGGTCAAGTATGCCGTCAATCGAACGCACCGGATCGTCGCGCAGCGACCGGTCTCCGCTCAGGCCGGTTGCTCCGTTGTCCGTATTACGTGTGCTGGCATCCAGCAGCGAGAGGAGCGTGCGGTAGTGCTGCTCCGCAAGCACCTCGGTGGGGGCCATGAGCGCACTTTGGAGACTGTGTGCGGCAGTGATGATCATTGCTGCGAGCGCCACTACCGTCTTGCCGCTCCCGACGTCCCCCTGCAGCATGCGCGACATCGGCACGGGCTGCTCCAGGTCCTTCAGAATATCTTCCAGTGTGCCTTGTTGTGCGGAGGTGAGGGTGAATGGCAGCATCTGCAAGAGCCTGCCAAGGAGCACCGGCTCTGCCTTCAGCGGATGTCCGGGCAGGCTGTGCTGCCACTGTCGGCGGGTGATGAGCAATCCCAATTGCAGCGACAGTAGTTCGTTGAACGCGAGCCTCTGACGCGCCGAAGCCGCCTGTGCCGTTGAATCCGGAAAATGTGCCTGCCTGACCGCCTGAGCCATGCGCGGCAGCTTGACACGCTGCAAGAGGTCCTGCGGGAGATACTCTGACGGCCCTGGCTCGCAGAGGTCGAGCGCCTCGGTGACCCAGTTGCGCATCTTTCGGGCGGTAAGCCCCTTGGTAAGCGGATAGACTGGCACGAGCCGACCGGTGTGAATGCCACTTGACTCTACGTCTTCCCATTCCGGGGAGATGAATTGAGGCCGGTTGTGGAATACGCTGACGGTGCCGCTCACTACGATCATGCTCTCGCGAGGCAACTGGCGGGCAACCCACGGCTGGTTGAACCAGAGTATCCTGACTCTTCCTGTCCGATCGTCGATTACTGCCTCGGTGGAGCGTCGCCCCCCGGGCATCACCATGGAGACTTTCACCACCCGGCCGACGATTGTCTGCTCAGTGTGTGGTATGAGGTGAGCTATGGGGCGCGTCTGTGTGTAATCGAGGTAGCGCCGCGGTATGTGGTGCAGAAGGTCGTCGATGGTACTGACGCCGAGTTTGGAGAGGAGTGCTGCGGTCTTCGTGGATACGCGACTGAGCACGGTTACCGGCTGGCGTTCCGGTGGTGCGCCGCTACGTTGTGGACGATTCAGTAGATCCAGAGTCTCGGAGACCCACCGCGCTCTCTGCTCCTGCGTCCAGCGTCGATAACCCCCTGGCGCTGTGCGCGCCTTTCTTACTGCCGGGGCGAGGGGCTTCGGGAGGTTCGGTGATGCGGTGGCCAGGTACGCATCGATACCGCCGATCACAGCCGTGTCGTTGTACTGCTTGTGAGCTTCCAGCTCGAGAATCTTTCGAAATGCCTCTGCCGGTGTGGATGTGGTCACGCTTGCCTCGCTCTGCGCCAACCCACTTGTTCAACGGCGTCCGAGCGGGGGGCACGACGTTGCTCTTGAGGCGGCCACAGCAGATGAGCGAATGCGCTCGTTTGCACGACCGGGTTACTCGACTGATATGATGAATTCGTAATGCGGCTGGCCGCCGTTGACCAGTTCGACCTCGATGCCGTAGCGCTCGTGAACGCTGTCCCGTATGGACTGCGCGGTGATGGACTCCACTTCAGATCCCCAGTACAGGGTGACCAGTTCAGCCTCTGCAGTCCCTACCTGCTCCAGAGCCTCAAGTACTACTGATTCAAGCTGGTCTCCTGCGGCAATCAGTTGCTTGTCGTTCCGTATTGCGATGTACTGGCCCTTGCGGACCTTCGTGCCGTTCATCTCGGACTTTCGGACTGCGCGGGCGATCTCTATGGTGTTGACATTCTGAATGGCATCTGTCATCGCGCGGGCGTTCTCGTCTGCGCCGAGGTCGTAGTTGAACGCCAGCAACGCGGCGATGCCCTGCGGGATGGTGCGGGTGGGTACCACGTGCACTTTCTTGTCCGAAAGCTCATCCACCTGTCCGGCGGTGAGAACGATGTTCTTGTTGTTGGGTAACAGGATAACGTGATCCGACGGCGCGAGGTCCACAGCCTGCAGTATCTGTCGCACGCTCGGGTTCATCGTCTGACCCCCGGGTACGACAATGGTTGCACCAAGACTGCTGAAGACATCGAACAATCCATCCCCCGTGGCAATGGTGACGATAGCGGTGTCCACCTGTGGGAGCTTCGAACGCTGCAGCTTGATGTACTCCTCGTACTGGTCGTCCATGTTGTGAATCTCTATCTGGTGCAAGGTCCCCAGTCTGCTGGCGAAATCCAGTATCTGTCCGGGCTTGAACGTGTGGATGTGGACGCGCACTACGGAGGCTGAGGTCGTGCCATTCGCACTGACGACCAGCGATTGTCCCTTATCACGCAGTCTTCTGGAAATCTTGTCTACGTCGAGGCTCTTAGCCTGCAAAACGAAGTTCGTACAGTATCCGTAGGGAACCTCAACTTGCGTGGCGGCACTGGATGGGCTCTGGTGGAGGGGCTCAATCTGAACCGCCACCAATTCCGGCGCGCTCTTTGGTCCCTTATCGCGTCCGTTGAGCGATGAAAGGGCGCCATCTAGGAGCACATAGAACCCCTGGGCGCCAGCATCGACCACGCCCGCCTCTCTGAGAACCGGGAGCAGGTCTGGAGTTGAGGCTACCGTGTCCCTTGCGGACTTCACTGCGGCATCCAGCACGTCCAGTAGCGTAGCGTCTTCCTGCCCGGCGGCGGTAGTTGCAGCCTCGGCCGAGTTGCGCAGTACGGTGAGGATGGTTCCCTCAACGGGATGGACGAGGCCGCCATAAGCCGTGGCTGCCGCCTTGCTCAGTGCATCGGCCAGCGCCTTGCCGTCGAGCGTCTCCTTACCCTCGAGGGCATCGGCGAATCCGCGCCAGAATTGAGACAGGATGACGCCCGAGTTCCCCCGGGCACCCATAAGCGCACCGTAGGCCATGGAGCGTGCGACGACGCCGACTGCCTCGCCGTTGTGTGTACCGGCCTCCTCGACGGCCGAACGCATGGTGAGCAGCATATTGGTGCCAGTGTCGCCGTCCGGAACGGGAAACACGTTAATGGCATTTATGTCGGGGACTGCCCGCTCCAGCCAGCGGGTTCCCACCGAGAACATTTTCGTAAAGGCCTTACCGTCGGCGAACTGCACTCTGGTCTCGCCCTCCGGAAGTGTCGTGTTGCTGCGTGGGGTCATTCGTGATACCATCCTATTGTAGACGTTGTCAATTGAAAGGTAAAGCAGGGATAGAGTTCATGAAGTGTGAGATATGTGGTAAGGGACCTATGTATGGAAACAAGGTCAGTCACTCCAAGCGGCATACGCGACGGCGCTGGCTGCCCAATGTTCACAGGACCAATCTTTTGTTGGAGGGAGTGCAGTACTCCGTCCGGATCTGTACCCGGTGCCTCAGGACCCACTACAAGAGCGCCGCGTAACCAGCACGGCGGCTCGGCCGTCGTCAGGCTCCATTTGCACCAGACATTCAGTTCAACCAGTTGGGCTCTCGCTTCGCCCTTCTGCGTCCAGTATGTTGCGCGCGACCCTGAGTGCGGAACTCACCCTGTCAGGGTTCGTTCCTCCTGCTACGTTGCGCGCGCCCACTGAGCGCTCCATCGACAGGTTGAGGATATCATCCTCGAACATCCCGGAGAACCGCCGGTATTCGTCGAGCGTCAATTCGGATAGGGATTTCCCGTGATCTGCCGCGTAGCGGCTCAGCTCGGCCGAAACTCCATGTGCCGATCTGAAGGGCACTCCCTTGCCGACCAGGTAGTCCGCAACGTCTGTTGCGAGCACATAATCGCGCATTGCACCGCGCATGCGCGGTGCGTTCACTTCGACGGTGCGCAGCATCTCCGCGCAGATCCTCAGAGTTTCCTTCACCGTGTCGACGGTATCGAAGAGGGGCTCTTTGTCTTCCTGCAAATCTCTGTTGTAGGACAGCGGAAGTGATTTCAGTATTGTGAGTATGGCGATCAGGTTTCCGTAGGCGCGGCCGGTCTTGGCGCGGGCCAGTTCTGCAATGTCCGGGTTTCTCTTCTGTGGCATGATGCTGGAGCCCGTTGTGTAGCCTTCACCCATGCGGACGAAGCCGAACTCGGTACTGGACCATAGGACCAGTTCTTCGGCGAGGCGGGATATGTGCATCATCAGTATCGCGCCGCAGGCATTGAATTCCGCGACGAAATCGCGGTCCGCTACTGCATCCATGCTGTTGGCGCTGACGCGGTCGAATCCAAGCTCCCGAGCTACTGCGTCGCGGTCGATTGGATAGGGTACGCCCGCCAGCGCGCCGCTGCCGAGAGGAAGCACGTTCACGCGCTTCAAACAGTCGGCAAGCCGTTCGGCGTCCCGTCCGAACATCTCGAAGTACGCGAGCACATGGTGGGCGAACAGCACGGGTTGCGCCTGCTGCAGGTGGGTGTACCCCGCCAGGATGGCGTCACGATTGCGTTCGGCGAGCTCAACCAGTGCACGGCGTAGGTCGGTCAGGGCACTGTCGATCTGGCCCATCTCGTCGCGCAGGTACATGCGGACATCCAGCGCGATCTGATCATTTCTTGACCTGCCCGTGTGCAGCCTTCCTGCGATATCACCGATGAGCGTGAACAGGCGGGTCTCCACAGCCATGTGGATGTCCTCATCAGCAGGATCGAAAATGAACTCGCCGCGCTCAATCTCTCCGCGTATCGCCTCCAGCCCCTGTATGATGCGCTGTGCGTCGTCGTCGGGTATGATTCCCTGGCCACCGAGCATGCGAGCATGCGCCATGCTGCCGGCAATATCGTGCCGGTAGAGTCGCCGGTCGTAACGCAACGATCCGACGTAGTGCTGCACCTCACTGCTCTTCGATTCAAGCATCAGTCTGCGCCAATGGCACCGCGTTGCTGACGTGCCTGCAAACGCACGGGCAATCCCCAGAGCCTGATGAAGCCCGGCGAATCGGCTTGGTCAAACGCGTCTCCCTTATCATACGTCGCGAGGCTCAGGTCGTACAAAGAGTACGGAGATTTTCTGCCCACGACCGAGCAATTTCCCTTGTGGAGCTTGAGCCGGACGATGCCGGTGACATATTGCTGCGTGTCATCCACGTATGCGTCGAGGTTATGCCGCAGTCCGCCGAACCAGAGGCCGTTGTAGATTAGATCAGCATACTGCGATGCGACGAGCTGCTTGAAGCGCAACTGGTCCTTGGTGAGCACGAGGTTTTGCAGTGCGGCATGCGCCTTGAGCAGGACAGTGGCGGCAGGGGCTTCGTAGATCTCACGCGACTTAATGCCTACGAGTCTGTTCTCGATGTGGTCTACCCGGCCGACACCATGCTGACCGGCAGTTGCGTGGAGGTGCTCCACGAGTTCCACTCCACCCATGGTGATTCCATTGAGCTTGATGGGTATCCCTTTCTCAAACTCGATCTCGATGTACTCGGGTGCGTCGGGTGCGTCGTCCGGATTACAGGTCCACGCGTAGACGTCGGCCGGGGGCTCTGTCCAGGGATCCTCGAGCACGCCAGTCTCGATGCTGCGGCCCCACAGGTTCTCGTCAATTGAGTAGGGGCTCTTCTTGGTTACCGGTATCGGGATGGAGTTCTCCTCCGCGTAGCGAATGAGCTCCTCCCGCGTCATGCCCCACTCTCGCGCAGGGGCAATGATCTTTAGATCCGGGCCCAGCGTGCCGATGCCGACATCAAGCCGTACCTGGTCGTTACCCTTGCCTGTGCAGCCATGAGCCACTGCGACCGCACCCGTCTCCTGGGCTACCTTCACAAGCAGTTGAGCGATGAGGGGTCTGCCGATAGCCGTTGCCAGGGAGTACTCACCTTCGTATATCGCATCCGCCTTCAGCGACCGGTAGACGAAGTCTCTGATGAACTGCTCTCGGGCATCCGCGATGACCGCTTCGACTGCACCCACATCAAGTGCCTTCTGCCTGATAGCGTCGAGGTTCGCAACGTTGCCGATATCCACGGTAAACGTCACGACATCGTAGCCGTAGTTCTCCTTGATCCACTTCACTGCGACGGAGGTATCCAGTCCGCCCGAATATGCCAGCACTGCCCTTTCAGCCATCTACGTCTCCTTTATGCTGAGGCCAGGATGGTCCTCAGGATGTTCATTGCCTCGTCGATATCCTCATCCGTCGCAATGAGCGGCGGCATGAAGCGAATGGTATTTGGTCGGACACGATTCACCAGAAGCCCGTGATTGAGGCACTCAAGTGTAACCTCCTGTGCGATGTCCTTCTCGAGGACCAGTGCGACGAGCAGACCGCGTCCACGTGCACCGCTGACTGGGGGGAGCTCGTGTGCGAGGTCGGTGAGTCTCTCAAGGAAGCGTGAGCCCACCCGGGCCACGTGACCCGGCACGTCGTTCTCGATGATGTAGTTCACAACGGCGTACGCCGCAGCACAGGAGAGCGGGTTTCCGCCGAACGTGGATCCGTGATCCCCCGGCTGGAATGCAGAGGCATGTTCCTTTGCCAGAAAGGCGCCTATGGGTACACCGGAAGCAAGACCCTTGGCCAGGACCAGGATGTCCGGCTCGATGCAGGCTTGTTCATACGCAAAGAGCGTTCCTACGCGCCCGATGCCGGTCTGAACCTCGTCCAGGATAAGGAGCAAGCCGTTCTCATCACACCACTGCCGCACCTGGGGGAGATAGCCAGCGTCTGGTATGCGGACGCCTGCCTCGCCCTGTACTGGCTCAAGCATGACCGCGCACGTGGCGGGTCCGGTGGCATCGCGGATGGCCTGGACGTCATTCCACGCGACGTTGACGAAGCCCGGTGGTAGTGGCGCGTACAGTTCCTGGTACTTCTGCTGCGCCGTGGCAGCGGTCATTGCCAGCGTCCGGCCGTGGAAGGAATCCCCGACGGTGATGACTTCGTAGGCACCGTTGAGATGAAGCGCGCCGTACCGGCGGGCGAGCTTTGCTGCGCCTTCTGCAGCCTCGACGCCGCTGTTGGCAAAGAATACACGGTCGAGGCAACTGTTGCGCACCAGCAGCTCCGCCAGTTCGAGTTGGGGGATGGTGTAGAACTGATTCGATGTGTGGATGAGCGTGCGGGCCTGCCGCTCGATGGCATCCACCAGCACCGGGTGACAGTGGCCCAGCGCGTTCACCGCCCAACCGCCAACGAAGTCGAGATACTCTTTGCCTTGGTCGTCCCACACACGCATGCCCTTGCCT